>CAMCJM010000097.1 GCA_945874835.1 Pseudomonas synxantha | reverse complement strand
GACAACTGGGTGCGTTCAGTAGCCGTATCCCCTTTGTGGCACTCAGCAGGCTTTGTATATGAGCCCACTCGGTATCGCTTAACTGGCTTCTGTCGGTCATGGCAAAAGCCAGATTCTAGCCGGTGGCTTACGTCAACAGAACCTAGGCTTTAACCCGCTATTTGCAGGAAGTGTCTGCGCTTGGAGGTTTTTGCAAAAACTCCAGAGTTTTTTGTAAGAATCTGTAATGCGTCTACCACTAAATTCCGTCCTCGCTTTGCAGGGTGCGCAGGTTTTGGCCCAGCTGAGCCTGGTTATGTTTGCCGCTTTGCGCAGCAAACACCAAACATGCTGTCTTATGAAAATGTTCCTAAGGCAGTGGCGCACCACTGCGTGCCCTGCCACCGGTGCGCGTGCTTGGCCGGTGGTTGCAAAGCAGTGACCACACGCAGTGATTACTGAAAATTAGAGTCGCGGCGTTAGCCGTGCCAACACGAGAACAACAAGATGAACGAGCAGAACGTTTTTGTTGTAGGGGCGACTTTCGTCGTCTACCTGGTATTGATGCTTTGGTTGGGCCTGGTGGCCTACAAACGCACCAGCAACCTATCTGACTATATCCTTGGCGGTCGCTCCATCGGCCCGACCACTGCCGCGCTGTCTGCGGGTGCTTCTGATATGAGCGGCTGGTTGCTGCTGGGCTTGCCGGGTTACGCCTTGGTCGCTGGCTTTGAAGCCACCTGGATTGCCATCGGTTTGCTGGCGGGTACCTGGCTCAACTGGCTGTTTGTCGCCCGTCGCCTGCGCGTCTACTCGCATGTCGCCAATGACTCGGTGACGATGCCGTCCTACTTTGAGCATCGCTTCAATGACAAGTCCCGCGCGCTGCGTGTGGTGTCAGCGATCTTCATCCTGCTCTTCTTCCTCTTCTACGCAAGCTCTGGTTTAGTGGCTGCAGGCAAGCTGTTCGAAACCGTATTTGGCTGGGATTACCGTATTGCGGTGGTGGTCGGTACGGTTGCAGTGGTGTCTTACACCTTGTTCGGTGGGTTCTTGGCGGTGGCCTGGACCGACGTGGTGCAGGGCCTGCTTATGGCGCTGGCACTGGTGTTGGTGCCGGTATTTGCATTGAACGCCGTGGGTGGTGTTGAGGCCGCACACCTGGCCATTCAGGCCAAAAACCCTGAATTGCTGACGCTCTTCAATGACGCCAAAGGTCAGCCGCTGGGCATTATTGCCATTCTGTCGCTGCTCGGCTGGGGCCTGGGCTACTTTGGCCAGCCGCACATCCTGGCGCGCTTCAAGGCGATTTCCGACGACAAAGACATGCCGACTGCACGCCGTATTGCGGTGAGCTGGACGGCCCTGACGCTGTTCTGCGCTCTGGTGATTGGCTGGGTGGGTGTGGGCTATCTAGAAGCGGACCTGGGCGACTCGGAAACCATCTTTATGGTGCTGGTTAACAGCCTGTTCCACCCGGTAGTCGCGGGCATCCTCATGGCTGCTGTGCTGGCGGCCATCATGTCCACAGCCGACTCCCAATTGCTGGTGAGTTCTTCTGCTTTGGCTGAAGACTTCTATAAGGCCATCCTCAAGAAGGATGCCGGTGATCAGGAACTGGTGTGGATCGGCCGTGGTGCTGTGGTGCTCATTGCCCTGATTGCGCTGGCGCTGGCGATGAACCCTGATACCACTGTGCTGGGTCTGGTTTCCTACGCGTGGGCAGGTTTCGGTGCGGCATTTGGCCCGGCCATTCTGCTGTCCCTGTACTGGAAGCGCATGAATCGCAATGGCGCTCTGGCGGGCATCGTGCTGGGCGGCTTGACCGTCGTTATCTGGAAGCAACTGGCTGATCTGGGTGGCGTGTTTGCTCTTTACGAGATCATTCCTGGTTTCGTTCTGGCAACCCTGGCCATTGTGGTTGTCAGCCTGCTGACTGAAGAGCCTGAGGCGGCCTTGCAGGCTCAATTTGATGAGGTTGAGCGCAAGCTGGCCTGATATTTAACCGCCCCCTGCTTATGAGTGCGCGCGGGGGCGAAGGTGCATTCAGCTTCTACGCTGACGCGGATGCGCTGTTTTAACGATGCGATAGTACTTTGCCGGCCCCTGCACACTGTGCTGGGCCGGCTTTTTTTTGACTGTCTACCGGGTAGACGCTGCCCTGGGCGCTTCGTCCGGTTGAGGCCGCTGATCTTTTATCAATGTGCATGCAAATGCTTTTGACGCTTTCGGTTGTTCGCCAGCTTGGCTAAGGTGGCGGGGTTTACTTTAACCACGTTGTTCGTACAGGTTCTGCATGACTCAGTCACCTAAAAAACCCCTGCATGGCGTAACCCTCGAAGCCATTCTCACCGCCTTGGTTGCCCAGTACGGTTGGGACGGGCTGGCACAGCGCATTGATATTCGCTGCTTTAAAAGCGACCCGAGTATTAAGTCCAGTCTGACGTTTTTGCGTAAAACCCCTTGGGCGCGGGAGAAGGTTGAAGCGCTGTACGTGCGTACCCTCGATCGCTGATAGCCGCAAAACCATCCTCCAGAAATTTGGCACTCTTGTTGCAAAGACTCCACAAACGCCGCGAAGCGTCAAAAAACCGCGGCCTGCGGAGGTAGTGATGAGCCAAGGTGTTGAATTCAATCGTCTGATGCTTGAGATGCGGTCTATGCAGGCTGAGGCCATGGCGCGTCAAAAGCCTGTTGTCAGCACGCCAGAAGTCGGCGCACCGAGCTTTTCTGAAATGCTTGGTCAGGCAGTCAACAAGGTGAACGAAACCCAGCAATCCTCCAATAAGCTGGCCGCCGCCTTTGAAATGGGTACCGGTGGCGTTGACTTGACGGATGTGATGATCGCTTCGCAGAAAGCCAGCGTTTCTTTCCAGGCCATGACCCAGGTTCGCAACAAGCTGGTCCAGGCGTATCAAGACATCATGCAGATGCCGGTTTAAGGGTGGAGCTGAATCATGGCTGAAGCCGCCGCTGCAAACGTACCAGCCACCACCGGTGGCGATGAACCGAAAAAACCGCTGTTCGGCCTGACTTTTCTGGAAAATCTGGCCGACATGTCGATGTTGCGGCAGATCGGTCTGCTGGTGGGCTTGGCTGCCAGCGTGGCCATTGGCTTTGCAGTGGTGCTGTGGTCGCAGCAGCCGGATTACCGTCCGTTGTATGGCAGCCTCGATGGCATGGATGCGTCCCAGGTGATGCAGACGCTGGACGCGGCCAATATCAAATACACCGTAGAGCCCACCTCCGGCGCGCTCTTGGTCAAGTCCGATGACCTATCCCGTGCCCGTATGCGCTTGGCGGCTGCCGGTGTTGCGCCGAAGGACAATAGCGTGGGCTTTGAAATCCTCGACCGGGAGCAAGGCCTGGGCACCAGCCAGTTTATGGAAGCCACACGTTACCGCCGTGGCCTTGAGGGTGAACTGGCGCGCACAGTATCGAGCCTGAACAACGTCAAGGCGGCCCGTGTCCACCTAGCTATTCCGAAAAGCTCGGTGTTTGTGCGTGATGAGCGCAAACCCAGCGCCTCGGTGTTGGTTGAGCTGTATTCCGGGCGAGGGCTGGAACCCAGCCAGGTCATGGCTATTGTCAACTTGGTCGCCAGCAGCGTGCCGGAGATGGATAAGGCGCAGGTGACTGTGGTGGATCAGAAGGGCAACCTGCTCTCGGATATTCAGGAAATGTCCGAGCTGACCATGGCCGGCAAACAGTTCGACTACAGCCGCCGTATGGAGAGTCTGTTTACCCAGCGCGTGCACAATATCCTGCAGCCTGTGCTGGGGTCTGGCCGCTACAAGGCCGAGGTGTCGGCAGACGTGGATTTCAGCTCTGTGGAGTCCACCTCAGAGATGTTCAATCCCGATCAGCCGGCGCTGCGCAGTGAACAGCAAGTCAACGAGCAGCGCACCAGCAGCCTACCGCCGCAAGGCGTGCCGGGCGCTGTGGCTAACCAACCGCCAGGTGCTGCGGGTGCGCCTGAGCAAGCGGGTGCGGCGGCGCCACCGGGCGCGGTAGCGGCTGGCCAGCCATTATTGGATGCTAACGGTGAGCAAATCATCGACCCTGCTACGGGTGTCGCCATGCTGGCACCTTATCCGGCCGATAAGCGCGAACAGTCCACGCGTAACTTTGAGCTTGATCGCTCGGTCAGCTACACCAAGCAACAACAAGGGCGTCTGCGTCGCTTGTCGGTGGCGGTCGTGGTCGATGATCAGGTCAGAGTTGACGCCGCCACGGGTGAAGCCACTCGCGTCGCGTGGAGCACCGAGGACCTGGCACGCTTTACCCGTTTGGTGCAGGACTCGGTCGGCTTTGATGCCTCGCGTGGCGACAGCGTAAGCGTGATCAATACGCCGTTCACGGATGCATTGGGTGAAGAGTTTATCGATATCCCGTTTTACACCCAGCCCTGGTTTTGGGACATCGTCAAGCAAGCGATGGGTGTGCTGTTTATCTTGATTCTGGTGTTTGGTGTGCTGCGTCCCGTGCTTAACAACATCACCAACGCGGGCAAGTCCCAGGACGGTGGTCGTGGCGGCGATGTTGAGTTGGGTGAAATGGGCGCGCTGGGTGGCGATCTGGCAGACGACCGTGTCAGCCTGGGCGGCCCGCAAAGCATCCTCCTGCCGAGCCCGAGTGAGGGGTATGATGCACAACTAAACGCCATTAAGAGTCTGGTTGCCGAAGACCCAGGGCGGGTGGCCCAGGTTGTGAAAGAGTGGATTAACGCCGATGAGTGATAAGCGAGCCCCCGCCAAGTTGACCAAGGTTGATAAAGCCGCGATTTTGTTGCTTTCGCTCGGCGAAACCGACGCGGCGCAGGTGTTGCGTCACCTCGGGCCTAAAGAAGTGCAGCGCGTGGGTGTGGCCATGTCCGGCATGCGCAATATCCAGCGTGAGCAGGTTGAGCAGGTGATGGGGGAGTTCGTCGACATCGTCGGCGACCAGACCAGCCTGGGCGTTGGGGCCGACGGCTATATTCGCAAGATGCTGACTCAGGCCCTGGGCGAAGACAAAGCCGGCAGCCTGATCGACCGTATTCTGCTCGGTGGCAGCACCAGCGGCCTGGACAGCCTGAAATGGATGGAACCGCGCGCCGTGGCGGACGTTATCCGCTATGAACACCCGCAAATTCAGGCCATTGTGGTGGCCTATCTAGACCCCGATCAGGCCGGTGAAGTGCTCGGGCACTTTGATCACAAGGTGCGCTTGGATATTGTCCTGCGGGTGTCGTCGCTGGAAACTGTGCAGCCGGCAGCGCTGAAAGAACTCAATGATATTCTTGAGCGGCAATTCTCCGGCAGTTCCAACACTTCGCGTGCGGCGCTGGGTGGGGTTAAGCGTGCTGCTGACATCATGAACTACCTCGACAGCTCGGTTGAAGGCCAGTTGATGGACTCCATCCGCGAAGTCGACGAAGACCTTTCCAGCCAGATCGAAGACCTGATGTTTGTCTTCGACAACTTGGCCGATGTGGACGATCGGGGCATTCAGGCGTTGATGCGCGAAGTGTCTTCGGATGTTCTGGTGCTGGCGCTTAAAGGTGCTGACGAAGCGATCAAGGAAAAAGTCTTCAAAAATATGTCCAAGCGTGCGGCCGAGTTGTTGCGCGACGACCTGGAAGCCAAAGGCCCGGTTCGCGTCAGCGATGTGGAAACCGCGCAGAAGGAAATTCTCACCATTGCCCGGCGCATGGCCGATGCCGGCGAAATCGTCCTGGGCGGCAAGGGTGGCGAGGAAATGGTCTAACGTATGTCCAGCAAAGAGCCACCCAGTGAACTGATACGCGCCAAGGATCTTAAGGGCGTAGATCTCTGGGCATTACCTAGCTTTGATCCCCACGTTGAGGCTCCCGAGCCGACTGAACTGGAGCAGGTGCCTGCGTCGCCAGAGGAGGCACTTCTGCAGGCAGAGAGCGAAGAAGTTGCCTTGGAAGACGTCAAACCTTTGACGCTGGACGAATTGGAAGCCATTCGCCAGGATGCTTACAACGAAGGCTTTGCCACCGGCGAGAAAGACGGTTTCCACGCCGGTCAGTTAAAAGCCAAGCAGGAAGGCGATACCGCCTTAGCAGCTAAAATTGTCAGCCTTGAACAACTGATGACGCAGTTATTCGCCCCTATCGCCGAGCAGGATCAGCAGCTTGAAGAAGCCATGGTGACGCTGCTCGGGCAGATGGTGCGCCAGGTGATTCAACGAGAGTTGGCCAGCGATTCCAGTCAGATTCGTCAGGTTCTTGGCGTGGCGCTCAAGCTGCTACCCATGGGTGCCGGCAACATCCGTATTCACGTTAATCCGCAGGATTTCGAACTGATCAAAAGCGTGCGCGAGCGCCATGAAGAAAGCTGGCGAATCCTCGAAGATGCCACGCTGCTTGCGGGTGGTTGTCGAGTTGAAACTGAGCTCAGCCGTATTGATGCCACGGTAGAAACCCGCCTCAATCAGGCCCTCAAACAATTGTTTGAGCAGCAGCGCGAGCAAGTCATCCATCCGCAGGAGCCTGACCTGCACATCGACCTTGATGCCGCAGAGGCTCGTGCGGATGCGCCTTGAGCGAGTGAGTTTTGCCAAGCGCCTGGCCGGTTATCACGAGGCCGTGAAATTACCCACTCAGCCGCTGGTGGAAGGCCGTTTGTTGCGGATGGTGGGCCTGACGTTAGAGGCAGAAGGGCTGCGTGCGGCCTTGGGCAGTCGATGTCTGGTGATCAACGATGACAGCTATCACCCGGTGCAGGTCGAAGCCGAGGTGATGGGTTTCTCTAATGGCAAAATCTTTTTGATGCCGGTCGGCAGCCTGGCTGGTATTGCGCCTGGTGCCCGTGTGGTGCCGCTGCCTGATACCGGCCGCCTGCCCATGGGCATGTCCATGCTCGGGCGGGTATTGGATGGCACCGGGCGGGCGCTGGACGGCAAGGGCGGTATGAAAGCGGAAGACTGGGTGCCGATGGAAGGCCCGACCATCAATCCGCTCAATCGTCACCCGATCAGTGAACCTCTTGATGTGGGCATTCGCTCAATTAATGGTCTGCTGACTGTAGGCCGTGGTCAGCGTCTGGGACTGTTCGCGGGCACCGGTGTGGGTAAGTCGGTGCTGCTGGGCATGATGACGCGCTTTACCGACGCCGACATTATTGTGGTCGGTCTGATTGGCGAGCGAGGCCGTGAAGTTAAAGAATTTATCGACGAGATTCTTGGCCAGGAAGGCATCAAGCGGGCAGTCGTAGTGGCTTCACCCGCCGATGATGCACCGTTGATGCGTTTACGCGCGGCCATGTATTGCACGCGTATAGCGGAGTACTTCCGTGACAAGGGTAAAAATGTCCTGTTGTTGATGGACTCGCTGACCCGTTTTGCCCAAGCGCAGCGGGAAATTGCCCTGGCCATTGGCGAGCCGCCCGCGACCAAAGGTTATCCGCCGTCGGTGTTCGCCCGGTTGCCGAAACTGGTTGAACGCGCCGGTAATGCTGAAGCCGGCGGTGGCTCGATTACCGCGTTCTAGACAGTGCTGAGCGAGGGCGATGATCAGCAAGATCCTATCGCCGATGCGGCGCGCGGCGTACTGGACGGCCATATCGTGTTGTCGCGACGGCTGGCCGAGGAGGGCCATTACCCGGCTATCGACATTGAAGCCTCGATCAGCCGGGTGATGCCACAAGTGGTCAGCCCGGATCATTTGCGTCTGTCTCAACGCTTCAAACAGTTGTGGTCGCGCTATCAGCAGAGCCGCGATCTGATCAGCGTGGGGGCCTACGTCGCCGGTGGTGATGCCGACACCGATTTGGCGATTGCTCGCCAGCCTGCCATGGTCAAGTACTTACGTCAGGGGCTGCAGGACAACGAGAATCTGGGCAATAGTCAGGTGCAACTGACTGCCGTCTTCAACCCCGCTGCAGGAGGTTAATCCATGGCGCAAAGTCGCGCCGCACGCTTGGCTCCGGTGGTTGAAATGGCTGAGCGCGCTGAACGTGAGGCAGCCCTGCAGTTAGGGCATGTGCAGGGGCTTATGCGCCAGGCTGAGGCGCAACTGGGTGATCTGGAGCGTTATCGCGGCGATTATCAACAGCAATGGATCACCGAAGGGCAGCGCGGGGTATCCGGCCAGTGGTTGATGAACTATCAGCGCTTTCTTTCGCAACTGGAAACCGCCATCGGCCAACAACGCGGCAGCGTCGATTGGCACCGCAACAACATGCTCAAGGTGCGAGAGGTGTGGCAGCAGCGCTATGCGCGCCTAGAGGGGCTCAAGAAACTGGTTAAACGCTACCAAGATGAAGCCCGCATTGCGGAAGATCGGCGTGAGCAAAAATTACTCGACGATTTATCGCAACGCCTCGCCAGCCGCGAGCCGCAGCCCTAGCGCAGCAAGTGCTGCATCACGATGCGGGCGTCCAATAGTTGCCCACCGCGCATTGCGCTGCTACATATTGATCGTGCATAACCTGTTGTATGGGCCATGATGAGTACATGGCAGTGGTTTATTTAAAGGAGTAGTTCATGGCAATCACCTCGCTGCCCTCATTAGACGGGCAAGAGCTGACCATTTTGATTCAGGGACGCTTTGACTTTGGCGCGCATCAGGACTTTCGTAATGCTTACGAGAGCGTCAGCAGCACCCCCCAGCGCTACATCGTAGATCTTAAAGACACTACATATCTGGACAGCTCTGCCCTTGGCATGCTGCTCCTGCTTCGCGATTATGCAGGTGGCGACGATTCGATGATTCGGCTGGTTAATTGCAGCTCGGATGTGCGCAAGATTCTCGCTATTTCAAATTTTGAACAGCTGTTCAACATAGCCTAACCCGAGGCGCGTGTAATGATCGAGCGCTTGTCCATTCTGATTGTCGAGGACAACGCGGCTGATCGCATGCTGTTGTCGGCGATTGTCAGTCGTCAGGGACATCGCGCATTGACAGCCAGCAATGGCCTTGAAGCGGTCGCGTTGTTCGATCGGGAGCGCCCGCATTTAGTGCTGATGGACGCCCTGATGCCGGTGATGGACGGCTTCGAGGCTGCGCGCCGCATCAAACAGGCTGCCGGCGAAGCGCTCGTCCCCATCATCTTTCTCACCTCACTTACCGAAGGCGAAGCCCTGGTTCGCTGCCTGGAGGCCGGTGGCGATGACTTTCTCGCCAAGCCCTATAACCGGGTCATTCTTGAAGCCAAGATCAACGCCATGGATCGCCTGCGCCGTTTGCAGGAAACCGTGTTGCAGCAGCGTGACCTGATCGGCCAGCACAACGAGTACCTGCTTAACGAGCAGCGGGTGGCCAAAGCGGTATTCGATAAAGTGGCGCATTCAGGTTGCCTGGATGCCCCCAACATTCGCTATGTGCAGTCGCCCTTTGCCGTGTTCAACGGTGATTTGTTGTTGGCCGCGTATAAGCCGTCCGGGGGCATGCATGTGTTGCTCGGGGATTTCACCGGCCATGGTTTACCAGCAGCGATTGGTGCCATGCCGCTGGCTGAAGTGTTTTACGGCATGACCGCCAAGGGTTATTCGCTGACTGACGTGTTGCGCGAGGTCAACGCGAAACTCAGGCATATCCTGCCGCGCGGCGTTTTCTGCTGCGCCACGTTGCTCAATGTGAGCTTTCAGCGCCAGGCCGTAGAAGTGTGGAATGGCGGTTTACCCAATGGCTACCTGCTGCGCGTTAATGGCGAGCGCGTGCCGTTGGTGTCTCGGCATCTGCCACTGGGCGTGCTGGAGCCCGCTGCGTTTAATGATGCCTGCGAGGTTTATCCGGTAAGCCTAGGCGATCGCGTCTTTCTGTTTTCGGACGGTGTACTCGAAGCGGGTAACAAGCAGGCGCAACTGTTTGGTGAGCAACGTTTGCTCAGTGTTTTTGCTGACAACCAAAAGCCCCAAGCGTTGTTTGACGAAATTCAGCAGGCGCTGTTGCAGTTCAGCGGTGATCAGCAAGATGATGTCAGTCTTTTGGAAGTCAGCCTGGTTGAGGATGGCCAAGTCAAGCGACCGCCATTGACGTTTTCCGATAACGGGCATAATCATTTGCTTGATTGGTCGGCGACCTTTGAGTTTCGTGGCGAAACGTTACGTTATTTCAATCCCTTACCTTTTCTTTTGCATCTGCTGCTCGAGGTTCAGGGCCTGAGACCGCAGGGCGCAGCTTTGTTTACGGTGCTGGCCGAACTTTATTCCAATGCGCTGGAACACGGCGTGCTGGGGCTTGAGTCATCACTTAAAGCCAATGCCGAAGGCTTTGCAGACTATTACCGCCAGCGCAGTGATCGACTTGCGCATCTAACCGATGGGTTTGTGCGCTTTCATCTGCGCCTGCTTCCCGAAGGCGGTGGCGGCCGACTGCGCTTGCGGGTTGAAGACAGCGGGGCGGGTTTTGATCCGCAATTGCTCCTGCCGCAGCCCGATGATGCTTTGCGTCTGAGTGGACGAGGGCTGGCGCTGGTCAGGCAGTTAAGCGAGCGTTGCCAATGGGGCGATGGCGAACCGGGCGTGTGCGTAGAGTTTTCCTGGAAGGCTGGGGCATAATCCAGAGCACTTAGCTAGGAGCGCGAGCCGTTGTCCGATATCCACATTGATAGCGCCGTATTGGCCGCATTGCAGGACGTCATGGAAGATGAGTACCCGGTGCTTCTGGATACTTTTCTTGTTGATTCCGAAGAACGCCTGCTGCTGCTGCGCCAGGCCCAGCAAGAAGCCGACGCGCAAAACCTGCGCTTGGCGGCGCACAGCTTCAAAGGCAGTTGCAGCAACATGGGCGCAAACATGCTGGCCGGTTTGTGCAAGCAGCTTGAAGAGGTTGGCCAGCGCGAACAGCTTGATTTGGCAGCGGAGTTGATTGAGCAGGTTGAGCGCGAATTTGCCATTGTGCGCATCCTGTTCAAGTCCGAACGGCAGCGCTATCGGCACTGACTGCTTTGTCAGGGCGTCTTCAGCGTCCTCGATTGTGTTTCTTTAAGTTGGCCCATCCCTTGCAAAACACCCCGTACGACTAACCCGTGCGGAGAGTGTCCATGTCCGTTGCCCCCGATCTGCTGCTGATGTCGGCACCTGAAATTAAGCCCCGAGCCGCAGCTGGTAAACCGCCAGTAAAGCCTGCTGAGCCCAATAAAAATGAGGGTTCCAGCTTCTCAGAGGTGTATGCCAAAGAGCGTCAGGCTAAAGCCAGTGAGCGCCCTGAAGCCGCTGCCAAGCCAGCTCGCGAAAATGCGTCTGATCAACCTTCAGACGACAAACCGCACGCGGTTGCCGCAACTGAAACGGCGGATGTTGCCGATAGCGGCAAGGCTTTGCCGGAGGAGTTACCCGTGGAGGGGGCTGTGCTCGATCCGTTGCTGTTGCTGGGTATTACTGGCGATTTACCGGTAGAGCAGGTTGATGCGATCTTCGGCACTGAGTTTATGCCGGTCGCGACAAGCAGCCTGATAAGCGCCGGCCCAGCAAGTATGACCGAGGCTAGTTTTGATCCTGAACTGGACGCTCTTAATCAGTTGCCTGCTGTGCGTATGGCATTGGAAATGGGTGCTAAGGAGCGGGCGTTGGCTGAGCAAGCTGTCATGCCGCTGGCTCAGGCTGTACCGGCCGCACAAAACGTCAGCCAATCTTTGCTGGCCAGTCAGGTGGTGCAGGATGAAATGCCGATAGAAGGCGATACGCCGCAATTGGCCGAGCTGAAACTGGAGGCCCTGACTGGCAAAAGCCTTGAAGTGCTGAAAGAGGGAATGGCCAATACCACTGCGGAGCAGTTTGTCAGCAAGCTTGATGCGCTGAGTCTGGCCATTTCCCAGCAGAGTCCATTGTCGACTCGTGCGTATGTGCTGGTTGGCCAGCCTGTGCCGATGCATCAGGGTGGCTGGAGTGAGGCGGTGGTCGATCGGGTGATGTCGAGCCAAAATCTGAAAAGTGCCGAGATTCAGCTTGATCCTGCTGAGTTGGGTCGTCTTGAGGTGCGTATCAGCATGAACCAGGAGCAGAGCCAGGTGACGTTTGCCAGCCCTCATGCCGGCGTTCGCGAAGCACTGGACTCACAAATGCACCGCCTGCGTGAATTGTTTGCGCAACAAGGTATGAACCTGCTCGACGTCAACGTTTCTGATCAGTCGCTCAGCCGTGGCTGGCAGGGTCAGGAGCAGGATTCAGGCGGCCGTGGAGGCAATGGGCGTGGCACTGAGGCACTAGACACTGAAGACGATACGTCGATTGTTGGCGTTGAGCCTGCTCGGGCCAATGCCATTAGCTCGAGGGGGCTGATCGACTATTACGCGTGACGCAGCTTTATCGGCAGTCGCTTAGCAGGTTGTGTGGCTGCCGTATAAGCGGGCTTAGGCTCGAAGCAGGCATGCAAGCTGCGCGATGTAGAGCAGGTTAGGGCGCGCAGCGTGGGCGGCTGAAAGTACATTGCTTGAGTCTAAGTGGGCAGCGTAACGGTCCCGCCAGTTGGTTTCTGGCGTGCTGAGCGCTGTTTTTGCGCGGCTTCTATGCTTTGCCCGTCGCGCATCAGGTTTACCAGTCGTTGCGCCTAAGTTACTTACGTGCAGATTTGGCAGATTGGCCTTGCAATGAGGTCGTCTTTGAGTGCAGCTATCTAAATAGGTTTTACCCGAGCCTATTCACGCATGCCGCTGTAGTTGCTGCGGCCACTGTTCTAAACTGCATTTCGTCGGCTTTCGTTTGTCTGAGCCGACGTTTTTCTGTGGGCGTTGTACAGCCTACGCCAAGGCCACGTTGCCCTTACGGTATGTGGTTGTCTAGCGCGAGCAGGTATGTTGATGGTCTGGCATAACACTTGCTCTCAACCCATTGAAAACGGATAAAACTCCGAATAACGACGGATTATTGGCATGGCTAAGAAAGAAGCAGCACCTGCTCCGGCAGATGGCGAAGCGAAACCAGCCGGTCCTGAATTCATAGAATAAGTGCAACGTTTGAAACGATAGGCAGAGGGCCAGCCACCGGTAGAATCCAGGCTCTCACACCAAAGGATTCAAGCGCAGATGACTACGCATTACCGGCAGCTGACCCTGGCCCAACGTTACCAGATTGAG
>CAMCJM010000096.1 GCA_945874835.1 Pseudomonas synxantha | reverse complement strand
CGCGTCTGCTTCTTCTTGGCGGCGTACTCCAGCTCGGAAAAGCTTGCTTGCATCGGTTGAAATCTCATCCTGGCCCAATGGTTGCGATTATCTCAAAAGCAGGCCGCCGCCTGGGCAAGGGCGGGCGAATAAATCAGTGTTTCCTTAAGTCAGGGATTACTGTTTAGTTGATTCACTCCACGGGGTAGGCGCGCCCATTCGTTCTGCTGCGCAGAGGCAGCCTTTTCCGGAAAATGCAGGCTCTCGTGGCGGCCGTCGCGCAGAAGGGTGACATGCTGGCGTTCGACCCTGGCCAGGGTCACGCCTTGGCTGATGCTGTCGCCGACCTTGAAGCGCCGAGGCTTGTCGCCGGTCTGCGCGATCACCGCGCTGGAACGGCTGTTGTGTGGATGGGTGAACACGGCCATCAGCTTCAGTTGCAGGGCAGTGGCAGGTGCTGGGCCATTGTTGGCAAACATGGGCTGACCAAATAAATCAGCCAGTTGCTGTAGGTTGGGGGTTGGTTCTGCTGCGCGCTTTATGGGCGGTGCTGTGGTGACTGGCTGGGCGAGTAAACGCCAGAAAGCCGCTCCTTGGTATGACAGGCTCAAGCTGCCCGCCAGTAAGAGCAGCAGGCAAAGAACGGCGGGTAGGCGCGCCAGATGTGTCGGCGACATGCTTCATCCTCAATGCAAAAGCCCCTGGCAGCGATAGCGGCCAAGGGCTTATGGGTAGCAGGCGGGTTACAGCTTGTTGAACACGATGTTATCAATAAACAGTGACTGTTCACGTTGTGTGCCAACGATGAGCAGTTCTGCACGGCGCAGATTGCCAGCTGGTATTTGCACCTCCCGATTCAGTTTAGACCATGTGCCGCCACGGGTGTCGTGCCGGCCAAGTGATTGGTATTGGCCACGGCCTGTGCTGTCTTCGATATAGAGGAAGGCGTAGGCAATGGCGCTCACCGAAGCGGCACGGCCAATGGTCATGTCGGCCATTATCCGGTAGCGGTTGCCTGGTTCAACACTGCCCAACAAGCTGACGCTCGCACCGGAACCTTCGTGTGCGCGGCTGTGCACTTCTAGCGCTCCGCGGCTGGCGCTGGCGAAGCTGCTAGCGCGTAACTTTCCATGCAAAGACGACCAGCCACCAATGCCATCCTCAAAGTCCCAACCAAACTTCGTTGCGGCTGGGGCGACTGGTGGTGTGGCGGTTTTGATAGCCTGTAACTCCACTTCGTCGATCAACAGGCTGGCGCCGCTTTCGCTCCAAACCGCTACGTACAAATTGCGCACATTGCTGGCGGTTTTGTAGGTGAAGGTTTTCTCTAGGGGGCTGAACTCATTCCCTGTAACGGATGCGCTGACAGCCTGCTCGAGCTTGTAGGTAAAGCTGCCGTTGATGTCCTCTTGCATGATTGCCAGCCTTACATTCTCGCGGCTGTCGCGCGCCTTGAGCATGGTTTTGGCTTTCAAACTGTACTGTGTGCCAGCAGTCAGCCCGGTGACAGGTGTGGCCAGTACGTCGAAGGACTGCGCCTGCATCTGCAGTGCGTTGTCACGGCAGTTCAGGGCCACGTTGACCAGGCTCAGTTCGGCTTGGCCAAACAGGGCGCGCCAGCTATCGGCGGTGCGGAACTCGCCGTTGCTTAATACGCTGTTGAGCGCCGGTTTACTGCACCACGGCAGCTCGGCCGGTGGTGGTGGTGGCGTGCCGGTACCCGTGCCCGGATTGGCCGTGAGCGGCACCTTGGTTGGGCGGAAGTTAGCAATTTGGCTGGCCATGGTATTTAAGGCACGCACGGCATCGGCTCCATCCGGCTTGCCGCAAGCCTCGCCAGCACAGTCTTTATCTCTCATTTGAGGGTTGGAAAATAACGGGGCCCAATTTCTCGTTTGGAAACTCTGCGGGTAAGCCATGATGGTGGCGAATTTGTTCCTCACACCATAGCCGCGGCTCCACTCGTGGGTACCCTGATTCCAGGGGGATGTGTAATATTTTCCATCCAAGTCTTGCTCGTAGGAGTGGCGTAGTCCAAAGTTATGGCCGAGCTCGTGGGGAAAGGTGCCAACGCTGCAGCCAATCCCCGTCAAGCCATAAGCCATTTCTTTAGAACCGGGGGTGAATACGTTACTGTTCTTAATCTGGCTATTTGCCATCCAGGCAAGCCCACAGAAGTCGCTTTCGGTGTTGAGCAGCTTCACAATGTCTGCTCCGTATTGTTCGCGCAGGCGCCTTACTTTACTGTCGTTGGTAAACTCCGTAAGGGTTTTATCTTCTACGTATACGTAATCAGCCCAATCGAGGAGCTGCCTGTGCACCAGGCGAATACGCATGTCGACGCCGCTCTTGGCGAACACGGTGTTGGTGTGCTCGACGTAGCTTGCGATGCGTGCGTCAATGTCGCGCCCGTTTTCATGGGCCGTGGCACCCTTGGTGTACAGCACCATAACGTCGACTGTGTGTGGTTTTGCTTGCGCGCCGTTAGCGGCAATCGCCAGCGCCATAGCACATAGGGTTTTAATTTTTTTCATATTATATTGATCTCACGGTAGTTATTTGCAGTCGTTTATTCTTTGTTAGGGAGAGGGAGTGGGCTGTGTTCTTTGTAGTTGTGATGCCGGTGGTCGTCGGTGTTGGCGCTAAGTACCAGTTGATTTTGTTCGGTAATCACAGTTTTTCCGGTGGCGTTATCGATGATGATCGACAGTGTGCCGTCCATGGTAGCGATCATCATGTGGGTTTCGATTTTGCCTTTAGCCACTGTTATGGTTTCAATCTCGCTGTCATCCATGCTACCTCGCCACACAGAGGTACCAGCGGTGTTGTGGGTTTCGCTCAGGGTTGTGCTCGCGGGATTAATGCGCCCCGGCAGCGCCAGCGACAGCTGCTGGCCAACGCTTAGGCTGTTGAGCAGTTGGGGGTCTACCTGGGTCAGATGCTGAGTGATACCTTGGTTTTCGACTTCTTGCAGTGACGCCGCATCCCACAGCGAGACACTGCTGGCGCTTGCTGTTGGAGTCGCTGCCTTTGCAGGTAGCACGGGCAGGTTGTTGTTGGCTTGTGCTGCAGGTTGCACCCCCTGCGCGGCAGTGACTGAGGGCGTGGTGTTCGGCTCAGTGTTCGCGTCTTCTTGGGCGGGTTGCTGCGGTGCAAACCCACCCGAAATTACGATACCAATCACACCGCCGACAATGGCAGTGGCGAGTGCAGCTGTTGTCCAGCGTGACGACATGTGACACCTCTAAAACTTTACCGAGTTGGTTTAGCTACTCTAGAGGGGGTGTCGGCGCTGAATCGTTATGCAGTTCACAGCTCGCTTAGCTTGATCAAGCGCGCCGCTTTAATTCGGACGTTAGTCTCATTTATGCCGTGCGACAGGTCTCGCTTGGTGCCTGCGCATGCAGATGCGCAGGCGTGCCGCGGCTATTCAGGGCGCGCTGTGGCGGTGCGCTTGGGCAGTTGCTCGGGCAGGTCGGCGAGTGCTTTGAGTGCCGTTTCGCGGTTCGGGTAGCTGCCATACAGCAAGGCGAAGTGGCGAGTCCCGTCCTGTTCGCGCTCTGCTAAGCGCAGCGGCTGTTGGGGGTGGCGCTCCAGCATGGCTTGCATAAACTCACGGCTGCTGCCTTCGATCAGCGCGATGGTGTGCCGCTGCTCTGCGATCTTCACGCGGCTTTCACCGCCTCGGCCATCGCCCAGGCTGGCGGGGTCGATGGGTTTGGGTGATTCGATCAGGCTTTTGCTCGGTTTCACGGCAATGGGTTGCGCCGCTGGCATGGGCTGTGCGGACTGGCGCAGATCAGTGGCTGGCGCATCCAGGCCATGGTTGAACAGACCCTGAGCATGCTGCGGCAGTTGATCGTAGCCCTGAGCCTGGCCGAGCAGGCGCAGGTCACGGTATTTGCCCAGGCTGAGGTTAGCCAGGCCAACCCCATCCCGCGCCACGGTCGGCCGCAGGAAGACCATCAGGTTGCGCTTCTGTCGGACCTCACGGGTGGAGCGGAACAGGCGGCCCAACAAAGGAATGTCACCGAGCAGCGGCACCTTGCTTTCGCTGCTGCTGACGTCGTCCTGAATCAGTCCGCCGAGCACGATCACCTGGCCATCGTCAGCCAGAACCGTGCTTTTGATCGAGCGTTTGTTGGTCACCAAGTCCACGGCTTGTGCGTTGAGTCCGGTGCTGGGGGCAATGGAGGAGATTTCCTGTTCGATCACCAGGCGCAAAGTGGCGCCTTCATTGATATGCGGGGTGACCTTAAGGGTGACGCCGATGTCCTTGCGCTCGATGGTGGTGAAGGGGTTGCTCGAGCCTGCGGCGTCGGTGGTGTAGGAGCCGGTCTGAAACGGCACGTTCTGCCCGACCAGAATCTCCGCCGCCTGGTTGTCCAGGGTCAGCAGGGTTGGGGTGGACAGCAGGTTGCTCTTGCCCGTCGATGACAGCGCGGTAATCAGTGCGCCAAAGTTGTCGTTGCCGACCCCCAAAATCAAGCCGTTGGGCAGGGCGCCGGCCAGTTCACCAGGCTTGTCGCTGGCAATTGCGCCGAGCAAGGTGCCGACCGACAGCCCGGTATTGCTGAAATTCACCCCGCCTAGGCCGCCGCCGTTGCGACCATCAATGGCCCACTGCACACCAAGGGCGTCGTTGATATCACCGGACATCTCGACAATGGCCGCCTCAACCAGCACCTGAGCGCGCGGTACATCCAGTTGACGCACCAGGTCTTCGAACATATTGACGATATCGGCTTCGGCCATGATGACGATGGCGTTGAGGCTCTCATCTGCGCGAATCATCAGTTTCAGCGGTGAAGCATTTTCACTGCCCTGGCTCTGGCTGAGGTTGTCACCGAAGTCGCCCAAGGTCTTGGCCAGTTCCTTGGCATCGCCGTGGCGCAGGCGCACCACCCGCGTGTTGGCCGAGCGCGAACTGGGCTTGTCGAGGCTCTGCGCCAGTTTCAACAGCCGCGCTCGGGCCTCTTGCGGGCCGAGCAGAAGCAGGCGATTGGCGCGGGTATCGGCAATCACCTGTGCGCCGCTGGCTTGCGGATTTTGCAGCGAACTGTTGATCACGGCTGCCAGTTCATGCACCCACGCGTGGCGCAGGTCATACACGCTGAAATCATCCTGGCTGCGGCTGTCGAGTTGGCGGATGACGTCTTCAATGCGCGCAATGTTAGCCGGGCTGTCGCTGATGATCAGGCTGTTGGATGACGGCACAGCGGCCAAATGCCCGTGGTTGGCCACCAAGGGGCGGATCAGCGGGAGCAGGTCATTGGCCGCACCGTGTTGCACCTGCAGCACGCGGGTTTCCAGATTGCCTTGGCTGCCGGCGGTGGTCTTGGCCTCGCTGTTGGGGATGATGCTCAACTGATTGCCCTGCGGCATCACGGCGAACCCGTGGGTGCTCATCACCGAGAGAAACAGCTTGTACACCTCGGCCAGGCTCATGGGCTGCTGCGCCACCACCGTGACCTGACCTTTTACACGCGGGTCGATGATAAATGTCTGCCCGCTGATGCTGGAGATCTGCTCGATAAAGTCGCGGATGTCGGCGCTCTGCATGTTAATGGTCCAGCTTTCGTCTGTCGCGGCTGGCGACTGCGCCGCGTGGCTGAAAGCGCCGGCCAACAATGCAAAGGTTAGAGCGCACAGGCAAAACAGGGAGCGAAGGGTCAGCGTGATCATGTCTAGGGCACCAACAGGTAGGGCCGCCGGGCACGTCCTGAGCCTATTATTCGTCTGGCTCGGGGTGGCGGGAGGCGGTATTCGGGCCACAGGAAGCGGCTGCAGCTGGCACGGCAGTCGTACCCTAGGTAAGGATAGTCAAAAAGACGTCTGATTGTTGAGACTGTGTGACTATCTGCGATGATCGTCACGCTCGCTGAGCAAATTTCTGCCAGATGGCCGTTTGAGCGTTGGGTTTAATTCCGGTCGGCGAGGATGCCGACAATAAAGAACACCAGAATCAGCATAGGGGCCTGGGTGAAGTTGTTGAACAGGCCTAGGCCCTTGGCCAGATAGGGGGTGGCAAAGACGATTAACAGGCCATAGCCCACCGCGCAGAGCAGGACGAAGATCAGCGTGCGCAGGATGAAATTCATGCTGCTGGTGTTGCGCTGCACCCAGGCGTTAACCCCTGGGCCGAACAACACCAGCAAGGCGGCCATGATTGCTAGGGAGATGTCATACAGGTGGCCACGGCTCCAGCGCGACAGGGTGACGATCAGGTCGAGTAGCAGGTCCATCCGGTTTCCTTAGCCGTGGCGGCGTGTACGTCAGGGGAGAAAATACTGCAGCAGGTCGTTGAGAAACAGTTGGCCTTCGCGGGTGGCGCACAGTCGAGCCGGGTCTTCGTGCAGCAGGCCGCGTTGTTGCGCCTCAAGGCGCGCAGCGGCCAGCACACTGGACGGCAAACCGGTACGCTGAGTAAACAGTTCGCTGGCGACGCCGTCTGTGAGGCGCAGCACATTCATTAGAAACTCGAAGGGCAGTTCTTCCGCCGTCAACACGCGCTCGCCAGCGCTGAACCGTTTGCGGTTGTCCATGTAGTCTTTCGGCAGGCGGGTCTTCCAGCTGCGCTGGATGCGGCCATCCGGCTGGCTCAGCTTGGCGTGAGCACCGGCGCCGATGCCGAGAAAGTCACCAAAGGTCCAGTAGTTGAGGTTGTGCCGCGCGGCCTTGCCGGGCTGGGCGTAGGCCGACACCTCATACTGCGCATAGCCTTCAGCGGCCAGCAGTGCTTGACCGGCCTCTTGAATGTCCCACAGCACATCGTCTTCCGGCACTTCGGGCGGTTGGTTCCAGAACACCGTGTTCGGCTCCATCGTCAACTGGTACCAGGACAAGTGCGTTGGGCTTTGCGCGATGGCGATGCGCAAGTCGCTCAGGGCATCTTCAATCGACTGATCGGGCAGGCCGTGCATCAGGTCCAGGTTGAAGTTGTCGAAGCCGGCCGCGCGGGCCATGTCGGCGGCGCGTACGGCTTCGTCACCGTCATGGATGCGGCCGAGTGCCTTGAGTTTGGCCGGTTGGAAACTCTGTACGCCGATGGACAGACGGTTGATGCCGAGGCTGCGGTAATCGCGAAACTTGGCCTGTTCGAAGGTGCCGGGGTTGGCTTCCAGGGTGATTTCGATGTCGCCGGCAAACGGCACGCGGCGCTCAACGCCTACCAACAGGCGGCCTAAGGCTTTGGCGGAAAACAGGCTGGGCGTACCGCCGCCAAAGAAGATCGAGCTCAGCGGGCGCTGATGCACCTGTGCCAGATCGGCATCCAGATCAGCGAGCAAGGCGTCGACATATTCCTCTTCGGGCAGGGTAGGGCCAGCGGCGTGCGAGTTGAAGTCGCAGTACGGGCACTTCTTCACGCACCAAGGGATATGGATATAGGCCGCCAGCGGCGGCAGCTCGAAGCTCGAAGCGGCAAGCTGCAGGTTGTCCGCGGTGCCTTGACTTAAAGCGTGAGGCGTATCGCTGGCCGCTTTGTTCATAGCCCCAGCCGTTGCTTGAGCAGGGCCATGGCGCGGGCGCGGTGGCTGATCTGGTTCTTTTCGCCAGCAGGCAGTTCCGCGCTGGAGCAATTGCGCTCCGCGACCCAGAACAGCGGGTCATAGCCAAAGCCTTCCACACCTTGCGCCGCGTGGAGGATGCGTCCGTGCCAAAGCACTTCGCAGATGATCGGCAGTGGGTCATCGGCATGCCGTACCAGCGCTAGGCAGCAGACGAACTGCGCGCCGCGCTCGGCATCCGGCACCTCTTTAAGCACGTCGAGCAGCTTGGCGTTGTTGGCGGCATCGCCCTGGCCGTCGGCGTAGCGCGCGGAGTAAATACCGGGCGCGCCACCGAGAAAGTCCACCGCTAGACCTGAGTCATCAGCCAGTGCGGGTAAACCGGACAGGCGCGCCGCGTTGCGCGCCTTGAGGATGGCGTTTTCGATAAACGACAGGCCGGTTTCGTCCGGCTCGACAGTGGAGAACTCGCCAATTGAGCGCACGCGCACGTAGCTGCCGAGCATGGCTTGCAGCTCTTTGAGTTTGCCGGCGTTGTGGCTGGCCAGTACCAGTTCCTTGAAAGGCATCATGTGCTCAGGACCGTTATTCGTCTGGGAAGACTTCTTGGTTGAAGTCGAAGCTGCGCGCCACACCATCGTTGGCCCGCACATTGATGGTGAAGCGCAGCAGTTCGCGCTGGGTAAAGTTGTATTGCGCCAGGTAATAGATGGCGGCGCCTTCTTTGACCTGGCGGAAGGTCAGCGGCTGGCTGCGGCCGACCAAATCCTTCACTTCACCGGTGACGCTGGCGGTGATCGGTGTGCCGGCTTTAAGCACGGAGATATTCACCACGCCTTGGGTTTTGCTGCGCACCAGATTGCTGGCAGCGGCGATTTCAGGCTGCAGAAAGCTGGAGTTAAAGGCGATGTAATGCACATCCAGGTCGCCGAAGCTCTTTTTGCGTTCGGCTACTGCCGGCAGGCTCAGGCACAGGGCCAACAACACTAAAGCGATGCGTTTCATAGGTGTCTCCCGATAAACCAACTGTTGATGCAGGGGCCAATATCCCGTGCGTTAACGTGTGGTGCCAGTGATGCGGTAAATGCCAATTTCTCCCAGCAGGTTAGGCCAAAGGCGGCTGGCCCAGCTGTTGCGGTGCTGACGGTCGACGGCCAGGCGGTCCATGATAGTCGCGCCTTGGTCGTGGCAGAGGTTTTCAAAGTCGGCAAAGGTGCAGAAGTGAATATTCGGCGTGTTGAACCAGGTGTAGGGCAAAAAGTCCGACACCGGCATGCGGCCCTTGGTAGTGAGGTACCAGCGGCAATGCCAGTGGCCGAAGTTGGGGAAGGTGATGATGCAGGTCTTACCGACGCGCAGCATTTCCGCCAGCACCTTGTCTGGGTAGTGCAGCGCTTGCAGCGACTGGGTCATGACCACCACGTCGAAGCTGTTGCTGGCGAAGTTGCCCAAGCCCTTGTCGAGGTTTTGCTCGATCACGTTGACGCCCTTGCTGACGCACTGGGCGATGTTGTCCGCATCGATTTCCAGGCCGTAGCCGGACACTTGCTTGTGTTCAGTCAGCCAGGCGAGCAGTTCGCCATTGCCGCACCCGAGGTCGAGTACGCGACTGCCCGCAGGAATCCACTCTTGAATGATGTCGAGGTCCGCGCGCATGGTTACACCTTGATCCGTTTCATATAGCTGTCGAAGGCCTGCAGGTAGCGCGGGATCGGCATCAGGAAGGCGTCGTGACCTTGCGGGGCGTCGATTTCGAGATAGCAGACGTTCTTGCGCGCGGCGGTCAGGGCGTCGACGATTTCCCGCGAGCGTGCCGGCGAGAAGCGCCAGTCGGTGGTGAACGACATCACGCAGAAATCAGCGCTGACGTGGGCCAGAGTCTTGGCTAGATCGCCGTCGTGCTGAGCGGCCGGGTCGAAGTAGTCCAGCGCCTTGGTCATCAGCAGGTAGGTGTTGGCGTCAAAGCGCCCGGAGAACTCTTCGCCTTGATAGCGCAGATAGCTTTCTACCTGAAACTCGACGCTGTGGAAGTCGTAGTTGAGCTTCTCGCTCTTTAGCCCCCTGCCGAATTTCTCGCCCATGGCGTCGTCCGACAGGTAGGTGATATGGCCGACCATGCGCGCCAGCATCAGGCCGCGCTTGGGAATAACGCCCTGTTCCTGAAAGTGCCCGCCGTGGAACTGCGGGTCAGTCAGAATCGCCTGGCGCGCCACTTCGTTGAAGGCGATGTTCTGCGCTGACAGTTTGGGGGCCGAGGCAATGGCCAGGCAGTGGCGCACGCGCTCGGGGTAGCTGATGGTCCACTGCATGGCTTGCATGCCACCGAGGCTGCCGCCGATGACCGCAGCCCATTGAGTGATACCGAGGTTTTCAGCTAGCCGTGCCTGGCTGTGCACCCAGTCTTCCACGGTCATCACCGGGAAATCCGCGCCAAAAGGTTTGCCGGTCGCCGGGTTGATACTGCTGGGGCCGGTAGAACCGTTGCAGCCGCCGAGGTTGTTCAGGCTGACGACAAAGAATTTGCGCGTATCAATCGGCTTGCCGGGGCCGATGCAGCTGTCCCACCAGCCCGGTTTACGGTCTTCCACACTGTGATAACCGGCGGCGTGGTGGTGGCCGGAGAGGGCGTGGCAGATCAGCACGGCGTTGCTCGCCGTGGCGTTCAGCTCACCGTAGGTTTCAAATACCAGTTGGTAGTCGGCCAGGCTGCGCCCGCAGGCCAGCGCCAGAGGTTCAGCAAATTGCATCACCTGCGGTGTTACCAGGCCAACAGAGTCTTGGGGGAAGGCAGTCGACATCGACTCTGCTCGCAATAAAGGAAGAGCCGCAGTCTAAAGAGCACTGCCCCACGCGGCAAGCGCGTGGGGCGGCAGGAGGTGGTACAGGGTGTGTAGCGCTGGCGCGGCTTATTCGCCGATGCTCTGTGGGTCGTGCAGCCGTGGGCAGGGTGACCACTTTGCCTTGGCGCTGCACCGGTGCCGGGCGGCGCAACACCCGCAGCATTTCGCTGGCCTGGGTTAACTGCTGCTGCAGCTCAACACTGTAGTGCGCCAGTTGTTGCCCGCGCTGCCGCGTTTGTTGTGTTTGTTGGGCCAGCGCTTTAAGGCGCAGCATGTGAGTTTCCAGCAGCTGTTTGTGCTCAAGGGTGTGTTGCATCAGCGGCATCAAGGCATCGCTGGACCACTGCTCGGCTTCTCGGCGAATGCGCTGATGCAGGCCAATCACCTCTTGCACCAAGGTGGCGAAGAAACGCTTGGTCAGGCTGCGTTGCTCAGTCAGCAGGGTTTTCAGTTGCAGGCGGAACTGGTCAGCCTTGCTTTGCTGCTGGCGCAGTTCGCGCAGGTAACGCTCAACATTAAACTGCGGTGCATCCACCCCGTTGAGTGGGTTTTCTTCGTTATGCCGGCGGTAAATGGCAGCGACCATTTTGTTAGCCATCTCGGCTTCCTGCGCCAGGTTATGCAGGTCATGTTCTACGCAGCGGAAGAAATGCAGGATGGCCTGGTTGATGCCAAAGGTGGTCCAGCTGCCGGTCAGGTTTTTGCGCACCTTATCCAGGTGTTCATCCAAGCGTTCGCTGCGTGAAGCATCGCGCAGCAGTTCGCCCTGACGCTTGAGTAGGCGCTGGTTGGTTTTAAGGCCGAGCAGGCGCTTGTGGTGCTGGCTGTGATCGTCTTTGGTTTTGGCTGTTAACTCAAAGAGCATTTGCCCGTTGTCATGCTGGTGATGACTGAGCAGTGCCTGCTGTTCGTTGACTTTCTCCAAGCGCAAATTGAGCACGTGCTGGCTGTTTTGCAGCAGGGCGAGCACCTGATTGACCACGCGCTCTTCGAGCAGGCGTTCCTTCTGCGCGATGATGCGTTCGCAGAGCAGATTTTCCAGATTACTCATCTGGCTGCGAGCCAGCAGATCGGGGTCCTTGCGTACCTTGGCCAACATGGCCTGCTTGGCCGAGAGCGGCAGGACGTCTTCAACGCGGATGCCGAGCTGCTTGGCGGTGTTGGTTTGCATCTGGCGGATGGCGTTCTGCACAAAGGTTTCGCCGGCCAGGTCATCCCACAGCACGTCGATTTTGTTCAGCACGGCAAACAGGCAGGTTTGCGTGTCTTCATCGAGCTGGCGAATATGCTGTTGCCAGACGGCCATGTCGCTGGCGGTCACGCCGGTGTCAGCGGACAACAGAAAGATGATCGCCTGCGCGTTTGGCAGCATCGACAGGGTCAGTTCTGGCTCACTGCCCAGCGCATTCAGGCCGGGCGTGTCGAGGATGCGCAAGCCTTGGCGCAGCAAGGGATGATCGAAATTAACCATGGCATGGCGCCAGGCTGGCACCAACACTTCGCCAGGTTTGTGCGTGCTTTCCAGCATGTCTGGGTGAAAGCCCAAGGCGATGGCTTGCTCAACCGGCATGGGTTTGGTGCGCGCAACCTTATTGAAGGCCTGCACCATGTTGTTGGGGTCGCTCAAGTCCAGCGGGATATTTACCCAGTGCCGTGGGATGCGCTTGAACTGCGCCACGCTGGCCTCGGCCACGCGCGTTTCGATGGGCAGTAGGCGAATGTAGGAGCGCTCCGAGCGCGGATCGAAGAACAGCTCGGTGGGGCACATGCTGGTGCGTCCAGCCTGGGAGGGCAGCATGCGCTGGCCGAAGGAGGAGAAAAACAGGCTGTTGATCAGCTCGGTCTTGCCGCGCGAGAACTCGCCAACAAAGGCCAGCGTAATGTGATCGGTGCGCAACAGCTTAAGCGCGCGCTCAAGTTTGGCCTCCACCGCATCGGAGTTCAGCCGGTTGGTCATGAGCCAGCTGCGATAGCGCGTGATTTCGCGCATCAGCTCGCGCTTCCAAGCGACGTAGGCATCGACCTGCTGACTGAGACGTTCCATGCTCATGCTGGCTTCCTCCGTTGGGTGTAACCATGGATAGATCACTGGGGCGGGACGCCCGGGCGAGTCGTGCACACACACATAGCGCGGCTAAATGGTGAATGGCGGAGGTGCGGCGGCCAGATCGACACAATTCGCGCAAACTATCGATGCATTATGCGTGGCACAGCTATGGCGTCAATTGCACGTCGTCTAACACCCGCCTTATGGTCAGTCAGGATGACCGAGCGGTCAGTACGAGTTCGGCGGGTAAGGACTGTGGCTCTTTACTGCGCACGCGCTTTTGCCAGCTCTGATGGCCGTCCTCCAGGCAGGCGTGCTGTTTACTGACAGCAAAGGCTGTTGCCAGAAATGCGTGCAGCAGGGCGTTGGCTTTGCCGTCCACCGGCGGCGCGGTGAGGCGAATCTTGATCCGCTCACCGTGCAGCCCGGCGAACGCGTTCGCGCTGGCTTTGGGCTGCAGTGGCAGTGAAGGATCAGGCCGCGGCCAGCTCAGTGAAAATGGCTCATGCGCCGGTCAGATCGCCAGGCTCAGGCCTTTGAGCATGCCCGTCATCATCGCCAGATTGCGGATCACCAACATGTCGATCAGGTTGAGGAGCAGAAACGCCACGATGGGCGATAGATCCATGCCG
>CAMCJM010000095.1 GCA_945874835.1 Pseudomonas synxantha | reverse complement strand
GGCCATGAATGCATCGCCCTGAAGAGCCGCTGCCAGGTGTATTTTGCCGACCCGTATGCGTCCTGCCAGCGCGGCACCAACGAAAACACCAACGGCCTGTTACGCCAGTATTTTCCCAAGGGCAGTGACTTCAGTGCGCTGACGGTGGGAAGCGTGAATCGGGTCGTTGCGAAGATCAATTTACGACCACGCAAACGCTTGGGCTGGAAGACACCGTACGAAGTGTATGCAGGGGTGAGCGTTGCACTTATGAGTTGAATTCAGGCAGTGATTACATCTTCACGTTCGCCCATGCTGAGATGTTCAAGCGTCGCCAAGAGGGCGTAAGGTGATGCGGTGCTATTTGCGCGCGTGGTTGAACGGCACGTGCTGCTTTGTTGGGGCCGTGGGCGAGGCGGGTAGACCGTTGGAGCAGCGCGTCCAAGTCTCATCCGCTACAATGCGCGCCGAATTTGTCTTGCCCGAGAGCCTACCCATGTCCGCCTGCCAGACCCCGATCATCGTTGCCCTGGATTTTCCGACTCGTGATGCCGCGCTGGCATTGGCTGATCAGCTCGATCCCAAGCTGTGCCGGGTAAAAGTGGGCAAGGAGCTGTTTACCCGATGCGGTCCGGATATCGTCAACGTGCTGGCCGGTAAGGGTTTTGAGGTGTTCCTCGACCTTAAATTCCATGACATCCCCAATACCACGGCCATGGCCGTTAAAGCGGCGGCTGAGATGGGGGTGTGGATGGTTAATGTGCATTGCTCCGGCGGCCTGCGCATGATGGCGGCGTGCCGCGAAACACTGGATAAGCTCGCCGGGGCCAAGCCGCTGTTGATCGGCGTGACCGTGCTGACCAGCATGGAGCGTGAGGATTTGGCTGGGATTGGTCTGGATGTCGAGCCGCAAGCGCAGGTTTTGCGCTTAGCCGGTTTGGCCGCGCAGGCGGGGCTGGACGGGCTGGTGTGTTCGGCGCAGGAGGCGCAGGTGCTTAAGGGCTCTTACCCTGCTTTGCAATTAGTCACTCCGGGTATTCGTCCAGCGGGCAGCGCTCAGGATGATCAGCGGCGCATCCTGACGCCTCGCCAGGCTCTGGATGTAGGCTCGGACTATCTGGTGATCGGTCGCCCCATCAGCCAAGCCGCTGATCCAGCGCAGGCACTGGCGGCTATCGTGGCCGAGTTACGCGCGTGAGCCCTGTTCATTCTGATCCGGAGACTGCCATGCAGCCTGCTGCCGAAGATTCGCCCCTGGGCAAGGCCAGCGAATACATCGCAACCTACACGCCGTCTTTGCTGTTCCCCATTGCGCGCGCTGCAAAGTGGGCCGAGTTGGGGCTGAGCGCCGAGACGTTGCCGTATCAAGGCATGGATTTTTGGAACTGCTTCGAGTTGTCTTGGTTGTTGCCGTCGGGTAAGCCGGTGGTGGCCATGGGCGAGTTTGCCATTCCCGCCGACTCGCCAAATATCATTGAGTCAAAATCGTTCAAGCTGTACCTCAACTCGCTGAATCAGTCGGTGTTTGCCACGCCGGATGAGTTGGTCAGTGTGTTGACGGCTGATCTGTCGGCCGCAGCGGGCAAACCGGTTGCGGTGCGTGTGCGCAGCCTGGCTGAGGTGACGGCTGAGGGTGTATCGGCAGCGCCTGGTGTGTGCATTGATGAATTGGACGTGACCATCAGTAACTACGCACATCCGCAGACTGAACTGCTGCGTTGTGATGCGCAGCGAGTGGTTGAGGAGAGCCTGCACAGTCACCTGCTCAAGTCGAACTGCCCGGTTACTGGCCAGCCCGACTGGGGCACGCTGGTGGTGCAATACCAGGGCGCGGCTTTAGATCACGCCAGTTTGCTGGCTTATCTGGTCAGCTTTCGCCAACACGCGGACTTTCATGAGCAATGCGTTGAGCGGATTTTTCTCGACCTGTTACTGCTGCTCAAGCCAGCGCACCTGACGGTGTATGCGCGTTATGTGCGGCGCGGTGGCTTAGACATCAATCCTTATCGCAGCACAGGGTCAGTGGCCGCCGACAATCGACGTTTGGTGCGCCAGTAACGCAAAACCCCAGCGCAATGCTGGGGTTTTTGTGAGCGCTGTCGCTGGGCGTTAATCTGTTACGCATGCGCTCTACTGAGATCGTCCGTCCCGTCTAGCGACTGATGTAAAGGCCTGCGCGCAGGCCGCTGAAGGGCGCGGTATAAACAGTTTAAATGCCCATATTCGCGAGGCTCTGTACGATATTGCGCAGCGTTCCAGCTAGGGTCGGGTGGCTGGCTTCAAAGCGCTCCACAGCCAGGTTGACGCCATCGATTAAGGTGGCGTCGGGTGCGGCGGCTGCTTGGCTGGCCAGTTGCAGTTCTATTTCCTGAGTCAGCACAAACAGTTCTGCGCGTTCTTCCTCGGTCATTGGCGGCTGTTCGGCCAGTTGGTCGCGTAGTTCTTGCAGTTGTTGCTGCAGACGGCTTGCAGGCATGGAACTCTCCCTTTGGTAATCGACTGAATGACTGACCTTGCGCCAAGGCGAAAGGTTCTGCATGCCATCAGGTTAATCCAAGCCCATGGCCTTTGCTTGCTTTGGATCAAATCCGCGCTCGCGAACTCGGGTGTTATCGATCATTCAGGGGCGTTCACCTTTTTTTTGACGAAGGCTGATGTCTTGCAGGCAAGTCGGTAAGTCACAGAGCTGATCAATTACGGAATGTACGCCAAGCCGATAAAGGCTGAGGGTGGCTTGGCTGCGCAGTTGGTCGCGCTCGCGGGTTGTTTGGCTTTGCCAATCGGCCATCGCCATGCCGCAAAGCGGCCCGCTGATGGCCAGGCCAATGGTCCAGATGCCGGCATTTAATCCCGCTTGCAGCAGACGTGGCTCACCACTGACCAATACGCAGCCATTCAACCGCTCGGCCTTGAGCGCCATCAAACTTTCCCAGATGGCATCGGGCGCAGGCCAGGACCGCTGGTGCTGCAGCGTAGTGCCTGTCAGCCATGTTGGCAGTGCACTGGCGAGGTGTTGGCAGGCGTCTGCGGGTAACTCGTCTAGCCAGGCGCAGGGGATGTTCTGCTGGTGCAGTGAATCCAGCAACTGAGCAGTTGAGGGTGTCAGCTCGGCCTGGTTACGTGCGAACTCGCACAGTACGCGCTGGTACTGCTCCAACTCATTAGCGGTGGGTGTATGACCCAAGGCTTGCTCAAGGTTTAAGGGCTGGTTGGTATTTGGGTAAAGGTGCTGGAGTGTAAGGGCAACCGTGCGGGCACCAAAGTCAACCAGGCAGCCGGAGAGGCCAAACAAAATAGCGGTGAAGGCGGGAGAGGGCGTGCTCATGGTCCATCCTTGAAAACATCTTTTTGCAGCCTATTCGTCAATTATTACAGCGAGGTGACGGCTCGATGGCGTTGTATGGGCTGCTTGGCGACATTTGAGTGAGCGGAGGGCTATTTCTTTGGCGTTAAGTCCATCCGCTATGCTGCCTTATCCAAGGCTGCGCCTTATACTTGCAGCCTTATTTGGTGCCTGTGGCAGCCTGATTGATTTCAAGGAGTGACTGCGATGCGTAAGAGTTGGACTGAACGTTTGAGCCAATTGGCGGCCTGTGCCGGTTTGCTGATGTTGCCCGTGGTGGCCAATGCCGACGAGCAAGACCCTTGGCAGGGCTATAACCAATTTATGTTCAATATCAATGAAACCGTTGATGCCTATACCCTCAAGCCTCTGGCTCAGGGCTATCAGGCAGTGACTCCGCAGCCTGTGGAAGACGGCGTCAGCAATGTTTTCCGCAATATTGGTGACGTTCGCAACTTGGCCAACAACCTGTTGCAAGGTAAGTTGCATGACGCAGGCGTGGACACCAGTCGCTTGATCGTCAACACCACCTTCGGCGTATTGGGGTTGTTCGATGTGGCAACCCGTATGGGGCTGCAGCGCAACGATGAAGACTTCGGTCAGACGCTCGGTGCATGGGGGTTAGGCAGTGGCCCGTACGTGGTATTGCCACTGCTGGGTCCGAGCACGGTGCGTGATGCTTTTGCTCGCGTACCAGACAGTATGCTAGCGGCCACCGCGCACATTGATCACGTCCCGACGCGTAACGTGGTCATGGGCGTAGACGCAGTGAACTTACGTGCCAGCTTGTTCAAGGCTGAGCGCATGGTGAGTGGTGACAAATACACCTTTATCCGCAACGCCTATCTGCAAAATCGCGAATTCAAAGTGCGTGATGGTCAGGTGGAAGACGATTTTTAAGCGGCAGGTCAGAATGCACAAGGCGGCCTTTGAGGCCGCCTTTTTGTTTGTTAGCCCATTGAAATAATGGCGAGGCCAATGGCTTGGCGGCCATCATCCATAGCGCCGACGCGAACCACTTCAGCTTGTGCATCAAGCCCGCGCAATTCGTTGTGATCAGACGCGATGTGAATGCGAACCTTGTCGCCCATTTCTACTGAGCTTTGAGCTTCCAGTTGCATGCCGGTACTGGAGAGGTCGAGGCACAGTGCCGGTATCTCAAGTCCTTTGTGATGCAGGGTCACGGGTGCCTCTAGCCGCATGCGGATGTAATCGCGTTTTTCGCTGTAAGCACGATCATTTTGGCTCATGGGCACTTTCCTCTTGTTATGGGGGTTGTCCTAACGTTCTTATAACCCTGGCCGATTTGCGGTGTAAAGGCGTGTTGCGACGACCGGCGCACGCTTGAATCACGTAACAGATGGGAGTACCGTCTTGCCCGTAATGTAAGCCGAGTCCGCGCGTACAGCACGCTTAAATGCTGGCGCACAAGCCAACCTACACCCGGCGCAGTTTGCCTGGAAATCTCATGCACAATATCAGTGCCACGCTTCTGATAATCGACGACGACGATGTGGTGCGAGCAAGTCTTGCCGCCTATCTGGAAGACAGCGGCTTTCAGGTGCTGCAAGCGAGTAACGGTCTGCAAGGGCTTGAGGTGTTTGAGGCTCAATCGCCTGATCTTGTTATCTGCGATCTACGCATGCCTCAGGTCGATGGGCTTGAGCTTATTCGCCGAATCAACGCCTTGCAGGTTGAAACGCCCGTTATTGTGGTTTCCGGTGCGGGGGTGATGAGCGACGCGGTCGAGGCACTGCGCTTGGGCGCCGCCGATTACTTGATCAAACCCTTGGTTGATCTTGCCGTATTAGAGCATTCGGTTCGCCGTGCCTTGGATCGATTCAGGTTACGCTTGGAAAACCAGCGTTACCGTGACGAGTTGGAGTCAACCAACCGCGAACTCCAAGCCAGCTTGCACCTGCTTCAGGAAGACCAGAACGCAGGTCGTCAGGTGCAGATGAATATGCTGCCTGTGACGCCCTGGCAGGCGGATGATTTACATTTTTCGCACAAAATTATTCCCTCGTTGTATCTCTCTGGCGATTTTGTCGACTATTTCCGTGTTGATGAGACGCGCATAGCGTTCTACTTGGCCGATGTATCGGGTCATGGTGCGTCGTCAGCCTTCATCACGGTTTTACTGAAGTTTATGACCACCCGGCTGCTTTATGAGTCGCGGCGTTTAGACAGCTTGCCTGAATTCAGACCCTCTCAGGTCCTTGCCCACATCAACCGCGGCTTGATCAATTGCAAGTTGGGCAAACACGTCACCATGCTGGGTGGGGTGATTGATCAGGCTAACAACCGGCTGACCTACAGTGTTGGCGGCCATCTGCCGCTGCCGATTTTGTATAGCGAAGGGCAGGCACACTACCTTGAGGGGCGTGGCCTTCCAGTCGGTTTGTTTGTTGAGGCCGAGTACAAAGACCATCAACTCGAACTACCTAGTGCCTTTAGTCTGACCTTGCTATCCGATGGCATTCTCGATCTGCTGTCAGGCGATACCCTCAAGGAAAAAGAAGCGCTTCTGCCGCAATTGGTGGTTGAGGCGGGGGGAACGTTAGACGGTTTACGCAAGGCGTTTGGGCTGGCCAATCTGGGCGATATGCCGGATGATATCGCCTTGCTGGTGTTGAGCAGGAACCTTGCATGAACCCTGGGATAAGCCCCGGTAGAATTCAGTTTGCCGAACATGACGGCACCTTCATCCTAAAATTTGTGGGGGAGGTGCGTTTAACCTTATGTTCGGCGTTGGATGCGACCATTGAAAAGATCTTCACCGCGCTGAACTTCTCAGCCATCGTGATTGACCTTACAGAAACACGCAGTATTGATAGCACCACCCTTGGTTTGCTGGCCAAATTGTCGATTCTCTCGCGCCAGAAAATAGGCCTGCTGCCAACCGTCGTGACCACACACGCTGACATCACGCGTTTATTGCATTCGATGGGGTTCGATCAGGTTTTCAATATCGTTGACACGCCGCTGCCATGTCCGGATTGCTTAAATGATCTGCCTTCGCAGGATCAGTCAGAAGAAACCGTGCGCGGTAAAGTGCTTGAAGCTCACCGCATTCTGATGGGCTTGAATGAATCCAATCGCGAAGCCTTCCACGACTTGGTTAGTGCTCTAGAGCATCATTAAACAGCTGCGATTAAATAAACGGGGCGCTCAATGAGCGCCCCGTTTGCGTTTAGCCCAGAGAAATCAGCAGGTTTTCCAGTTTTTCCTGGTCGCGAGCAAACAGGCGAATGCCCTCCGCGAGTTTTTCGGTGGCCATGGCATCTTCATTCATGGCCCAGCGGAACTGGCTTTCCCCCAAGCTTTGCCGAGGCTCTCCGGCATGCCCAGGGCTCAGTTGACGCGATAACGGTTGCTCGTCCTCTGCTAGCTGGTGAAGTAGGTCAGGGCTGATAGTCAGGCGATCACAGCCCGCCAGTTGTTCGATCTGGCCGATGTTACGGAAGCTCGCGCCCATGACTACGGTCTGGTAGCCATTGGCTTTGTAATAATTGTAGATCCGCGCCACTGACTGCACACCGGGGTCTTCTGCGCCGACAAAGTCTCGACCTTCAGCCTTCTTGTACCAGTCATAAATACGACCGACGAAGGGCGATATCAAGAAAACACCTGCATCAGCACAGGCTTGTGCCTGAGCAAAGGCAAACAACAGTGTGAGGTTGCATTGAATGCCAGCCTTTTCCAGTTGCTCTGCGGCGTAAATACCTTCCCAGGTCGATGCGATCTTGATCAGCACACGCTCACGACCGATGCCAGCGTCTTCATACAGACCGATCAAGCGTTCGGCGCGGCGCAGCGTTGCTTGAGTGTCGAAAGACAGGCGTGCATCGACTTCGGTGGAGATGCGCCCAGGAATTATCTGGAGAATTTCACGGCCTACCGCAACACCAAAATGATCGGTCGCTAAGCCAACATCACCCTTACCGGCTTTAACGGCATGCTTCAGCAACTCGCTGTAGCCGGGCAGGGCGGCCGCCTTGAGCAGTAGGGACGGATTGGTGGTGGCATCAACCGGTTTAACGCGGGCGATGGCGTCGATATCGCCGGTATCGGCGACTACGGTAGTGAACTGCTTGAGTTGATCCAGCTTGGAAGTCATGACACAGCCTTGTCGTTGCAGGTGTCACGACATTACCCGAGTCAACGACCTTGCAGCAATTGGGCGGCTTGATCAAACAGGGTCAGCGGTACATCTGTTTTGTGAATGTCTACCGAGAGCAGCTGGCGAAAGCGTCGCGCGCCATTAAAGCCTTGGCCAAGGCCCAGCATGTGACGAGTGATGTGATGCATGCTGCCGCCTTCGGCAAGGTGTGCGGCGATGTAATCGCGCATGCTCTGCATGGCCTCGAAACGGCTGATTACCGCACGCGAAGAGCCAAACAACTGCTGGTCAACCTGCGCGAGTAGATAGGGGTTGTGATACGCCTCGCGGCCCAGCATCACACCATCGAAGGTCTGAAGGTGGTGCTGGCAATCATCCAGCGTTTTGATACCGCCATTGAGGATGATCTCAAGTTCGGCAAAGTCGCGTTTAAGTTGCGCCGCCACGTCGTAGCGCAGTGGTGGTACTTCACGGTTCTCCTTGGGAGAGAGTCCTTCGAGAATGGCGATGCGTGCATGCACGGTAAAACTGCGACAGCCTGCATCGCGCACGGTGCCAACGAACTCGCACAACTCGGCATAACTGTCGCGGCCATTGATGCCGATGCGGTGCTTAACCGTCACGGGAATATCCACGGCATCTTGCATGGCTTTTACGCAGTCGGCGACCAACTGCGGATGGCCCATCAGGCAAGCGCCGATCATGTTGTTCTGCACCCTATCGCTCGGGCAGCCGACATTCAGGTTGACCTCGTTATAGCCCGCTTCTTGTGCCAGCTTGGCGCAGGCGGCTAAGTCACCTGGAACGCTACCGCCCAACTGCAATGCCAGCGGATATTCCGCCGCGCTATGTCGCAAAAAGCGCTTAGTATCGCCGTGCAAAATGGCTCCCGTAGTGACCATTTCGGTGTAGAGGAGTGCGTGTTGAGAAAGCTGGCGTAGAAAAAAACGGCAGTGACGATCAGTCCAATCCATCATCGGCGCAACTGAGAAGCGGCGGGACACTGGAGGCGGCGTGGTTTCTGGGGTTAAGCCTTGTAGCATGGGTGTCTCCGGTGTGCGTGTTTCTGACGTGTTTTCGGGGGTTTGCGGGCATTTTTAAAGTTGGGCGGTTTGCTGTACCACTCAAATGCTCGAAAGTACCAACATGGCAGCGATCAGGCCGCGAAAGAGGGCTGACGGCACGATCAGTTACACCGCTCAGATTCGAATCAAAAAAGATGGGGCGCAAGTTTACACAGAGAGCCAGTCTGGTCGCCTGTGATTTCATATACGGTGGAGATCGGTCATGGCGTTGTAGAAATTCAATTTTTGCGCGGCACGTCATGGAAATTGCCGGCCCAGTTGTAAAAGTCTCACAGGGGTTGTGATGTCAAAGGGCTTTCCCTGTAGACTCCGCGTCCAAATTTGCTCCCCCTTTTGTCAAACCAAGGACTGCCCCCGGCGCAACCTGGCGGCACTGAAAGGAACTCTGCATGGCATCTTCCCGTTTTGGCCACTTCTGCGCGTGCCTGTTGGCCGGCTCCGCCTTCCTGTTCAGCGGCCTGCTGCAGGCCAAACCCGGCCTGGATCACCAGTACCGTGGCCCGCACTACAACACCGAGGCCCTGCAGCTGGATGTGCTGGACCTGCAGGTGCAGGCCCTGGGCAACCCGATCCGCATGCTGCGCAGCTGGAAGCACGGCCAGTGGGTGTGGAACGAGCGCTGGCAGGACCTGAAAATCCTCGGCCCCGCTGATGTCAATGCCCCTCTGGGCGCTGCCGACTCCCTCAATGCCGACCGCCCTTATGCCGTGATACGCGGCGGGCAAAGCTACCTGCGCGCCAACAGCACCGTGCAAGGCCAGGACGTTACCTTCAATAACCTGCCCAAGCGCAGCCTCACCGCCCTGCAGCGCGGCCTGGCCGGTTACCGCTGGCAGGATGTGCAAGGCAATCGCGCGGACTACGACGCCCAAGGCCGCATGACCGGTTACCAGAACCGCCAGGGACACCAAGTCAGCCTGGTGCGTGACGACGAAGGGCGTGTGATCGGGGTCAAGGATCACCACGGCGAACAACTGGTTACCCTCACCTATACCGGCAACAACCTCACCAGCGTTAAAGGCTACAGCGGCCGCGAAGTTAAGTACGAATACGCCAATAACCGCCTCAGCGCCGTAGTCGACGTACTCGGCCAGCGCTGGCAGTACCACTACGACGCCAATGGTTTAGCCGGCTATACCGACCCCTTGGGCCAACGCACCACCTACGTGCTGGGTAAGAAAGACAGCGTGCAGGAGGTCAAACAAGCCGACGGCCGCTGGATCAAATACAGCTACGGCTACGAGCAGAACACAGAAGAGTTCTACGTACGCCAAAGCGACCAGTCCGGTCTGGTTAAAGAAAAATGGTACGACCGCCTGGGCCAAATGGTGCGCCAACAAGAGGCGGGCGAAACCCTGCTGACCCGCAGCTACCTGCTCTCCGACCGCTCCAGCGACGTGAGCAAGATCGCCGAAGCCTACCGGGTGACCGGCCGCAGTCTGGCGGTGACCCGTGAAATCTCTCAGCGTCAGGGCCGTGCACCGTCACCCTTTGTGGCGCAGATGATCGAGCAGGACGCCCAAGGCAATCGCACCACCACCGAGTACAACAAATTCAGCCAAGTCATCCGCATCCAATACGCCGATGGCAGTGAGATCAAGACCAGCTACGACCCAGCGACCAATCAGGTCAGCGAACGCATCAACGAGCGTGGCATCAAGACCCAGTACCGCTACGACAGCAAAGGCAATCTGATCGAACAGATCGACGCCGCCGGTACACCTGCCGCCAGTACCACCACCTATGTCTATAACGCCCTGGGTCAACTGGCTGAGCAGAACAGCCCCGCCAGCGGCACTACCTCCGCAGCCAAGTGGCAGTACCAGTACGACAGTAAGGGTAATAGCGCTAAAGCCATTGATCCGCTTAGTCATGAAACGCTCTACAGCCATGATGCTCAAGGCAATGTACTGACCTTGACCAATGCCCTGGGCAAAGTCTGGACCAGCACCTATGACGCGGCGGGTAATCTCACCAGCCTGACCACGCCGCTGAATCAGACGGTCACCTACCAATACGACAAGCTCGGCCAGCGCACCCAGACCATCGCCCCCAATGGCGCCGAAATGCTTACCGCGTACAACGCCGCCGGCGTGCCGATCAGCATTACCGATGCAGCCAGCGCTAAAACTCAATTTGAATACGACACCAACCAGCGCCTGGTGGCGGTGATTGACCCGCTGGGCCATAAAAGTGAGCGCCAATACGACGCCCGTGGCCGCCTGCTTAGTCAAAAAGATGCCAATGGCAATGCCACCCAGTATCAGTACGACAAAGAGCGCCTAAGCGGCATCGACTACCCGACTTATCAAGAGAGTTACCAGTACGACAGTCGTGAACAGATTAAAAGCGAGACTCGCGAATACAGCGAAGGCGGTACGGCCAAGAGCCAGACTGACCAGTACCGCTACCTGGCTGATGGCCTGTTGGAGCAACATCTCGATGCGGCCAATAACCCGACGGGCAATAGCTACGACGCCCTGGGTCGCCTTATCGGTAGCACCGATGCCGAAGGTGGTATCACTCAGTTTGCTTACGATGCCCGCGGCAATCTGCTCCGCGTCACCGACCCGGCCAGTCGGATTACCCAGTTCAGCTACGACGCCCGCGATGCGGTGATTGCTGAAATCAAACCGGGTGACAGCAATACCCCACGCACCGAGCGTCGTTATCGCTACGATGCCGTCGGTAACCTTACGCAAACCATCACCCCAGATGGTCGCGTGAGCCAGTACCAGTACGACGATGCCAATCGCCTGATCCAGACCAAACACTTCAGCAATGCAACGCAGGCCGAAGCGGGTGGGGCAGAGCGCGCCACCACCTACAGCTATAGCGAACTCAACCGTCTGCAAAGCTATGAAGACGAAGAGAGCAAAGCGGTTTACCAGCACGACGTGCTGGGTCGGGTGACCGAAGTCACCGTTACCTACAAAGCCGCGACCCCGGTCTTTAGCAAAACCATTGGCTACAGCTACGACGCCAATGGCCGCAAAGCCACTTACAGCAACGCCGAGCAGCAGACATACACCTACAGCTACAGCGCCCACGGCCAGCTTAATGGCCTGAGCATCCCAGGGGAGGGCAGTATCAGCCTGCAGAATTTCAACTGGCTGCAGCCGCAGAATATTCTGTATCCGGGCGGTAGCAGCCTGCAGATCGTGCATGACGGCCTGCTGCGTTATAGCAGTCGCGACCTGAAGGACCCGGCCGGTAACCCGATCCAGAGCCACAGCTACCAATACGATGCCGTGGGTAATATCACCGCCATCGCCGGCCAGGACGGCAAGGCGGATTACGGCTACGACAAGCTCTATCGCCTGACCGAAGCGAAATACCCTGAGGGTGACTCACGAACCAACGAAGCCTATGCCTATGACGGCGTGGGCAACCGTTTGGATGAAAAGACCAGCAAAGCCGAACTGGATATCAGCCAGTGGCAATACAACGCCCATAACCAACTGGTCAGTCATGACGGCATCGGCTACCGCTATAACGCCGACGGCCACCTGATCGAAAAGGGCGCGTTGCAAGAAAACGGCAGCCTGATCCAGAGCGGCAGCATCGACCACTGGCGCTACCAGTACGACAGCCGCGAACGTCTGATGGCGGTGCAGAAAAATGGCCAGCCCTTGGTTAAGTACGCCTATAACCCGCTAGGCCAGCGCATCAGCAAGACCCTGCTGCCGAGCAACCAAACGACCTACTACCTCTACAGCGAAGAAGGCTTGGTCGGCGAATACGACGCCCAGGGTCAGCTTAAGCAGGAATACGCTTATGACCCGACTGCCTCCTGGATGAGTCAGCCGCTATTTACCCGTGCCCAGCGCAGCGATACCCAAGCATGGAGCGTGAGCTACTTCGGTACCAGCCATCTGGGTACGCCGGAAGTGGCGTTTGAGAAGAGTGGGGAAGTGACGTGGCGGGCCAAGGCGCAGGCCTTTGGTGAAACGCAAGTCACACTTAACACCATCGATAATGCGCTGCGCTTTCCGGGGCAGTATTTCGACGAAGAAACCGGGCTGTACCAGAACTACTTCCGTGATTACGATCCGCTGCTTGGGAGGTATGTCGAAAGCGATCCGATTGGGTTGGCCGGTGGACTGAATACCTACGGGTATGTGGGAGGTAATCCATTTAGCTTTATCGATCCGCTGGGGCTTGAGTGCACCGCAGTAAATGGAACAGTGAATTGCAATGTACCAGGCGGCCCTCAGATTAGCTTTCCACAACCTGCTGGATGGCCTAACTCTCTTAAGCCGGGCGACCCGGATTATCACTATTACAATAAGTGGGTCAGCTTGCCGCCAGGTGTTGATAAGCAATGCATTGAAGAGTACTTAAAAAAACACCCAACTCCAGGTTCTCCTAGGTTCTGTTGACGTATCAGCGGAGCCACAACAGGGTTGCAGCGAAGGCCAGCATAGACTTGAAATGACTGGCCTTTTTCTCAAAACGCGTAGCAATCCGCCGGTAATGCTTCAGTTTGCCGAACAGGCACTCCACGACGTGGC
>CAMCJM010000094.1 GCA_945874835.1 Pseudomonas synxantha | reverse complement strand
CGCTTGAATCCTTTGGTGTGAGAGCCTGGATTCTACCGGTGGCTGGCCCTCTGCCTATCGTTTCAAACGTTGCACTTATTCTATGAATTCAGGCCCGGCCAGATGGAGAGCTCCGACTCAATCATTTCAGCTAATGCTTTATCTGGAGCACTTGATAAGTAGCAGCGCGGAGCAATTCCGGGAAACAGTGAGTAATTGCTTCTGGAATGGAACTCGATGACGTGATCGTATGTTTCTTGGTCTGCGAATCGTCCAATCTCAAAGGGTGAGATTTCGATAGATTTCCCCATGTGCTACCACACCCCTTTCGTGCAACTGCAACTATGCCAATGAGGAATGGGCTCGCTCGATACATTGCAGCGAATCACGTCGGCGCTGATAGCCGAGATGAAACTATCAAGATGAACCCGGTTGATGGGGATGCCGACAAGTTGCTGAATTCGTCTACGCAGAATTTGAGCAGAAAAATGCCGATCACAATCAGTCAGGGGAATGCTTGGAGGTATTGCCTTTTCATGACTGCTTAACAGCTCGACTACTTGGTGCCAAGAACTCTTGTTATTACCGAAACTTCGGCGCTCTCGACTGCGCCATCGCTCAAAATGACAGAAATGGCACGGACTACCAATTGACGGCATGAAAAGTCCGTCAATTTTAAACTCATGGCGAAAATAGTATGCCTGGATGAAACCGCTGTTGTTGAGGTTACTGCAAGAGATATAGAGGTCTCGTACGACCTGAGATGAATAGTTTTCAAGAGCAACAACAAAAAGCGTTCTGTCTTGGTAGGCTTCAGCGGGGATGCTGTCAGGTGTGCACGATGTGGAAATGTTCACGCCATCGGCGATGAGAGAAGACTGGAGCGCGGCGGTGACGGCCCCTTGGTCACTGATCAGGACACATGTTGAAAAAGGGCTGTTCTCTTCTTCATGAGCAGCCACCGGCTCTAATATTCCCGTGTACTGAAGAAATTTTACGCCCTTCTCTGGCTCAATTGCTGCGGCGCGAAGGGCGGCATTGAGTTCGCTCTTCTTAAAGTACTGGGCTTTATCTCCGGCAAGCGCTGTTAAGAAGCGAATCATCTTTTCTTCTATAACACGTACCGAAGCGTGAGGGGCGAGGAGTAACGTGCCACCGACACCGCCGGTGAGCCCGAAAGTTCTAATGAAGTACATTTCAGTCCTTTGATATATTGGTCGTTACTCTTTTTTTAAAGAGTAACGACTGTTGCAGGTAAACCTAGTTTTTAAATAGGTTTGTTACACATGGTCGGGAGCGCGCGGACCACTGCCGCCACTGCCGCCATTACCACCGCTGCAACCACCACCACCGCAACCGCCGCAGCCACCGCCTTGCCCGCCGCAGCTTCCACCGAGGCTTGTATGGGGGCGATCAAATGAACTTCTTTGTCCATCGACAGCGACAACTTCACCGAACTCGGAGATGTAGTCCTTCTCCATTGCATGACTCCTTTTTTCTGAACGTGATTTGATAGGTTGGTGAATCAGATTGCCATAATAATGCAAATACTTCGCATTACGAAATGCGTGGCTAAGCTATCACGATTCTCTTGTAGGGGTCATATAAGACTTAAGTCTAAGGTGTCACTATGATGGCATGTGGCGGGTATCGTTATATCTGGACAATAAATGATGAAAGTGGCAGATGGCCTTCAGCGGGGGTTGCCTTATTTCCGTGGCCTCCAAGACTTTCTGAGACCAAGCCAACTCCTTTCGTGGTCTTGTGAGAGGCTCATGGGATGGGCATAGCGTGAATCGCCCCTGGTTTTCTAGACACTCTCCAAGCTCTGGAAATAGCGCTTTTCAAACTCTACCGGTGACAGCTGATTGTTGAAACCGTGCCGGCGTTTGGGGTTGTAGAACATCTCGATGTAATCGAACACATCGGCCCGGGCATTCTGCCTAGTGCTGTAGATCTTTCGCTTGATCCGTTCACGCTTCAGCAACTGAAAAAAGCTCTCAGCCACCGCGTTGTCATGGCAGTTACCGCGTCGACTCATGCTGCCAAGCATGTTGTTGGCTTTCAGGAAGCTTTGCCAGTCGCCGCTGCTGAACTGACTGCCCTGATCTGAGTGAATCATCACTTCCTGTTTTGGCTTGCGCCGCCAAACCGCCATCAGCAATGCATCAATGGCTAGATCACTCGTCATCTGCGGTTTCATCGACCAGCCAATGACCTGTCGCGAAAACAGATCAAGCACCACCGCCAAAAACAGCCAGCCCTCGTAGGTGCGGATGTAGGTTATGTCCGTGACCCAAACTTTGTTGGGTTCGGTGACATTGAATCTGCGCTCCAGATGATTTGGTGAGGCGATTGGAGGCTTACCACCATAACGGCCCGGTCGCCGCCGATAACCCGCTTGCGAACGTAGCCCTTGCTGGCGCATTAACCGCGCAATGCGATTCCTGCCGCACGGCTCTCCTAGCTCACGCAGGTCGTCATAGACTTTTCGGTAGCCGTAGACACAACCGCTTTCCAGCCAAGAGTGTTTGATCAAACCCAGCAGTCGCTGATCATCCAAGGCGCGCGCTGACTTCGGTTCAGCAAGCCAGGCGTAGTAACCGCTGGCATGGACTTTCAACGTCAGGCATAGACGGCGAACTGGGTAATCCACAGATAGCTGATTGATAAAGGCGTACTTCAGCCGCACTCCTTGGCAAAGTACGCGGCGGCCTTTTTTAAGATGTCTCGCTCTTCCGTCACACGTTTGAGTTCGGCGCGCAGGCGACGTAGCTCAGCTTGCTGATCGTCCTCTTGCGCTCGCTGTTCCTGGGGCTTGCTGTAGCGCTTCACCCACGCATACAAGCTATGTGTCGACATGCCCAAACGAGCAGCGACCTCAGCTATAGGCAGGCCTCGTTCAGTGACCTGCTTGACGGCTTCGATTTTAAATTCTTCGGGATAACGCGAGTTACTCATGGCACCTCCTAATGGGCCGTATTATGAGCCTTGGAGGTGTCTATGAAACTAGGGGCGATTCAATGGGCGCTATCCAGGTGTACAGATCTTCTCGCTCGGGTGAGCGTGACATGGGGATGATCAATAAATTTTCGCCCCTGCTGACGCGCTGCTGACGCGCTGCTGAGCTCTGAGCCAGGGCGTTAGGTGCAGGTGACTCAAGTAGCCCGCCCGGGAGATAGCGGCCAACGCAACGTCACCGACCATGCCATAACCGCCCTGGTAGCTGATAAACGTCAAGGGAGGGGCATCCGGCATGTGTAGCTCAAGTATTTCCTTTGCCGAAGCACCCTGAGAAAGGGGGAAGAGCGATATGGCGAGTAAAAGCCAACGTAAAACCACGGCATCACTCCAACGGTTGGTTCTCGGAGTATATGCACGAATTTAGTTACACGTTCGCTGTTGTTTTGACTCAATCCAGTAGTTGTGACAGCCCGTGATATAACTCCAGTGCCCGGGGATTGGCCAGCGCATCGGTGTTTTTCACTGGTTTGCCGTGCACCACGTTGCGCACTGCCAACTCGACGATCTTGCCGCTGATGGTGCGCGGGATATCCGCCACTGCAATAATTTTCGCCGGCACATGGCGCGGCGTGGTGTTGCTGCGGATGACCTGGCGAATCTGCGCCTGCAATGCATCGGTCAGCTCGATACCTTCACGCAGCCTTACAAACAGCACCACGCGCACGTCGTCATCCCATTCCTGACCGATTGCGATGGATTCCAGCACAGCCTCGACCTTTTCCACCTGGCGGTAGATTTCCGCAGTGCCGATGCGCACGCCGCCGGGGTTGAGTACCGCGTCACTGCGGCCATGAATCACCACGCCGCCGTGCTCGGCGACTTCGGCATAGTCGCCGTGGGCCCAGATGCCGGGGAAGGTCTCGAAGTAGGCCGCTTGAAACTTGCTGCCATCGTCATCCTTCCAAAAGCCAATCGGCATGGACGGAAAATGCTGCGCGCAGACCAGTTCGCCTTTTTCGCTGGTGACCGGGGTACCGGCGTCGTTCCACACCTGCACGTCCATACCCAACCCCTTGCACTGCAATTCGCCACGCCACACCGGCAGCACCGGGTTGCCGAGGGCAAAACAGGAAACAATGTCGGTGCCACCGGAGATGGACGACAGGCAGAGATCGGCTTTGATCGCGCGGTAGACGTATTCAAAACTCTCATGGGACAGCGGCGAGCCGGTCGACAGAATCGTCTTAAGACGCTGCAACCTGTGTGTTTGAGCCGGTTGAGCACCGGCTTTTTCCAGCGCCGCAATAAATTTGGCGCTGGTGCCGAAGATGCAGATGTTCTCCGCGTCGATCAGGTCGATCAAACGCTCATGGAAGGGCGAACCGTCAAACAGCACCAGCGTCGCGCCCAGCGCCAGGCCCGAGACCAGCCAGTTCCACATCATCCAGCCGCAGGTGGTGTAGTAGAACAGCGTGTCATCGCGGGTCAGGTCAGTGTGCAGACCGAGCTCTTTGACGTGCTGCAGCAAGGTGCCGCCGCTGCCATGCACGATGCACTTGGGCACACCGGTGGTGCCGCTGGAGTAGAGGATATACAGCGGGTGCTCGAAGGGCACCTGAGTGAATTCGGGCTCGCCACCGACCTGGTAAAAGTCCTGCCACAACGCGACTTTGGCCACCGAATGGAAGTCGGCGGCCTTGGCTTGGGCATTGGCGTAGGGCACCACAATCAGCTGTTCCAGCGAAGGCAGGCGCTCAAGGATCTCGTTGAGCTTGGCTGTCAGGTCGAGGTTCTTGCCGGCATAGCGGTAACCGGCGGCCGCGATCAGCACTTTAGGTTCGATCTGACCGAAACGGTCGATCACGCCCTGCGTGCCGAAGTCGGGTGAGCAACTTGACCAGGTCGCGCCCAGGCTGCTGGTGGCCAGCATGCCAACCACCGTCTGCCAGGTATTGGGCATAAAGGCCGCGACGCGGTCACCCAGGCCGACGCCAGCGGCACGCAGGCTGCGTTGCAGGCCGGCGACATGGGCGGCCAACTCGGCATAGCTCAGTTGCTCGCGCGCGCCGTCCTCGCCAATGGCGATCAGGGCAGGGTGGTTGTCGCGGCGACGCAGCAGGTGTTCGGCAAAGCTCAGCGTTGCCCCGGGAAACCACTGCGCACTGGGCATGGACTTGCCTTCTTGCAGTACGGCTTCGGGTTGAGCGCTAAAACGCACATCGAAGAACTCAACCACTGCCTGCCAGAAGGCTTCACGCTGCGCCACGCTCCAGGCATGCAGGGCCGGATAATCGGCCAGTTGCAGGCTGTGGCGCTGGTTGACAAAGCGGCGGAAGCTGTCCATCCGCGTGACGGCGATACGTTCGGCCGAAGGCGTCCACAGGGGCTGTTGCATGGTGCTTCCTTATCGTTGTTAGGGCTGCGCGATGAGCGGGCTGATTGCTGCAAGCCTACTGGCTGGCGGTGGGCTTGCGTCGAACTGCGCGAGACTGATCCTGATCGGCCGCCAGCGCGCCTGTAGCCAGGGTGTAACGCTGCCCGCCAGCCTACAGAGAACCTGACGGGGGCGCTTTACGGTACGTAAACAAAACCTTACAGCTAACGTAGCGCGGAAAAGCCTCGGCTCAATCCGGGTCTGCTTCCGGACGATAATTCCCGAATTGCACCGCGTGTCGCGGCTTAGCCAGGCTACGCGCTTGCCAGCCGCGTCCGCGCCACCCGTGAACCGTTGGGTTTATCCAGCACTGTGCAGATGCGCTGGCCAGCTGCGATCAGCTTGTCCATATCAATACCGGTTTCGATGCCCAGGCCTTCGAGCAGATACAGCACATCTTCGGTCGCAACATTGCCGGTGGCACCCTTGGCGTAAGGGCAGCCGCCCAGCCCGGCAACTGAGCTGTCGAATACGCTGATGCCTTCCAAGAGACTGGCGTAGATATTGGCCAGCGCCTGGCCGTAAGTGTCGTGGAAGTGCCCGGCCAATTTCTCGCGGGGAATATCACGGCCCACCACGTCAAATAGCCTGCGCGTATCGCCCGCAGTGCCCGCGCCGATGGTGTCGCCCAAGGACACTTCATAGCAGCCCATGACAAACAGCTCGCGGGCGACCATGGCGACCTGTTCGGGCGGCACAGCGCCGTCATAGGGGCAGCCCAAGACGCAGGAGACATAACCACGCACACGGATGCCATGTTGTTTGGCCGCGTCCATGACCGGGATAAAACGTTCCAGGCTCTCGCGGATCGAGCAGTTGATGTTCTTTTGCGAGAAGGCTTCAGACGCGGCAGCAAACACCGCCACTTCGCGCACGCCTGCATCCAACGCGCCTTCAAAACCTTTCAGGTTGGGGGCCAGGGCCGCGTAGGTAATGCCGGGGTGTTGCTGGATCTGTGCAAACACCTCAGCGCTGCCCGCCATTTGCGGCACCCACTTGGGCGAAACAAAGCTGCCCACCTCGATGTAGCGCAGGCCTGCAGCGGACAGGTCATCGACCAGGCGCACCTTGTCGGCCACGCTGATAGGCTGTTTCTCATTCTGCAAACCGTCGCGCGGGCCGACTTCGACCAGGCGCACTTGTTTGGGTAGGTTCATCGTTGCCTCGCTGTTCTCGGTGATGGGTATCGCGTTGCTCAACCCATCCTACGTTGCTGTGCTTTGCCTGTAGGAGAAGCTTTAGCCGCGAGTTCTTTATCGCTGTTTCGCGGCTAAAGCCCCTCCCACGAGTGGTTATTCAAAACGCATCGTTTATGCGCTGGCTTCTTCCAGCACCACCAGTACCGCGCCTTCGCTAACCATCTCGCCCTCGCGGCAATACAGCGCCTTGACCGTGCCGGCCTGTGGCGCGCGGATGCTGTGTTCCATCTTCATCGCCTCCAGCACTACCAGCGCAGTGCCTGCTTCTACCTGCTGGCCGGCTTCGACCAGCACCCGCACGATACTGCCATTCATCGGGGCGGTAAGGCCGCCGTGTTGCTGATGGCTGGCTTCGACTGCGGCAATCGGGTCGAAGCGGGTGACGGTGTGCAATTCATCGGCATAGTGCAGATAGAGGATATCGCCCTGGCGAATGGCGCGCAGGCGACGTGCCACCTCTGTAGGAGCAAGCTCGCTCTTGCAGGTCAACCAATCGCCGTTCAGGCGTGCGTTATTGTTGGTGCGGACTTTGCGATGGCTGCCGTTGCAGCTCAGGTGCAGGTCGATTTCAGCCGGTAAACCCAAACGCAGGCCGTTGTTATGTGACCAGGGCGAGTGATAGTCATCATGGCGCTGCAGCGGCGCTTCGCTCTGCACAAAGGCCTCGGCAGCCAGTTGCCAAAACTCTTCCGGCAGCTCAATCACTGGTGGCAGCAACTGCGCTTCATGGCGTGGGATAAAGCCGGTGTCCAGTTCGGCAGCGGCAAAGGCCGGGTGGGCCAGCACACGCTGCAGGAAAGCCAGGTTGGTTTTAACCCCGCCGACGCAGGTTTCCTTAAGCATCGCCAGCAGGCGCAGACGCGCTTCCTCGCGGTTTTCGCCCCAGGCAATCAGCTTGCCGAGCATCGGGTCATAGAAGGGCGAGACTTCATCACCTTCGCTCACACCGCTGTCGACCCGGCGGCCAGGGCCTGCATCGGCTTCACGGTAAAGCGCCAAGGTGCCGGTGGCCGGTAGAAAGTCGTTGTCCGGATCTTCCGCATACAGGCGCACTTCGATGGCGTGGCCAATCAAAGGCACCTGTTCTTGAGTGATCGGCAGGGCCTCGCCGCGTGCTACGCGGATCTGCCAGGCGACCAAGTCGAGGCCTGTGATCAGCTCGGTTACAGGATGTTCGACCTGCAGGCGGGTGTTCATCTCCATAAAGAAGAAGTCGCCACGCTCATCCAGCAAAAACTCCACGGTGCCCGCGCCGACATAACCGATAGCCTGCGCCGCTTTGACCGCCGCTTCGCCCATGGCGCGGCGCAGTTCGGCTGACAGCCCCGGAGCCGGCGCTTCTTCGACGACCTTCTGGTGACGACGCTGGATCGAGCAGTCGCGCTCATTGAGGTACAGGCAGTTGCCATGCGAGTCGGCAAACACCTGAATTTCCACATGGCGCGGTTTGAGGACGTATTTTTCCACCAGCATGCGCGCGTCGCCGAACGACGATTGCGCTTCGCGTTGGGCGCTGGCCAGGGCCTCGGCCAGTTCGCTTTCGCGCTCGACCACCTTCATACCTTTGCCACCGCCACCGGCAGCGGCTTTCAGCAGGACTGGGTAGCCGATGGTGTTCGAGGCGGAGCGGAAGGTTTCAATATCCTGTGCTTCGCCGTGATAACCCGGCACCAATGGCACACCAGCGGCGTCCATCAGCGCTTTGGCGGCGGATTTGCTGCCCATGGCGTCGATGGCCGAGGCGGGCGGGCCGAGGAAGATCAAACCGGCGGCTTCGATGGCGCGGGCAAAGCCGGCGTTTTCCGAAAGAAAGCCATAACCGGGATGGATAGCCTGAGCACCGCTGGCCTTGGCGGCGGCAATGATCGTGTCGATCAACAGGTAGCTGTCCGCCGGCTTGGCACCGCCCAAGTTCACCGCCAGATCGGCTTCGCGCACATGGCGGGCGCAGGCGTCGATAGCGCTGTGTACTGCAACCGTCTGGATACCCATGGCTTTGGCCGTGCGCATGACCCGGCAGGCGATTTCGCCACGGTTGGCCACTAGAAGTGTCGTGATCATCGGTTCAACTCCGTTGCCGTGAAGGCGCGCGTGAAGGTTGGGCTGAGCTGCGCTGGCTCAGCAGTGGGCCGAATAGACGGGCCACGTGCGCCTCGTTGGGCTTCGCTACGCTCAGCATCGAACCTACGATTCGGGGCGCACTTCATGTGTTTTTCTGCCAGGCGGGTTTGCGTTTATCCAGAAAGGCGCGCAGGCCTTCCTGACCTTCGGCGCTGACGCGGATGCGGGCGATGGCGTTCTCGGTGTAGCGGCGCAGCGCCGGAGTCAGCACGCCGCTGCCGACTTCGCGCAGCAGATCCTTGCTGGCGAGCATGGCCTGCGGGCTATTGAGCAGCAGGTTGTCGACCCAGGCATTTACCGCGTCATCGAGTTGGTCTGCCGCGTAGCACTCGGCAAACAGGCCCAGTTCTTGGGCGCGCTCGCCACTAAAGCGTTCGGCGGTCAGGGCATAGCGTCGCGCGGCGCGCTCGCCAATCGCCTGCACGACAAAGGGGCTGATCACCGCAGGGGCCAGGCCGATGCGCACTTCGGACAGGCACAACTGGGCGTCAACGGTGCCAATGGCCATGTCGCAGCAGCTGATCAAACCCAGCGCGCCGCCAAAGGCCGCGCCTTGCACCACGGCCAGGGTAGGAGTCTTCAGCTGATACAGGTTGTGCATCAGCTCGGCCAACTCGCGCGAGTCGGCCAGGTTGGCGTTGTAGTCCAAGGTCGCGGCGTGCTGCATCCAGGCCAGGTCGGCACCGGCAGAGAAGTGCTTGCCACGGCCGCGCAGCAGCAGGAAACGCAGGCTTTTATCAGCCATTACCGCGTCGAGGGCGAGAATCAGCTCGCGGATCATTTCGGCGTTAAAGGCGTTGTTCTTGTCTGCGCGGTTGAGCCAGAGCGTGGCAAAGCCGCGCGGGTCTTTCTCAAGTTGTACGGTGGTGAAGTCGGTCATGGTGTTTGGCTCGAAGGTTGTCCGTTTTTTGTGGGAGGGGCTTTAGCCGCAACAAGGCGAAAGGCGTCGCGGCTAAAGCGGTTCGCCGCCCGGCCCCTCCCACAGGGCGCATCACATGCGGAACACACCAAAGGTGGTCGGCTCGATTGGCGCGTTCAGGCTGGCAGACAGCGCCAGGCCTAATATGTCGCGGGTTTGCGCCGGGGCGATAACGCCGTCGTCCCACAGGCGGGCGCTGGAGTAATACGGATGCCCTTGGCGTTCGTATTGTTCGAGGATCGGCTGCTTGAGCTTGGCTTCATCTTCGGCGGAAAAGCGCTGCCCCGCGCGGGCGGCCTGCTCGTGTTTGACCTGCACCAGCACGCCAGCGGCCTGTTCGGCACCCATCACGCCGATGCGCGCATTCGGCCACATCCACAGAAAGCGTGGGTCATAAGCGCGGCCGCACATGCCGTAGTTACCCGCGCCGAAGCTGCCGCCGATAATCACGGTGAACTTCGGCACCTTGGCGCAGGCCACGGCGTTGACCAGTTTGGCCCCGTGTTTGGCGATGCCGCCGGCTTCGTACTTTTGCCCGACCATAAAGCCGGTGATGTTTTGCAAAAACAGCAGGGGAATGCCGCGCTGGCAAGCCAGCTCGATAAAGTGCGCGCCTTTTTGCGCCGATTCGGCAAACAAAATGCCGTTATTGGCCAGGATTGCCACCGGATAGCCGTGGATATGGGCAAAGCCGCAAACCAGGGTTGCGCCGAACAGCGCCTTGAACTCATCGAACACACTGCCGTCGACGGTGCGGGCGATCACTTCGCGTACATCAAAGGGCTGCTTGGCGTCCGCTGGAATTACCCCGTACAGCTCATCCACGCTGTACAGCGGGTTAATCGGCGCGCGGGTGTTGAGCACGCCGAGCTTGCGCCAGTTGAGATTGCTGATGCTGCGTCGGGCCAGGGCCAGAGCATGCTCGTCGTTGTCGGCGTAATGGTCGGCCACGCCGCTGGTCTTGCAGTGCACATCGGCGCCGCCCAGTTCTTCAGCGCTGACCACTTCACCGGTGGCAGCTTTTACCAGCGGCGGGCCGGCGAGGAAGATGGTGGCCTGGTTGCGCACCATGATCGCTTCATCGGCCATGGCCGGCACATACGCGCCGCCCGCGGTGCAAGAGCCCATGACCACGGCGATCTGCGGGATGCCCATAGCGCTCATATTGGCCTGGTTAAAGAAGATTCGACCGAAGTGCTCGCGGTCCGGAAACACCTCATCCTGACGCGGCAGGTTGGCGCCGCCGGAGTCCACCAGGTAGATGCACGGCAGGCGGCTCTGTTGGGCGATGGTCTGCGCGCGCAGGTGTTTTTTCACCGTTAGCGGGTAGTAGCTGCCGCCTTTCACCGTGGCGTCGTTGGCGACGATCATGCATTCCACACCCTCGACCCGGCCGATACCGGCCACCACGCCCGCCGCTGGTACGTCTTCGCCATACACCTCATGGGCGGCCAGCTGGCCGATTTCGAGGAACGGCGAGCCGATATCCAGCAGGCGGTTGATCCGCTCGCGCGGCAGCAGCTTGCCACGCGAGGTGTGGCGCTCCTGAGCCTTGGCACCGCCACCTTCGTGGACGCGGGCGAGCAGGGCGCGCAACTCGTTGACCTGGGCGAGCATCGCCGCGCTATTGGCGGCGAAGTCTGGCGATCGGGTGTTGATCTGTGTGTGCAGGATGGCCATTTGGCGCTCCGTCGAGTTGTATGCATGCTGTAGGAGCCAGCTTGCTGGCGATGCGTAATTGCGGATCGCCAGCAAGCTGGCTCCTACAGATCAATCACCACCGCAGTGGCTACTTGGTTTCGTTAAACAGTTCGCGACCGATCAACATGCGCCGGATTTCGCTGGTGCCAGCGCCGATCTCGTAGAGCTTGGCGTCACGCAGCAGGCGGCCGGTGGGGTAGTCGTTGATATAGCCGTTGCCGCCAAGAATCTGGATCGCATCGAGGGCCATTTGTGTGGCGCGCTCGGCGGTATAGAGGATCACCCCGGCGGCGTCCTTGCGCGTGGTCTCGCCACGGTCGCAGGCCTGCGCGACGGCATACAAGTAGGCGCGGCTGGCGTTGAGCTGGGTGTACATGTCGGCGACTTTGCCCTGAATCAGCTGGAACTCACCGATGCTTTGGCCGAACTGTTTGCGGTCGTGTATGTAGGGCACGATCACGTCCATGCAGGCTTGCATGATTCCGGTTGGGCCACCGGACAGCACCACGCGCTCGTAATCCAGGCCGCTCATTAATACGCGTACGCCGCCGTTAAGCTGGCCGAGCACGTTCTCCTCCGGCACTTCAACGTTGTCGAAAAACAGCTCGCAGGTGTTGGAGCCGCGCATGCCGAGCTTGTCGAACTTGTTGCCGCGACTGAAACCCTTCCAATCACGCTCGACGATAAAGGCGCTGATGCCGTGCGCGCCTTTTTCCAGGTCGGTTTTGGCGTAGATCACATAGGTGTTGGCGTCTGGGCCGTTGGTGATCCAGGTTTTGCTGCCGTTGAGCACGTAGCGATCGCCTTGTTTGTCGGCGCGCAGCTTCATGCTCACCACATCGGAACCGGCATTCGGCTCGCTCATCGCCAGAGCGCCGATGTGCTCGCCGGAGACTAGCTTGGGCAGGTACTTGGCCTTCTGCGCGGCGTTGCCGTTGCGTTTGATCTGGTTAACGCACAGGTTGGAGTGCGCACCGTAGGAGAGGGCGACTGAGGCCGAACCGCGACTGATCTCTTCCATGGCTATCACGTGGGCCAGATAGCCCAAGCCAGAACCGCCGTACTCTTCTTCAACGGTGATGCCGAGCAGGCCCATGTCGCCAAACTTGCGCCACATATCCGCCGGGAACTGGTTTTCGCTATCGATGGCGGCGGCGCGCGGGGCCAGTTCGCTGGCGACGAAGGCCTGGGTTTGCTCGCGCAGCATGTCGATGGTTTCGCCAAGGGCGAAGTTGAGAGACGGATAACTCATGGTTCCACCTGTAAGAATTGTTATTAGGTTTAGGAGGTAATTGATTGTTTTTGATCAGTTTCAGCTAGAGCCGCTAAGCAACGCTCTTCGGCAGTGTCCAACTCAAGCTGCATCTGTTCGATGTCCAACAACTGTTGCTGCAACTGCGCGCGGCGCTCGGTGATCTTGCCCATAAAGGTGTGTAACTGTTTATGGTTGCCGTGCACGGGGTCGTACAGCTCGATCAGCTCTTTGCACGCGGCGAGGGAAAAACCGATGCGTTTGCCACGCAGGATCAGTTTGAGAGCAACTTTGTCCTTGGCGCTGTAAATGCGCTCCTGGCCGCGACGTTCGGGGCTGAGCATCTGCTGCTCTTCATAGAAGCGAATGGCGCGCGTGGTGATATCCAGCTCGCGGGCCAGCTCGGAAATGGAGTAGGTGATAGCAGACATAAACGGCGGCTCTTGGTTACCTTTACGTTAACGTAATACTGCTTTGCGTTAACGTCAACTGTTGAGAGCCGCGCCTGCAAAATGTGTTGATATGACTGAAACGTGTCCTGAATTCAACTCATAAGTGCAACGCTCACCCCTGCATACACTTCGTACGGTGTCTTCCAGCCCAAGCGTTTGCGTGGTCGTAAATTGATCTTCGCAACGACCCGATTCACGCTTTCCACCGTCAGCGCACTGAAGTCACTGCCCTT
>CAMCJM010000093.1 GCA_945874835.1 Pseudomonas synxantha | reverse complement strand
ATGCCGCTGGACTTGTACAGGCCTTCGAGCGCGGTGTTGCTCTCCGGGTGGATGCGCACGCTACTGTCGATCACGAAGCTGGCCGCCGTTGGCTGCAAGGTCAGATGACTGTCGCTCAGTTGGTAGTCGCCAGCACCCAGCTCGCGATCGTCGAGCGCCACACTGAGCAGCTCCAACTGCTGGCCGTCCAGCACCAACGGCGGCATGCGGGCGTCCGACAGGCCACTGCCCGCTGCCGGGTTGCGGCGCATCAGCAGTTGCGCATGCACCAGGGTGTGATCGTCGAACAACTCGAAGGTCAGGTGCGTTTCATCAATCAGATAATCCGGAACCTGGTAGTCCTTGAGGTAGATCATCTTCGGCTGTTCAGTGCGCATGGCGGGACCTCTTCAGGGCTGCGGCGAGCTTTAAGCCCGCGCTGCAAGGGGTGATCAGGCGGCTATCTCGTGGATGGCCAACTGGTAAGCGGTGTATTTGCGAATATTGATAACGCCGGTATCGAACATCAGGTACTGGCCCTTGATGCCCAGCAACGTGCCTTCGGCCAGCGGATTCTTGTCCAGATTGAAGCTGTTGATCTTGGCCGGGTAGGCGTTGATCGGATAGGCAATCTGCACCACAGCCTGATCGCGCAATGGCTGAATGGCTTGAATACCAAAACGCTGTTGCAGTTCGGTGAGGCCGCTGCTGCACGTGGCAAACAACTGTTCGCGCACAGCGAGCAGATCGACCGGCGCTGCATCACCTTTAAGCAGCGCGCGCCAGTTGGTTTTATCCGCCACCTGGCTGCGCAGCAGGTCTTCAACAAATCCGGACTGTTGCCGAGTGGCGACGCGCAGAATCGGCAGCGCCTGCGTCGCGCCCTGATCAATCCAGCGCGTCGGGATCTGTGTGGCCCGAGTAATGCCGACTTTCACGCCACTGGAGTTGGCCAGGTAGACCACATGATCGGTCATGCAGAACTGCTCGCCCCAACTCGGTTCGCGGCAGGTGCCGGCCTCATAGTGGCAGCGCTCCGGGCTCATGATGCAGATATCGCACTGCGCCAGTTTCTGCATGCAGGGGTAGCAGTAGCCTTGGCTGTAGCTGCTTTTGGTTTTGCGTCCGCAATGGGAGCAATGAATCGCGCCCAGAAACTCTAGGCGCAAGGTCTTGCCGATCAGTGGGTTAACCGGCAGTAATTCATCGCCGAGGCGAAAGCTGTACTGCACCGGCGCGCCCAACTGCGCCGCCATTTTGCTCAGGGCACCACGGCCTAGCTCATTCATCAATGCAGGGTTTCCGAGGACTTGAACAGCAGATTGGCAATCGGCTCGGACTTGGAGCTGCATTCTTGCGGCCCCATGTAGCCGATGCGTTCTTCTTCCGGCAGGTTGTGGATTTCCCAGGCGATCAGCGCTTGCAGGGTCAGCTCTTTCTGCTCCTGCGTCAGCTTGCGGCCATCGGGCCATTTGCCGATTTCCACAGCCAGTTTGAGGCTCTGATAAATCGCTGGGGTGATGTTTTCAATCGCTTCAAGAAAGGACGACATACGCGCCTCCAAATGCAAAGTGGCAGTTTACCAGCCTGTCACACAACTACGCGTATCGCCGACGCGCCCAAAGGCCGCCCAGCAGCCCAGTCAGGCAACCGGCCAGCAGACCACCAACATGCGCCGCGTTGGCAATCGCGCCGAATTGCAGCAGTTCAAAGATGCCGGTCATGCAGATCAGCAGCCAGGCCAGCATCATCACCAATACGCCCGGTGGTAATCGATACGCTACCGAGGGCGCCAGGCGCTGGAAAATCCAGCAATGCCCGAGCAAGCCATACAGCACGCCGGAGAGGCCACCAAAAAGCGAGGGGCCAGCATGCAGGTACTGTGCAAAATTGGCGGCCAGGCTGAATAACAGCGTGAGCAACAGCAGCATCAATGGCCCTTGCCGCGCTTCAATCCGCCGCCCAAGCTCCCAATACCAGAGGGTGTTCATGGCCAGGTGAAGAATGCCGAAGTGAATCAGCATCGGCGTCAGTAAGCGCCACCACTGGCCACTGTGCAGCGTGTCATTGAGGTAGCTGAAGTAGATGTAATCGCCTTGCACGCGGTAATCGACAAAACTCAGCCAACTGATCGCTGGTAGGTTATCGCCCAACAGCGTGATGGCCGCCACAACAAAGGTCAGCAGCAGCATGGTCGCGGTCATCAAGTTGGCCCGCAGTTGCTGAAAAAAAACCGGCAAGGCACGTTGCTCATCCGCCAGCGGTTGCAGTTCAAGGTTTGTATCGCCGTGCGGATGCAGGGCGTACAGCGCGCGCACCTGTTCGGCCAGGTGTTCATCGCGCACCCAAAGCACCTGCTCACCCGCCTCTTCCGCAACGCGATGCGGCACCTGCAGCCGTTGCAGCAGGTTGATAAAGCCACTCAGGTCGACCTGCTCAGGCAGGCGCATCGCCGCTACAGCACTCATGGCCGCGCCTCCGAGGGATCGACATCGACCCAGACAAACTTGCTGGCATCCAGGCGACTTTCCTGATCCAGCCGATAGGCCACCAGCTTGCCCTTGAGCACGGCGCTGTAATCCAGGCAGGCCAGGTTGCTGCGAATGGGCGCGGGCTTGCCGCTGCGCCAGTAATGGCCAACGAACAACAACGGTTGATCGGCACCGTATTTGAGTAATTCAGTTTTTTGCATTTCGCTCAGCGGCATCTGCGCAGCCAGTTCAGGCAAGGCGTCGGGCTGGAAGACGATGTCGCCGTAGGTCTGTGGATCTTCTTCCCAGAACTTGGTGCGAAAGTGCGAACGGGTAAAGCCGTCGTCACTGGTCAGGGTCATGCCGTGCGGCAGGCGCATGTCCGTTCCTCGCAGCAACCGATCGAAGACGGTACTGGCAAAACTGCCGTGCTCGGCAGCAGCTTGGACAAAGTGTTCATCGATGCAGCCATCGGCAAACTGCGCGCGCAACGACTCGATTAGGCTGTCATCCCAGCAGGCATGCACCACGCGGAAACGCCCGGCATCGATAAACAGCGGCAACGCGTAAAACCAATCGAGAAAAGCCTGCCACTCTGCCGGATAAGCGTCGAACTGCTGCAGGGTTTCCCTAATCAGCCGGGCATGCCGCGGCGTGTGTTCGCGGACAAATTGGCGCGTGCTGCCTGGCGCGGCGGGCGTGCTCCAGCCCAAGGCATTGAACTCGTGATTACCCATGATGCACAGCGCCTGCCCAGCGCTGACCATATCGCGCACCAGATGCAGCGTTTCGCGTATGCGCGGGCCACGATCGACCAGATCACCGAGAAAAATCACCTGCCGGTGTGCATGTCGCCATACCCCAGCCTGCAAGCGATAGCCAAGGGTGCTCAGCAAGCGCTCCAAGGTTTTCGCGCAGCCGTGAATGTCGCCGATCAGGTCGTAGCCACGGGCAGGATCAAGGTGCATCAATCACCGCCCCCAAGCCGGCTGCCCCAACCCAGTTTGTTGCGGCAGACCTCGTAGAAATTGTGATCGAGCGGGTGAATCAAGCGCAGCTTCTGCGGACGCTTGGCCACAGTGATGGTGTCGCCGGGCGCGCAGGTGAAGTGGTTTTGCCCATCGCAGGAAACCAAGGGGTAAATCTGCAAGTCTTTGGACACAACGATCTTAAGCTCGCTTCTCGCGTCCACCACAATCGGCCTGCTGGACAACGTATGCGGATACATCGGCACAATCACGATGGCATCCAGCTTGGGGTGCATGATCGGGCCGCCAGCCGATAAGGCATACGCAGTGGAGCCGGTCGGGGTGGCGACAATCAGACCATCGGCCTTCTGGCTGCAAACAAACTGACCGTCGATATAGAGTTCAAACTCAATCATCTTGGTCGATTTGCCCGGGTGCAACACCACATCATTGAGCGCATCGCCCTGCCCGATGGCCTCACCGTTGCGGCGCACCTCAGCCTCGAGCAAAAAGCGATTCTCGGTCAGGTAATGCCCTTCCAGCACTTGCTCAACCTTGATCTCCAACTCATCTGGGCGAATATCGGTGAGAAAGCCCAAACTGCCACGGTTGACGCCCAGCACCGGCACTTTATGCCGCGCCAACGCCCGCGCCGCGCCGAGCATACTGCCGTCTCCGCCGACCACAATCACCAGGTCGCAGACTTCACCGAGAATTTTCCGCGATGAGGTCTGCAAGCCATGCCCCGGCAGCACTTCAGCGATGGTGTCTTCGAGAATCACATGCAGGTGACGGGCGAGCAGAAATTTCTTCAGCCGGCGGATGGTGTCGAGAACCTGGGTGCTGCCCAGCCGACCGATGATGCCGATATTACGAAATTGCTCCATGGTGCTCCCGCCAGGCTCTGGATCTAAGGGTTGGGATTATGGGCGAAAGCCGCTAGCAGCGGCAAACCGCATGCCTGCCAGAAACGCTTGTGAGTGCGCCAACCGCTGCTTAACCCAACAGGGTCGACGCACAGCAGATCGCTAATCGGCTCTAAGCGCTATGCTCGCAGCATGACGCACTTCCCCTCACTGACCGACCTGCTCTCGCAACTGCGCCAACCCAGCGTGCGTGATTTGGCCTGGACGCTGCTTTCGCCGCCCTTGCTCAACCACACGGATTGGCCGCAACGCCACCCGCTGACCGCCAGCACCTGGAGCCTGCAACCCGACATTCTGGCTGACTGGTTGCGGCATCTGGATGCTGACAATCACAGGCTCACGCAATGGCTCAGCCAGCATTCAGTGCGGCGTTTAGGCTTGTATTACGAGCGCCTATGGCAGTTTGCCTTGCAGGCTGCACCCGGCGTTGAGGTGCTAGCCGCCAACCTGCCTATTCGCCAGGACGGGCATACCCTGGGTGAGTTGGATCTGTTGCTGCGCGATGAACAAGGCGTGCACCACATTGAGTTCGCCATCAAACTTTACCTGGCTCAGGCGCAGTGCAGCGGCCTGGATCCGGCGCACTGGCTAGGCCCGGGCAGCCGTGATCGACTGGATATCAAACTGGGCCATCTGCTTCAGCATCAACTGCCACTGTGCAAGAGCCCGCATGCCCAAGCGCTTTTGGCCAGCTACACGCCATCTCAGGTTCAGTCTGCATTGTGGCTGGCAGGGTATTTGTTCTACCCCTGGCAACACCCCTGCAGCGCACCGCTCGGCAGCAACCCACAGCACTTGCGTGGACGCTGGCTGCAGCATCGCGACTGGCAGGCTTTTAGCGCACAACACCAAGGTCTATGGCAGCCGCTGGCACGCCCGGCCTGGCTGGCCCCGGCGCACGTCGAAACAGCCGCGCTATGGACGCCTCAGCAGTTGCAGCAATGGTTAGCGGCGTTAGCCAGTGATGCCAATGCTCAGTTGCTGGTGCGCCTGGAAGAAGCCGCACCGAACTGCTGGCAGGAAGTCGAACGGGTGTTTTTGCTGCATGATCACTGGCCGGCTCAACCGGCCAGCTGACTCACAGGCTGCGCTCGGTTCGGCCGCCGGAGCGGGCCAGGTAGCCCGAACCGCTTTCGCACAGCAATGCATCGCGCTGTACCGCTGGCAAAGCGTCCACCCCATCGCGCAGGGCATAGGCGCCGTAGCCCAATTGCGACAGAAGAAACACCGCGCTGCTACTGCGTTTGCCGCTGTCGCAGTAGCACAGGTAGGTGCGCGTTTTATCCAATAATCGGGCTTTGAGCCGCAACAGTTGCAGGGGCATGTTCAACGATTGCAGCGCATGGGCACGCTGGTATTCGTCCTGCAGGCGCACATCCAGCCATTGCGCCCCGGCGGCCAGCAAACGGGAAGCCTCACCCAGCGAAACCTCATCCACTACTGGCGCTTTGAGTAAGGCGAAAAAGTCCTGCCGATCCAGGCGCAGCACCACACCGTCTTCAAGCAGAGTCACCGTGGCATTGCGTGGGCTGTCAGCCAGCAAGGCTTCCTCACCAAAACCGGCCCCAATCTCCAACTCAGCCAACACCTGCTGCGCACTGCCGGCGCCGCGAATCACTTCGGCGCGCCCGTGCTTAAGGAAGTAGCAACTGTCGCCCACATCGCCCTCTTGCAACACCGTACTGCCCGCAGGCAATTCAATGCGCTGCAAACGTGCCAGCATCGCGCGCACGTTGGACGGCGGCACTTTGGCAAACAGCGGGTTTTCCAACAACCGCTCCAACCATTCCACGTCTTCGTGGTGCTGTCCCAGTTCCAACAGCAGATCCTGATAAGCCAGACGCCAGGTCAGCAAACGGTTGAGGGTGGCAGTGTCCAGGGCCAACACACTGGCATCGGTCAGCGCACGCGCCTCATGCAAGCGCGGCAGGCTGGGTGATAACGGGTGACAACTGGCCTCACTGCCAGCCTGTATACGCTGCTGACCCTCGGCCGATTGCAAGAGTAATTCACCGACCAACAGGTAGTAGGTCACGCGGGCCTGATCTGCCGCGCGAAACAACACCTGCCCGGCCAGCACAGGCTGAGGAATCAATTGGGTCCGGAGTTCACGCCACTGCTGCTCAGACAGCACATTGAGTGGGGTGAGGCTGCGCAGCTGTTCAGGATTGAGAGGTTCGCTCATGCAGAATCCAGGCTCCGCCGGTGGTTTTCAGAGTAGAGGGGCAGACGATGACAAAGCCGCTGCCCGCCCCTGCAAGCCACCAGTATGGACAAAAACCACCCGGCTGCCGCGGGCAAAGTAACCGGCCTCGACCTGCTGGCGCAACGCCATTAGAGCCTTGGCTGTGTACAGCGGCTCCAACGGCATGGCGCTGTGGTTTTCAGCGTCACGCATAAAAGCCAGTAACTCAGCATCGCTGCGGGCAAAACCACCGCGACAGGCTTCATGCAGATGGTAGAGCCCAACAGGCTGATCCGCCGCCAAGACAATCTGCTGTACCTGCTGCGCAACGCCATGATCAGCGGGCACCGCCAAGGCTCCATGCACAGGGTGCGCCGCGGCCTCGCCCAGTAACAGGCCAGCCAGTGTTGTGCCCGTTCCGGCCGCCAGCCACCAGGCGTCGTAATCAGCCCAACCGATCTCTGCCAGTTGCTCGCGCACCATCGGCAGCAACGCCATGCAACCCAAAGCCCCAGGCAGGCCTCCACCGCCTTCGGGCACAGCATAAAAGCCTGGATACTGCGCCTGCCACGGCAGCCAGAAATCTGCCGCATGGCGCGCCCGATAACCCGCATACCCCAGCCAATGCAGTTGCATCCCCAAAGCCAGTAAGTCATCCACCGTTGCTGTTTGCTGCGCATGACCCCGCAATAAACCCACCGTGGCAAAGCCAAAGCGCTTGCCCGCAGCCGCCAGGGCATGCAGATGATTGGAATGAGCACCGCCGAGGCTGATCACGCCAGTAGCCGATTCGGCCTGAGCGCGGGCCAGGTGATGACTCAACTTGAACCATTTATTGCCGCTGATCAGCGAGTCGATCAGGTCCAGACGCAACACGGCCAGTTCAACCCCAGCAGCCTCTGACCACGGCAGACACAAGCGCTGCAAAGGCGCATGCGGTGTCCAGTCAGGCACGACCACTGACAAGCTCAACCCACGGTGCGCAAACGGCTGCTGGCCTTGTGCCGCGCGCAGCAGTTGGACTCACCCAAGGTAAAGCGGCTAGGCGTATCAATGCGGTCTATCGGCATGGCACAACGCCCGCCGGCCGGTAGTTCCGCTGCACAAGTAGGCTGCTGATAGTGCGCCACCCAGTGGCGATACTGCTCTTCGCTGACAAAGCACTTAGCCGCCGCGTAGGACAACGGGTTGTCCTGATAAACGGCTATTTCCTGCAACGGGATAGTCAGGTGGCCAGCGCCGGGGTGATACACCACAAACACCACCCCCAACTTGGCTAAGCGTTCGAGAATCTGCTCGCCACCCTGGCTGACCAAATCGGTATAGGCGCGCTTGAGTCGGTTGATCTCCTGCAAAGCCTGAGTGTCCTGCTCGGCGCGGTAGGCTAACTCGACATCGCGGATGGCAACCTGCTCTTTGTATTGCGCCACTGCTGCGGCAATCTTGGCGTGCATCTCAGCTTCAAACTGTGTGCGCAGACCGTCAATTTCGCTGAGCCCATCGCGCTCCAACTCACGCAACTGAGCCGTCATTTCCTCGCGTGAGGTCTGAAAGCTAACCGCCTGAGTAGCCAGTTGGGTCTTTAAAACCGCGTTGTGTTCTTCTTGCTGGCGCAAGGCCTGATGCAAGCCATTAATTTGCGCCAACAAGTTACTGCTCTGTTCGTCACTGGCCAACTTGAACTTGGCCAGTTCTTCTTCGTGCTGCTGAGTCAGGCTGCTGATGCGCAAACGCTGTTGCGTGATCAACTGGGCTGCTTTGACCCGTTCTTGCTGGTCAAGCTTTTCTTGCGTTTTGCTCGCCTCTTCCTGAGCCGGATCGGCCGCATACCAGCGGTCCTCCGAGGCCATCTGCAAACGTTCGGTGGCCACCGCTGGCGTCGCTTCATCCTCAACCAGCAAACCCAGTGCGTTGCGCTTTACCACATCACGCAGCAAAGCCAGATCATTGTTGCCCGGCGTCAGACTGGGGTCCCACAGGTGCATCTGGTGCCAAGACACCGGGCATTGGCTGCGGCAGGCCAAACGAATCGGCCCTGCGCCCAGATCGGGGCCACGGCCGGCACGCTCGGCCAAATGCTGCAAGGGGATATTCCAACCCGTATCCGGGGCGCCCTTCTCGTCAAAATCGAGATAGAAGAACACCAGCGCCTTGATCAACAAGCGTGGATTAATCAGGGCATAAGCCACGCGCATTTGCTGGTCGGCAAACTCGGGCATGTTCACCACGCCATCGAGCAAGGCCTCAAACTCGGGGAAAAACATCTGCTTGCAGATACCGCCACGCTCGCTGAAGAACAGCACGGCCTCAACCATCTGCGGCTTGATCTGCATGCTCATTGGATCGTCCTCTAGCGGCCTTAAAGAGCTGCGCTCAACGCGCACAACCCCGTACCAATTGCGCAAATATTGGCACACCCAACAAGACTGCCAAAATTCTGACAACTCATGCAAGCGCTAAACCCCAATTCCCTACGCAAGTGCGGGCAGTCTAGGGGAAAAGCCAAACCCGGCAATGTGACTGGGTTCGCACTGAACCGGCCAATAGCCCACGCAATGTGGGCTGTCAGACAAAAATGTGACGGATTTGCTGACCTAACCTTTGCCCGCTGCCAGAAAGGGTGCCAATCGCCGACCCATTTCATCGTCCAGCGCCTGCAAGCCGCTCATGGGTCGAATCATTACTTCGAATTCAACGATCTTGCCGTCCTCGTCAAAACGCACCATGTCGATGCCCTTGAGTTCGCGCTCCCCCACCTTGGCACTGAACTCCAGCACCACGCTCAGGCCATCGGCGCTAACCAATTCACGGTGGTAAACAAAATCGACGAACACCTGGCTGACCGTATTCAGAATCAACGACACCATCGGCGCGCCGGCATAGGGCTTGTAAGCCATGGGCGAGCGAAACACCGCCTGTGGGTGCAGCAGTTGCGGCAGTTCACGCAGATCGTTGTTTTGCATCAGGCCATGCCACTGGGCGAGCGTGGCGGCCGCAGCAGGCTTAAGTTGAGTGGAAGCAGACACGGGCATTTCCTTATTGTTTTAGCCACATAGAAAACGCCCCGCACGAGGCGGGGCGTTGGTCATCAGAGTTCAGCCGCGAGGCGCGACCCCTGGTTGATGGCACGCTTGGCGTCCAGTTCGCTGGCCACATCAGCACCGCCAATCAGGTGCACGACCTGACCGGCATTTTCCAGACCTTCCTGCAGTTCGCGCAGCGGGTCTTGGCCGGCGCAGACAATCACGGTGTCCACTGGCAGCACTTGCGGCTCACCGCCCGCCACGCTGATATGCAGACCAGCATCGTCGACCTTGAGGTACTCGACTGCATTGAGCATCTGCACATTCTTGTTCTTCAAGCCGGCGCGGTGAATCCAACCGGTGGTTTTACCCAAGCCATCGCCCACCTTGGTTTTCTTGCGTTGCAACAGGAACACCTCACGCGCCGCCGGATGCGGATGCGCTTGAACACCCGCCACACCGCCGCGCGCTTCGAGATCGGCGTCAATGCCCCACTCCTTCCAGAACGCCTCGCGGTTGAGGCTGGTGGCTTCGCCCTGATGAGTGATGAATTCAGACACGTCAAAGCCGATACCGCCGGCACCGATTACAGCAACCTTCTGGCCAACCGGCTTGCGTTGCAAAATGGCGTCCAGGTAGCTGATCACCTTAGCGTGCTCGATGCCTGGAATAGCCGGCGTGCGCGGGGCAATACCGGTCGCCAGGATGATGTCGTCGTAGCCACCCTTGACCAAATCGTCAGCCGATACGCGCGTATTCAGACGCAGGTCGACGCCAGTGGTTTCCAGCTTGCGCTTGAAGTAGCGCAGGGTTTCAAAGAATTCTTCTTTGCCCGGCACACGCTTGGCCACGTTGAATTGGCCACCAATCTCACTGCCCGAATCAAACAGGGTCACGCTGTGACCACGCTCGGCGGCAACAGTGGCGGCGGACAACCCAGCAGGACCCGCACCGACCACGGCGACCTTCTTCACCGTGGTGGTCGGGATGTAGTTCAGCTCTGTCTCATGGCAGGCACGCGGGTTGACCAGGCAGCTGGTCAGCTTGCCGCCGAAGGTGTGGTCCAGACAGGCCTGGTTACAGCCGATGCAGGTGTTGATTTCGTCACTGCGGCCTTCTGCAGCCTTATTAACGAACTCCGGGTCGGCGAGGAACGGACGCGCCATGGAGACCATGTCGGCGTCGCCTTCGGCCAGGACCTGCTCGGCGATTTCCGGCGTGTTAATGCGGTTGGTGGTGATCAACGGAATGCTGACTTCGCCACGCAACTTGGCAGTCACCTTGGTAAACGCCGCACGCGGCACCTTGGTGGCAATAGTCGGGATACGCGCTTCGTGCCAGCCGATACCGGTGTTGATCAGCGTTGCACCGGCTTTTTCGATGGCCTTGGCCAACAGCACGATTTCATCCCAGGTGCTGCCACCTTCCACCAGATCCAGCATCGACAGGCGGTAGATGATGATGAAGTTCGGGCCTACAGCCTCACGCACACGGCGGACGATTTCCACCGGCAAGCGCATGCGGTTTGCATAGCTGCCGCCCCAACGGTCGGTGCGCTGGTTGGTGTGTGCGGCGAGGAACTGGTTAATGAAATAACCTTCCGAACCCATGATTTCAACGCCGTCGTATTCGGCCTGCTGAGCCAGTACGGAGCAGTTGATAAAGTCCTGGATTTGCTTCTCGATGCCGTCCTCGTCCAGCTCTTTGGGCTTGAACGGGTTGATCGGTGCCTGAATGGCGCTCGGCGCGACCGATTTTGGGCTGTAGGCATAACGACCGGCATGCAGAATCTGCATACAAATCTTGCCGTCGGCTTCGTGCACGGCACGGGTCACGATCTTGTGTTTTTCCGCCTCTTCCGGGGTGCTCAGCTTGGCCGCACCGGAGTACACACCGCCCTCTTCGTTCGGGCCAATACCGCCGGTAACCATCAGGCCAACACCACCACGAGCGCGCTCGGCGAAATAGGCCGCCATGCGCTCAAAACCACCTGGCTTTTCTTCCAGCCCGGTGTGCATCGAACCCATCAGGGTACGGTTTTTCAGGGTGGTGAAACCCAGATCGAGCGGGGCCAGCAGATTGGGGTACTGAGCAGTCATGGAAATCTCCACATCGGGTATTGGCTGTTCACGAAATTGCCGCAGCCTCTTGGCGGGTGCGGTCGATAGGGTTTAGACGATAATCAGCCCGGCCATGCGCCTCAATGACTTTAAGTGACAACTTATTGATCAAAAATGACAGCAACACTTGGCAACGCTCAGGCGCCCACCTAACCTGACCGCCCCACACTGCACAACCTGGATAGCCTCAGCCGATGAAATCAACACGGGTCAAATTAGGCGATTTATCCGTTGGTTTTGTCGACAGCCTGGCCGATGCCATGCACAGCTGCGGTGAGAATCCACAACCACTGCTGGAGCGATACGGGCTGGACGCAGCACGCCTGGCTGAACCACGCGCACGCCTGTCGATCCCGCGCTACATGCGCTTGGGCCACAGCGCGATTCAACAATGCGGCGAGCCAGGCCTGGGATTATTGATGGGCCAATTCAGCCGTATGAGCCAGCTCGGTCTGGCCGGTGTGACCGCCGCGCAAGCGCCTACTGTGCGCGAAGCGGCGCGCGCCATGATTCGCTTTGAACCGCTGTATGCAGCCAACTACCGCGGTCAATCCAGCCTGCATGAGGACAAGCACGGTGCCTGGCTGCGCTTTTATTCGATCAGCCCGTACAACGCCTACAACCGCTTTGTGGTGGATTCGGTGCTCGCCAGTTGGGCACAGCAACTCAGTCGTTTGGCGCAGCAGCCTGTTAGCGTCGAGAAAGTGCAGATTGAATTTTCTGCGCCGGACTACGCCGCGCACTATGCCGAGCTGTTTGCCTGCCCGGTGGAGTTTGCCGGCGAGCACAACCAACTGCGCCTGAATCAGCCAACCCTGAATTTGCGCAATTCCGAACACTGCCCCGGCACCTGGCGACACTTGCTGGAAATATGCGAAGAACAACTGCAGCAACTGACCCGCACGCGCAACTTACGCGAGCGCATCACTCAACTGCTCGGCCCTTTGCTGCATGGTCGTGAACCGGATTTAGCCGAAGTGGCCGCACGCCTGCAGCTGCCAACCTGGACACTGCGGCGCAAACTGGCGGAAGAAGGCACGCAGTTTCGCAGCATCCTTAACGACACGCGCCGCGACCTGGCCATGGCCTACATCCGCGACACCGAGTTGGCGTTTGGCGAAATCGCCTACCTGCTTGGCTTTGCCTCGGCCGAAGCCTTTCAGCGCGCGTTCAAACGCTGGAATCAGCAAACACCAGGCGAATACCGCCGCGAGCAACGTCGGGCGATTTAATCGGCTTTAACAGATTAGAGCTCGGTCGCGTCTTCATCACACTCCGGCACATCCAACTCATAGGCGTGAGCTTCCAGCAGCTCTTCTTGATACTCGTCCATTGGGTCGCGGTAGGAATGGCAGTCGCCTGCCACCCCCCGCACAGATCCGTACGTGCGGAATTACCGCATACGGCACCTGCCTTGGGTTTTAACACCGAAGCGAGTTATGGGATAGGGATGCATAGGTAGCTCGCGCGGATAGGGAATGAACAACCTGGCTAGCGCAGTCATGCGCTCCCAGTTTGTCAATCAGCATCCAAAACTTTCCAGGCAACAGCGTCCAAAAGTTTCCAGTTGCTCAGGTGCTTTTCACCGCCTTTTTGCGTTGCTTGAAGCGGAATGAGTCGTTGCCGGTTTCGAGGATGTCGCAGTGGTGAGTGATGCGGTCG
>CAMCJM010000092.1 GCA_945874835.1 Pseudomonas synxantha | reverse complement strand
ACTCGGGATATCACCGACTACATCGTGGGCTTCTACAACAGCACCCGCCTGCATTCAAAACTGGGCTACCGACCACCCTCCGTCTTTGAGCGGGAATCGGTCGATAAAACACCTATCTTGGTGTCCGGGAAAACTTGACCACTACAGTGCACGACCTGCCCGGCGTCGGCGAAAACCTGCAAGACCACCTGGAGGTGTACCTGCAATACGCCTGCAAGCAGCCGGTGTCGCTGTACCCGGCGCTGCAATGGTGGAACCAGCCGATGATTGGTGCCAATTGGCTGTTCCTCGGCAAGGGCATCGGTGCCAGCAACCAGTTCGAGGCCGGCGGGTTTATCCGCTCCAGCGCCGATTTCGAATGGCCAAACATCCAGTATCACTTCCTGCCGGTGGCGATTAACTACAACGGCAGCAACGCGGTGAAGGAACACGGTTTCCAGGCACACATGGGCTCCATGCGCTCGCCGAGCCGTGGGCGTATTCAGGTCAAATCCAAAGACCCGCGCCAGCACCCGAGCATCCTCTTCAACTATATGGCCAGCGAACAGGACTGGCGCGAGTTCCGCGACGGCATCCGCATCACCCGTGAAATCATGGCGCAGGCCGCGCTGGACCCGTATCGCGGCCGCGAGATCAGCCCCGGCAAGGACGTGCAGAGCGACGCCGAACTGGACGCTTTTATCCGCGAGCACGCAGAAACGGCCTACCACCCGTCGTGCTCCTGCAAGATGGGCGAAGACGACATGGCAGTGGTCGACGGCCAAGGCCGCGTGCACGGCGTCGAGGGGCTGCGCGTAGTGGATGCCTCGATCATGCCGCTGATCGTCACCGGCAACCTCAACGCACCGACCATCATGATGGCCGAGAAAATCGCCGACAAAATCCGTGGTCGCGCCCCGCTGCCACGCAGCACCGCGCCGTATTTCGTTGCGGGTAACGCCGCCGCGCGAGGCACCGCGCAGCGCAGCGCTTAGTCAGCGCGATCTCCCGTAGCCCGGCTGCAATCCGGGCGCGGCTGTAGCGGGGCCGACGCGCCGCGGATTATATCCGGGCTACGTCACTACCCGCAGGCCGCGCCGTGCGCGGGTCCCTGGATGTTGACCCAATCGACTTGTTCTAAGACTCGCCTAACAAGGCAACGGGCTTTTCCTTGCCGCTTGTGGCTTGCAGCTTGCCGCTGCTTCTATAATGCGCAGTTTTCAACCAGCGCCATTGTGCGCCGCCGCCCCATCGGCCGACCGAGCAGACCGAGCAGACCATGAAAGACAGCATTCGCCACCTGATCCAGCAAGCCCTGACCCGCCTCACTGCCGACGGCGTGCTGCCGGAAGGCCTGAGCCCGGCCATTCAAGTGGAGAACACCAAGGACAAGACCCACGGCGATTTCGCCAGCAACATCGCCATGATGCTGGCCAAGCCGGCCGGCACGAAGCCGCGTGACCTGGCCGAAAAGCTGATTGCCGCACTGCCGACCGACGCCAGCATCAGCAAGGTCGAGATTGCCGGGCCGGGCTTCCTCAATTTCTATCAGAACACCCAAGCCTTAGCCGCGCGCCTTGACGCCCTGCTGGCCGACGCCACGCTCGGCGTGCGCAAAAATGGCCCGGCGCAGCGCGTGGTGGTCGACCTGTCTGCACCCAACCTGGCCAAAGAGATGCACGTCGGCCACCTGCGCTCGACCATCATCGGTGACGGCGTGGCGCGCGTGCTGGAGTTCCTCGGTGACAAAGTAATCCGCCAGAACCACGTCGGCGACTGGGGCACCCAATTCGGCATGCTGCTGGCCTACGGGATGGATCTTCCCAGAGGGTTTCGTGATAAAGAGCTTGCAGACCTAGAAGGTTTCTACAGGGCCGCAAAACAGCGCTTCGACCAAGAGCCCGAATTTGCTGAGCGCGCACGCCAGATGGTTGTAGAACTACAAGCTGGTAAAGAAGCGTGTTTAAGCATTTGGAGGGAATTCAACGAAACCTCTCTAAGACACTGCCAAGCGCTGTACGACCGCCTCGGCGTGAAGCTGAGCATGAAGGACGTCAAAGGCGAGAGCGCCTACAACGACGACCTGGCCAACGTGGTCGCCGACCTCAAGACCAAAGGTCTGCTGACGGAGAGCGACGGCGCGCAGTGCGTGTTTATGGACGAGTTCAAGAATGCCGAAGGCAATCCGCTGCCGCTGATCGTGCAAAAGGCCGGTGGCGGCTACCTCTACGCCACCACCGACTTGGCCGCCACGCGCTACCGCGCCAATGTGCTGAAGGCCGACCGCGTGCTGTATTTCGTCGACCAGCGCCAGGCGTTGCACTTCCAGATGGTCTTCGCCGCTGCGCGCCTGGCCGGTTTCGTCCCCGCCGCAATGCAAATGGAACACATGGGCTTCGGCACCATGAACGGCGCTGACGGCCGACCGTTCAAAACCCGCGACGGCGGCACAGTCAAGCTGGTCGACCTGCTCGATGAAGCCGAAGAGCGCGCTTACGCCCTGGTTAAAGGCAAGAACCCCGAGCTGGACGAAACTGAGCTGCGCCAGATCGCCCGCGCGGTGGGCATTGGCGCGGTGAAATACGCCGATTTGTCCAAGCATCGCACCAGCGACTACCGCTTTAACTTCGAGCTGATGCTCAGCTTTGAGGGCAACACCGCGCCGTATCTGCTGTACGCCTACACCCGCGTGGCCAGCATCTTCCGCAAGCTAGGCAAAGGTTTTGCCGAGGTTGAGGGCCAGCTCAACCTGCAGGCCGCGCAGGAAATCGACCTTGCCGGCAAGCTCGCGCAATTTGGCGAAGTGCTGGCCGGCGTGGGCGACAAAGGCGAGCCGCACCTGCTGTGCGCCTATCTGTATGACCTGGCCGGGCTGTTCTCCAGCTTCTACGAGAACTGCCCAATCCTCGCCAGCGAAGACGAAACCCTGCGCAACAGCCGCCTGCGCCTCGCCGCACTGACCGGCCGCACGCTCAAACAAGGCCTGGAATTGCTCGGCCTGGAAACCCTGGAGCGCATGTAAGTGGCCGCCAAGAAGAAGCCAGCGCCCAAACGCGGTGCCAGCCGCTACCAGGCCCCGGCGAAAAAGCCGGTGCCGGGCTGGTTCTGGCTGGTCTGCGGCTTGGTGGTTGGCGGTTTCATGGTGTTTCTCTTTAGCCTGGAGCCCGGCAGCGACGAAATTAAACGCGTAAAAGCCGAACAAGCCGCCGCACAGGCCGCTAAAGCCAAGGCCAGCGCGCCGGTCAGCCGCGAGCCGGAAAAGCCCAAGTACGACTTCTACACCCTGCTGCCGGAATCGGAAGTCATCCTGCCGCCGCAGCCTATCGTGCCAACCCCTACGCCAGTGCCTGAGCAAAAACCGGTCACTCCGGAAGAAGCCGCGAAGATTGACGCCGCACGCGCTGAGGCTGCGCTCAACGGCCAGGTGCCACCACCGCCACCGGTGATCGCCAAAGCGCCTTCTACCTCGCAGTTCTTTCTGCAGGCGGGCTCGTTCCGCCGTAAAGACGATGCCGACAGCCTGCGTGCGCAGTTCATCCTGCTTGGGCAGAGCGTGCGTGTGGAGGCCAGCAAAGTACGTGAAGAAACCTGGCACCGCGTGCTGGTCGGCCCCTTCGCCACGCGTGAACAACTTAGCCAGGCGCAGAAGTCCCTCGCTGCCAGCGGCTTCAGTAATCTGTTGTTACAGCAACGGCAAGTGCCCTAAACCCCGTCATTTCGAGCGCTGGGGCGTGGCTGCAGGACTTTTTGTCCGACAGCGAGCGCCTCGGGGCTTGAACCCAGCCCGCTGCGCCCCCACTTCATTCAGCATTGGGCACTTTCGCCCCGCTGCGTGGAGACTCTCCCTTGACCACCATCGTTTCAGTGCGCCGCAACGGCAAAGTCGTCATGGGCGGCGACGGCCAGGTGTCACTCGGCAACACCGTGATGAAAGGCAACGCGAAAAAAGTTCGTCGCCTGTACCACGGTCAAGTGCTCGCCGGTTTTGCCGGCGCCACCGCCGATGCGTTTACCCTATTTGAACGCTTTGAAGGCCAGCTGGAAAAACACCAGGGCCATTTGGTGCGCGCTGCCGTTGAGCTGGCCAAAGACTGGCGCACCGACCGCTCGCTGAGCCGCCTGGAAGCCATGCTGGCAGTGGCCAACAAAGACGCCTCCTTGATCATCACCGGCAACGGTGACGTGGTTGAACCCGAGCACGGCCTGATCGCCATGGGCTCCGGCGGCGGCTTCGCCCAAGCGGCGGCCATGGCCCTGCTGCAAAAAACCGACTTGAGCGCCCGTGAAATCACCGAAACCGCGCTGAACATTGCCGGCTCCATCTGTGTCTTCACTAACCAAACACTGACTATCGAAGAAGAAGACTGCGCTCAATAAGCGCGTCGTCTTCTGGAGTAAACCCGCATGTCCATGACGCCCCGCGAGATCGTTCACGAGCTAAACCGCCATATCATCGGCCAGGACGACGCTAAGCGTGCCGTGGCCATCGCCCTGCGCAACCGCTGGCGGCGCATGCAGTTGCCGCTTGAACTGCGCGCTGAAGTAACGCCAAAGAACATCCTGATGATCGGCCCAACCGGCGTCGGTAAAACCGAGATTGCCCGCCGCCTGGCCAAGCTGGCCAATGCGCCGTTTATCAAGGTGGAAGCGACCAAGTTCACCGAGGTCGGCTATGTCGGCCGCGATGTCGAATCGATCATCCGCGACCTCGCCGATGCCGCGATCAAGATGCTGCGCGAGCAGGAGATGATCAAAGTGCGCCACCGCGCTGAAGATGCCGCCGAAGAACGCATCCTCGACGCCCTGCTGCCCCCGGCACGCAGCGGCTTCAACGAAGATGCCGCGCCGGCCAGCGACTCCAACACCCGCCAGCTGTTTCGCAAGCGCCTGCGCGAAGGTCAGTTGGACGACAAAGAGATTGAAATCGAAGTGGCCGACGCCCCGGCCGGCATTGAAATCATGACCCCGCCGGGCATGGAAGAGATGACCAACCAGCTGCAGAGCCTGTTCTCCAGCATGGGCAAGGGCAAAAAGAAGAGTCGCAAGCTCAAGGTTAAAGAAGCCCTGAAAATGGTCCGCGACGAAGAAGCCGCGCGCCTGGTCAACGAAGACGAACTCAAGGCCCAGGCGCTGGAAGCCGTTGAGCAAAACGGCATCGTATTTATCGACGAGATCGACAAGGTGGCCAAGCGCGGCAACACCAGCGGCGCCGATGTCTCCCGTGAGGGCGTGCAACGCGATCTGCTGCCGCTGATTGAAGGCTGCACGGTCAACACCAAGCTGGGCATGGTGAAAACCGACCACATCCTGTTTATCGCCTCCGGCGCGTTCCACCTGAGCAAGCCAAGCGACCTGGTGCCCGAGCTGCAAGGCCGTCTGCCGATTCGCGTGGAGCTCAAAGCCCTGACGCCGCAAGACTTCGAGCGCATCCTCACCGAGCCACACGCCTCGCTGACGGAGCAATATGCCGCGCTGCTGAACACCGAGGGGCTGGGCATTCAGTTCGTCGCTGAAGGTATCAAGCGCATCGCCGAGATTGCTTATCAGGTCAACGAGAAAACCGAAAACATTGGCGCGCGCCGCCTGCACACCCTGCTTGAACGCCTGCTGGAAGAAGTCTCCTTCAGCGCCGGCGACCTGGCCGGGCAGCAAAATGGCACGCCGATTGTGATCGACGCGGCTTACGTCAACAGCCACCTCGGCGAACTGGCGCAAGACGAAGACCTGTCACGCTATATCCTCTAACACGCCGCACGTAACGCGGATGCAATCCGGGGGCATTCACCACCAAGCCCCCCCCCGACTTGCATCCGGGCTACCCCGCCTCCGGAATCGAGCATGCGCATCCCCACCGCGATCAAACTGCACAAAGCCTCGAAAACCCTAGAGCTGCACTACGCGGCTGACGAGTGCTACACCCTGCCCGCTGAGTTTCTGCGCGTGCATTCGCCCTCGGCGGAAGTGCAGGGCCACGGCAAACCCATTCTGCAAACCGGCAAACTTGGTGTTGGCCTGAGCAAAATCGAGCCCGCCGGTAATTACGCCCTCAAGCTGACCTTCGCTGACGGCCACGACAGCGGCCTGTTCACCTGGGAGTACCTGGAACAACTCGCCCTGCGTCAAGCCGAGTTGTGGGCCGACTACCTGGCTGCATTGGCCGCCGCTGGCAAATCGCGCGACCCAAATGAAACAGTCGTACGCCTGATGCTCTGAATGACAAAGGGATTCTGGCAGCAACCTCTCTAGCCCCTAGTTTGCGGCGGGTTAGAGCGCATTTTCTAATCCTTCTCTGCATACTCGCTGTGCATTTGGCTGTGATTGCGGCCAGCTTGCACAAATTCACAAACTCGGGTAACCAAGTAGCTGGAAGTTTTCCTGCCTCTGGACTGGCCAGTAGCAGGAACGATTGCGGAGTAATCCGCCCTTGGTAATCCGGGCAATACCTGGTTCATGGAACAGGTTTAAGGTTTGTAGCTAAAGGGCATGCAGGCTCGTTACAGGCACACGGCGTCATCGACGTTTTTGCTGCTGCGCCAACCGACTGCCCCATACGCGACACACTTTTCGCCGGTTCTAGCCCTGTGTCGCCGCGCACAGTAAGTTGCCGGTATTTCGTCTCAGGACAATGGAGCGTTGTAGATGACTGATAAGAATAATGACCACCTGAAAACCCAGGCCTCCGAAAACACCCTGGGGCTCAACCCGGTCATCGGCATCCGGGGTAAAGACCTGCTGACGGCTGCGCAAGTCGTGCTCAGGCAAGCACTGCTGCAACCGCTGCACAGCGCCAAGCACCTGGCTCATTTCAGCATCGAACTGAAAAACGTGATGCTCGGCCAATCCGAACTCACGCCCAGCGAAGGCGACCGCCGTTTTGCTGATCCGGCCTGGAGCCAGAACCCGCTATACCGTCGTTACCTGCAAACGTACTTGGCTTGGCGCAAAGAGCTGCATGACTGGGTCGATCACAGCAATCTGTCCGAACAAGATGCCAGCCGTGGCCATTTCGTCATCAACCTGATGACCGAAGCCATGGCCCCGAGCAACAGCATGGCCAACCCGGCAGCCGTTAAACGCTTCTTTGAAACCGGCGGCAAGAGCTTACTCGACGGCCTGTCGCACCTGGCCAAAGACATCGTCAACAACGGCGGCATGCCCAGCCAAGTCAACATGAACGCCTTCGAGGTCGGCAAAAACCTGGCCATCACCGATGGCGCGGTGATTTTCCGTAACGACCTGCTGGAGCTGATCCAGTACAAGCCGGTCACCGAGCAGGTACACGAACGCCCACTGCTGGTAGTGCCGCCGCAGATCAATAAGTTCTACATCTTCGACCTGTCGCCAGAACAGAGCGTGGCGCGCTTCCTGCTACGCAACGGCGTGCAGACCTTCGTGGTGAGTTGGCGCAACCCGACCAAAGCGCACCGCGAGTGGGGCCTGTCGACTTATATCGAAGCACTGAAAGAAGCCATCGACGTGGTTACCGCCGTCACTGGCAGCAAAGACATCAACATGCTCGGCGCCTGCTCGGGTGGCCTGACCACCACCTCGTTGCTAGGCCACTATGCCGCGCTGGGTGAGGAGAAAGTGCACGCACTGACCCTGCTGGTCAGCGTGCTGGATAACCGCCTAGAAAGCGATGTGGCGCTGTTTGCTGACGAAAAAAGCCTGGAGCTGGCTAAGCGCCGCTCCTACCAGGCCGGTGTGCTGGAAGGCAGCGACATGGCCAAAGTATTTGCCTGGATGCGCCCCAACGACCTGATCTGGAATTACTGGGTAAACAACTACCTGCTCGGTAACGAGCCGCCGGTGTTCGACATCCTCTACTGGAACAACGACACCACGCGCCTGCCCGCGGCTCTGCATGGCGAGTTTATCGACATGTTCCAATCCAACCCGCTGATTCGGGCCAATGCCTTGGAAGTCTGCGGCACGCCGATTGACCTCAAGCAGGTCACCAGCGACCTCTATTGCGTAGCCGGCACCACCGACCACATCACGCCGTGGGAGTCGTGCTACAAGTCGGCCAAATTATTTGGTGGCAATGTTGAATTTGTGCTGTCAAACAGCGGGCATATCCAAAGCATTCTCAATCCGCCGGGCAACCCAAAGTCGCGCTACATGACCAACACCGAACTGCACAAGGATCCGAAAACTTGGCAGGCCACGTCCACCAAGCATGCCGACTCCTGGTGGCTGCATTGGCAAACCTGGCTGGCGCAGCGCTCCGGTGAGCTGAAAAAGGCACCGACGCAGTTTGGCAATAAAAAACACCCAGCCGGCGAAGCCGCGCCTGGCACTTACGTTCACGAACGTTAATACCTGCGCACTGCGCAGCACTGCCGGCGGCACTGGAGGTGTCGCTCGCCCATCCGCTGTTATAGGCGGATGTGGCGACCCAGGCTCCGCCCTGGCGTTTCTGGCGAAGACCCGGAGGGTCTGATCCAGCGTTTTCACTGACAGGGCTTCTGCGCATGTCGCTACCTTTCGTATTTCGCACCATCGAACTGGACGGCCAGACCATCCGCACCGCCGTTCGCCCCGGCAATGGCAAGATGACGCCACTGCTGATCTTCAACGGCATCGGTGCCAACTTGGAACTGGTCATGCCGTTTGTGCGGGCACTCGATCCGGGCCTTGAAGTCATCGCCTTCGATGTACCCGGCGTGGGCGGTTCGTCCACACCCAGCACGCCTTACCGCTTTCCAGGCTTGGCCAAGCTGGCGGCGCGCATGCTCGATTATCTCGACTACGGTCAAGTCAACGCCATTGGCGTGTCCTGGGGTGGTGCATTGGCGCAGCAATTCGCTCATGACTACCCCGAACGCTGCAAAAAACTGATTCTGGCCGCCACCTCGGCCGGTGCCGTTATGGTGCCGGGCAAGCCCAAGGTGCTCTGGTGCATGGCCAGCCCACGCCGTTACCTGCAGCCTTCATACGGCGTACAGATCGCCCCGGGAATTTACGGTGGAGCCTTCCGCCGCGACCCTAAACTGGCGCTGGCGCATGCCAGTAAAGTCCGCTCGGGCGGCAAGATGGGTTACTACTGGCAACTGTTCGCCGGCCTCGGCTGGACCAGCATCCACTGGCTGCACAAGATTCGCCAACCGACCCTGGTGATGGCCGGTGATGACGACCCGCTCATCCCGCTGGTGAACATGCGCCTGCTCGCCTGGCGCATCCCCAACTCGGAATTACATGTCATCGACGATGGCCACCTGTTCCTGGTAACGCGTGCCGAGGCGGTTGCACCGATTATCATGCGATTCCTCGAGGAGGAACGTCAGCGCGCCATCATGCACCCACAACCGGCCACCGTACGCAGCCACAGCTGACGGCCCCATGCCCGGGCAGCACCCCGCTCGACACGCACTGATGCAGCACGCCACGCACAGTGCTTGACCCATGATCGGGCACGTTGTATTACTTGAGAGTCAGTGCGCAGCGGTCTGGAATGCATCTGCGCCAACGTTGGTACACGCTTTGCTGCGGAGCTACCAACCTTGATGTCTCACGGTTTGACGACGGAGTGTTGCCCCATGCGAGACCAACCCGCCAAGCGCGCCCTGCCCGCGCGCAACAGCGTCATGAACACCCAGAACGCAGTTGTTGGTTTGCGCGGACGCGATGTGCTCTCCACCTTGCGCGGCCTAGTGCTACAAGGGGTCAAACAACCCGTTCACAGTGCGCGTCATGCCCTGGCCCTGGGTAGCCAATTAAGCCGCGTCCTGCTGGGCGACACGCCCTTCAAGGTCAACCCGCAAGATGTGCGCTTCGCCGACCCAACCTGGCGCGACAATCCGTTTTACAGCCGTAGCTTGCAGGCTTATCTGGCCTGCCAAAAACAACTCAACAGTTGGATCGATGAAAGCAACCTGGATGCCGATGACCGCGCCCGCGCGCGCTTTGTCGCAACCATGCTCGGCGATGCCCTGGCCCCCAGCAACACCGTGCTCAATCCGCAGGTCATTAAAGAACTGTTCAATTCCAGCGGCAGCAGCCTGATCAAGGGTGTGACGCACCTCTTTGACGACTTGGTGAACAACGACGGGATGCCCAGCCAAGTCAGCAAGCACGCCTTCGAAGTCGGCCGTAACCTGGCCGCCACCAGCGGCGCGGTGGTGTTTCGCAACGAGTTGCTGGAGCTGATCCAGTACAAGCCGCTGAGCGAAAAGCAGTACGCCAAGCCCCTGCTGATCGTGCCGCCACAAATCAACAAGTTTTATATTTTCGACCTCTCCAGCGAAAAGAGCTTTGTTCAATACGCCCTGAAGAACGGCCTGCAAACCTTTGTTATCAGCTGGCGCAACCCCGACCCACGCCACCGCGAGTGGGGCCTGTCGAGTTATGTGCAGGCTGTTGAGGCGGCCATCGACGCCTGCCGTGAAATCACCGGCAGCAAAGACGTTAACCTACTCGGTGCCTGTGCCGGCGGACTGACCATTGCCGCCCTGCAAGGCCACCTGCAGGCCAAACGGCAATTGCGCAAAGTGGCCAGCGCCACCTACATGGTCAGCCTGCTCGACAGCCAGATCGACAGCCAGATCGACAGCCAGATCGACAGCCCGGCCATGTTGTTTGCCGATGAACTGACGCTGGAAGCCGCCAAACGCCGCTCGTACCAAAAGGGGGTATTGGATGGGCGCGACATGGCGCGGGTATTTGCCTGGATGCGCCCCAATGACCTGATCTGGAATTACTGGATCAACAACTACTTGCTTGGCAAGCAACCGCCGGCCTTCGATATTCTTTACTGGAACAACGACAACACGCGCCTGCCGGCGGCCTTCCATAGCGACCTGATCGACTTTTTCAAGCACAACCCACTGACCCGCCCGCGCGGCTTGGAAGTCTGCGGCACGCCCGTGGACCTGCAAAAGATCACCGTAGACAGCTTTAGCGTCGCCGGCATCAATGACCACATCACCCCCTGGGATGCGGTATATCGCTCGACCCTGCTGCTGGGCGGCAACCGCCGCTTTATCCTGTCCAACAGCGGGCACATCCAAAGCATCCTCAACCCGCCGGGCAACCCCAAGTCCACTTACTTGGAAAATCCGGCGCTCGGCCGCGATGCAAAAGTTTGGTATGAGGACGCCGAACAGGTGCAAGGCAGTTGGTGGCCGATTTGGCTGGAGTGGATACAGGAGCGCTCGGGCGAACAGAGCCCCACGCTGATGGCCCTCGGTAATCAAAATTTCCCGCCGATGGAAGCCGCCCCAGGCACCTATGTGCACGTACGCTAATTGAACTCAGAGCGCCAGGCCGCCTAGCGGCCCGCCATGGATAACCGCTTAAGCGGACAAAATAAGAAGACCGGATGAAAACCCGCGACAGAATCCTTGAATGCGCCCTGCTCCTGTTCAATCAGAAGGGCGAGCCCAATGTGTCCACACTGGAAATTGCCAACGAGTTGGGCATTAGCCCCGGCAACCTCTACTACCACTTCCACGGCAAAGAGCCCTTGATCCTCGGCTTGTTCGAGCGTTTTCAGGGCGAACTTGCGCCACTGCTATCACCGCCCGATGATGCACAACTGGGCGTGGAAGATTACTGGCTGTTCCTGCACCTGATTGTCGAGCGCTTGGCGCACTACCGCTTTCTGTTCCAAGACTTGTCCAATCTGACCAGCCGCCTGCCCAAGCTCGAACGCGGCATGCGTCACTGGCTCAACAACCTCAAACGCGCCTTGGCCGAACTGCTGGCGCAACTACAAATTGACGGCCAATTGCGCAGTGACACCCAATCGCTGGGCCAACTGGTTGAGCAGATCACCCTCACGCTGCTGTTCTCTCTCGACTACCAACGCATCCTGGGGCGTGAAGGCGAAAGCCGCCTGGTGGTCTACCAAGTGATGATGCTGGTAGCCCCGCACCTGACCGACGAGCCCCGGCATGCCGCTGAGCATCTGGCACGGCGCTATCTGGAAGACTGATCGCAAAAACACAAACGCCCAGCACTAGGCTGGGCGTTTGTGTTTGCTGCTACCTGTCTTAAGACTGGGTAGCAGGTGCAGCCGGAGCAACAGCGGCCGGTGCGGCAGCAGGTGCGGCTACTGGAGCAGCAGCGGCAACGGCAGGCGCTGCTGCTTTGGCAGCTGGCTTGACCGCTGCAGGCTTGGCAGCAGCCTTAACAGCCGGTTTTGCAGCTGGCTTGGCAGCAGGCTTAGCGGCTGGCTTAGCAGCAGGTTTAGCAGCCGCTTTAGCAGCAGGCTTAGCCGCGACCTTTTTGACAGCAGGCTTAACCGATACACCGGTCAACTGCTCGACCTGCTTGGTCAGGCTTTCAACCTTGGCGTTGAGCGCTTTCACTTCGTTGCGGCTCGGTACACCGAGACGCGAAATGGCATTGTTCAGACGCTTGTCGAAGGCTTCTTCCAACTCGCCCCACTTGCCGATCGCTTTGTCTTTAACTTCATCAACTTTAGACTTGGCGGTATCGACTTTCGACTCAACGGTGGACTTCACAGCACCCACTTGTTTGTCGACTTCGGTCTTTGCCACTTTCTCGGCTTTTTCACCATCTTTAACCAGCGTGTCGAACAGCTTGGTGCCGTCCTTGCTGACTTTAGAGTAGGCACCCAAACCGGCCAGCCAGATCTGGCGCGAGTATTTTTCTACTTCGCCGACCCAAGAAGTGGTTTGTTTTTCAGTTTTCTTTTTGACAGCCATTCCAGCTCTCCTTATTTGGTACGCGCGACGTGCTCGAGCAACGCGCTCAGCTCGTCCAGCTTAGCAGACAGTACTTCAACGTCTTGCTTGGACGGGATACCAATGCGGTTCAGCGCGCTGGCAACACGGTTGTCAAAGGCCTTCTCGATTTTGTCGAGTTGCACTTCAACTTTGCCTTTCACGCTGTTGACGTTGCTGGTCACAGTGGTTTTAACGCTATCGATCTGGTTGTTGGCTGCTTCAACTTGTTCGTTGACCAGTTTTTTACCTTGTTTCTCGACGCCTTCACCGCTCTTAACCAGCGATTTGAAGTACTCGGAACCTTCCTGACCGGCTTTGGCGTAAGCGCCCAGGCCAGCCAAGTAAATTTTGCGGGCGTAGACTTTGGCGTCGCTCAGCACGCTGCTGGTTTCTTCAACAGCGACGCTCTTTTTAACGGCAACTTTCGACATGGTGCACCTCACTCTAAATGTTTCGAGGAAACGCCCACGGGATGCAGGCTTAGGGACACGGTATCGATGAAAATTAGAAACCGCATACTAGGTTCTGTTGACGTAAGCCACCGGCTAGAATCTGGCTTTTGCCATGACCGACAGAAGCCAGTTAAGCGATACCGAGTGGGCTCATATACAAAGCCTGCTGAGTGCCACAAAGGGGATACGGCTACTGAACGCACCCAGTTGT
>CAMCJM010000091.1 GCA_945874835.1 Pseudomonas synxantha | reverse complement strand
CATCTGGGTCGGCCCTTCGATTCTTTCAGCGTTACTGTTGGGGCAGTTGCTGTATGTGCTGTTCGCCGCGCCGAGCAGTGGCGTCATTGGTTTGCAAACCGTGGAGGCCAAAGCCGTCGGCATCGCACTGTTTGGGCCTTACATACTGGCTGTGGAACTGGCGGCTCTGTTGCTGTTGGCCGCCCTGGTGGCCGCCTTCCATCTGGGTCGCCTCGACGCTAAGGAGCCAAGCGCATGAATGCGATTCCCATGGAGCACGGCCTGGCGTTGGCCGGCGTGCTGTTCAGCCTGGGCCTGATTGGCCTGATGGTGCGACGCAACATCCTGTTTGTGTTGATGAGCCTGGAGGTGATGATGAATGCCACCGCCCTGGCTTTTATTGTGGCGGGCAGCCGTTGGGTGCAGCCTGACGGGCAGGTGATGTTCATTTTGGTCATCACCTTGGCGGCGGCTGAGGCCAGTATCGGCCTGGCGATCCTCTTGCAGTTGTATCGCCGCTTCAACACCCTCGATATCGACGCTGCCAGCGAGATGCGCGGATGAACCTTCTATTTCTGACCTGTGTGTTTCCGCTGCTGGGCTGGTTTCTGCTGGCCTTCTCGCGCGGGCGTTTCTCCGAAAATCTCTCTGCATTGATCGGTGTGGGCTCGGTCGGGTTGTCCGCCCTGACCGCCGCCTGGGTGATTCTGCAGTTCAACCTTAACCCGCCGGAAAATGGTGTGTTCACGCAGGTGCTGTGGCAGTGGATGAGCGTGGCCGGTTTCGCACCGAGCTTCACCCTCTATCTGGATGGCCTGTCTGTGACCATGCTCGGTGTGGTCACCGGTGTGGGCTTTTTGATCCACCTGTTCGCCAGTTGGTACATGCGCGGTGAAGAGGGCTATTCGAGGTTCTTCGCCTACACCAACCTGTTTATCTTCAGCATGCTGCTGGTGCTGGGCGATAACCTGCTGATGCTCTACTTCGGCTGGGAAGGCGTGGGGCTGTGCTCGTACCTGCTGATCGGTTTCTACTTCAAACACACCGCCAACGGCAATGCGGCGCTGAAAGCCTTTATCGTCACCCGTATCGGCGACGTGTTTATGGCCATCGGCCTGTTCATCCTGTTCCTTCATCTCGGCACCCTGAATATTCAGGAACTGATGCTGCTGGCGCCGCAGAAATACGTGGAAGGCGATAGCTGGCTGTGGATTGCCACGCTGATGCTGCTCGGTGGCGCAGTGGGTAAATCGGCGCAGTTGCCGCTGCAAACCTGGCTGGCGGACGCCATGGCCGGCCCGACTCCGGTATCGGCACTGATCCACGCGGCGACCATGGTCACCGCCGGTGTTTACCTGATCGCGCGCACGCACGGTCTGTTCCTGCTGACCCCGGAGATTCTCGAACTGGTCGGCATTGTTGGCGGCTTGACCCTGGTGCTCGCCGGTTTTGCTGCGTTGGTGCAGACCGACATCAAGCGCATCCTCGCCTATTCGACCATGAGTCAGATTGGCTACATGTTCCTCGCCTTGGGCGTGGGCGCGTGGGATGCGGCAATTTTCCACCTGATGACCCACGCCTTCTTCAAAGCCTTGTTGTTCCTCGCGTCGGGTGCGGTGATTCATGCCTGCCACCATGAGCAGAACATATTCAAGATGGGCGGGCTGTGGAACAAACTGCCTTTGGCCTATGCCAGCTTTATCGTCGGCGGCGCGGCGCTGGCGGCATTGCCGCTGATCACGGCGGGCTTCTATTCCAAGGATGAGATCCTCTGGGAAGCCTTCGCCAGCGGTCATCAGTGGTTGTTGTATGCCGGTCTGACCGGTGCCTTCCTGACCTCGCTGTACACCTTCCGCCTGATTTTCATTGCCTTCCATGGCAAGCAGCAGACCGCGGCGCATGCCGGGCATGGGCTGGCGCATAACCTGCCGCTGATCGCTCTGATTGTGCTCTCAACCTTTATCGGCGCGCTGATCACGCCACCGTTGGCCGGCGTGCTGCCGCAAAGCATCGGGCATGCCGGTGGTGAGGCGCGGATCGGTCTGGAGATTGCTTCAGGGGCCGTCGCGATTATCGGCATCGTCCTGGCGGCGCTGCTGTTTCTCGGCCAGCGGCGTGTGGCCACGGCATTGGCGCAGAGTGCGCCGGGGCGCTTCTTGTCGGTCTGGTGGTTCGCCGCCTGGGGTTTTGACTGGCTCTACGACAAGCTGTTTGTCCAGCCGTATCTGCGCCTCTGCCGGTTGCTTGGGCATGACCCGATTGACCGCAGCATTGGCTTGACTCCGCGACTGGTGCGCAGTGGCCATGCGCTGATGGCCCGCAGCGAAACCGGCCAGGTGCGTTGGTACGCCACATCGATTGCCGGGGGTGCCGTGCTGGTGCTCGCCGTCCTCCTGTTTTTGAATTGAAGGAAATCAGCCTGATGATTTTGCCCTGGCTAATCCTGCTGCCCTTTATCGGCGGTCTGCTGTGCTGGCAGCTCGAGCGTTTTGGCAGCACCTTGCCGCGTGTGATTGCCCTGCTGACCATGGCCCTGCTGTTCGGGCTCAGCCTGTGGTTATGGGCCACTGGTGATTTCAGCCTGGCCCCCGCGCCGGGCGCTACGCCGCAGTGGGCGGCTGAGTTTCAGGTGCCGTGGATCGAGCGCTTTGGCATAAGCGTGCACCTGGCGCTGGATGGGTTGTCGGTGCTGATGATCAGCCTCACCGGCCTGCTCGGTGTGCTTTCGGTGCTGTGTTCGTGGAACGAGATCAAGAACCGCGTTGGCTTCTTCCACCTCAACCTGATGTGGATTTTGGGTGGGGTGGTCGGTGTGTTTCTCGCCGTAGACCTGTTTCTGTTCTTCTTCTTCTGGGAAATGATGCTAGTGCCGATGTATTTCCTCATCGCGCTCTGGGGTCATAGCGGCAGTGACGGCAAGACGCGCATTTACGCCGCCACCAAGTTCTTTATCTTCACCCAGGCCAGCGGCCTGATCATGCTGCTGGCGATTCTTGGGCTGGTGTTCGTGCACTTCGACCAGACCGGGGTGCTGACCTTCAACTACGCCGATCTGCTGACAACCCAGCTGGCACCGGGCACTGAGTACATCCTCATGCTTGGCTTCTTTATCGCCTTTGCGGTGAAGTTCCCGGTGGTGCCGTTCCACTCCTGGTTGCCGGATGCCCACGCCCAAGCACCCACCGCCGGCTCTGTGGATTTGGCCGGTATTCTGCTGAAAACCGCTGCCTATGGCCTGATGCGTTTTGCTTTGCCGCTGTTCCCCAATGCCTCGGCCGAGTTCGCGCCGATCGCCCAGTGGCTCGGTGTATTCGCCATCATTTATGGCGCGCTGCTGTCGTTCGTACAGACTGACATCAAGCGTTTGGTGGCGTACTCCAGCGTGTCGCACATGGGCTTTGTGCTGATTGCCATCTACTCCGCCAGCGAGATCGCCCTGCAGGGTGCGGTGGTGCAGATGATGGCCCACGGCCTGTCGGCGGCGGCCTTGTTTATCCTCTGCGGCCAACTCTATGAGCGACTGCACACCCGTGACATGCGCGAAATGGGCGGCATCTGGGCGCGTATGCCCTGGCTGCCGGCGCTGAGCCTGTTCTTTGCCGCCGCCGCACTGGGCTTGCCGGGCACCGGCAACTTTGTCGGTGAATTCCTGATTCTGGTCGGCAGCTTCCAAACGGCACCGTGGGTCACTGTGGTGGCGGCGACCGGTCTGGTGTTCGGTTCGGTCTACTCGCTGATTATGATTCACCGCGCTTACTTCGGCCCCGCCAAGGCCGACACGGCGCTGCCAGGTTTGCAGGTCCGCGAGTTGAGCATGGTGCTGGTTCTGGCTGTGCTGCTGATTCTGCTCGGTGTGTACCCACAGCCGGTGCTCGACACCTCTGCCGCCAGCATGCAAGGCGTGCAGCAGTGGCTGGGTAGCGCCCTCAATCAACCTGTTCCGGCCCGGTAAGCAGTTCAATGGAAAGTCATGCCATGTTATTCACAACGCAACACTTCATCGCGCTGCTGCCGCTGCTGATTACCAGCATCACGGCGGTGGTCGTGATGCTGGCCATCGCCTGGAAGCGCAATCACAGCCTGACCCTTGTGCTGTCGGTGCTGGGCCTTAACCTGGCGTTGTTGTCGCTGCTGCCCGCTGCTGGCGTTACGCCTATCGAGGTCACGCCGCTGTTGTTGGTGGACAAGTTCGCCTGCTTCTATATGGGCCTGGTATTGGCCGCGACCCTGGTTTGTGTGACGCTGATACATGCGTATCTGGGCGGCGAGTCCGGCAAGGGTTACCCCGGCAACCGCGAAGAGCTGTACCTGCTGATGTTGCTGGCTGTGGTCGGCGGTTTGGTGTTGGTCAGCGCGCAGCACCTGGCGGGCCTGTTTATTGGCCTGGAACTGCTCTCGGTACCGACCTACGGCATGATTGCCTATGCCTTCTTCAACAAGCGCTCGCTGGAAGCGGGCATCAAGTACATGGTGCTGTCCGCCGCAGGCAGCGCGTTTTTGCTGTTCGGCATGGCGCTGCTGTATGCCGAGTCGGGCAACCTGAGTTTTGCGGGGATCGGGGCCAAATTGGCCGCTGATGGCCTGCCGAGTCTGCTGGCGCAATTGGGCATGGGCATGATGCTAATCGGTCTGGCCTTCAAGTTGTCACTGGTGCCGTTTCACCTGTGGACGCCCGACGTTTACGAGGGCGCACCGGCACCGGTCGCCGCCTTCTTGGCCACCGCCAGCAAGGTCGCTGTCTTTGTGGTCTTGCTGCGGCTGTATCAAATGTCGCCGGCGATGGCCGGTGGTTGGTTGAGCGATCTGCTGACGCTGATCGCGATTGCCTCGATCCTCTTTGGCAACCTGCTGGCATTGCTGCAGAACAACCTCAAGCGCCTGCTTGGTTATTCCTCAATCGCTCACTTCGGTTACCTGTTGGTGGCGCTGATCGCCAGCAAAGGTCTGGCCGTCGAAGCGGTGGGCGTGTATTTGGCGACTTATGTGCTGACCAGTCTGGGCGCGTTCGGCGTGATTACTCTGATGTCGACGCCTTACAGTGGTCGTGACTGTGATGCGTTGTATCAATACAGGGGCTTGTTCTGGCGTCGCCCTTACCTGACGGCGGTATTGACGGTGATGATGCTGTCATTGGCCGGTATCCCGCTGACCGCTGGGTTTATCGGCAAGTTCTACGTGGTGGCCGCGGGTGTGCAATCGCAACAGTGGTGGTTGCTTGCGGCGCTGGTGATCGGCAGTGCCATCGGCGTGTTCTATTACCTGCGCGTCATGGTGACCCTGTTTATGGTGGAGCCGAATTTGCAGCGTCAGGATGCGCCATTTGATTGGGCCCAGCGTGCTGGCGGCATCATGTTGATGGGCGTGGCTGCATTGGCCTTTATGCTCGGTGTGTATCCGCAGCCGCTGTTGGAGCTGGTGCAACAGGCCAACTTGGTGGCACTGTTGCCCTGATCAGCCACAGCCCTAAAGGAATACGCAGCGATGAGTAAAACCCTGATGATCGCCGGCTGCGGCGATGTCGGCAGCCGTCTCGGTCAGCAGCTAAGCGCTGTAGGCTGGACGGTTTATGGCCTGCGCCGCACAGTGGCGCAGTTGCCAGCGGGGATTGTCCCGGTCGCTGGCGATCTGCAACTCGACACCTGCCCGGCCGCCTGGCCCAGTGAGCCGCTGGATTATCTGGTGTACTGCGCCGCTGCCACCCAGCACGACGAAGACGGCTACCGCGCGGCCTATGTAGATGGCCTGCGCCGCGTGCTGGGCTGGCTGGCGCAGCACGGACAGCGGCCTAAGCGCGTGCTGTTTGTTTCGAGCAGTGGCGTGTATGGCCAACAGCAGGGCGAGTGGGTGGACGAAACTTCGTCTGCCGACGCGCAGGGCTATTCCGGCCGCATCATGCTGCAAGCCGAAAATCTCGCTTTGAGCAGTGGCTTGCCAGCCAGCGTGGTGCGCCTGACCGGCATCTACGGCCCTGGTCGTGAGTGGCTGTTGGGTCAGGTGCGTCAGGGCTATCGTGTCGCCACTGAGCCACCGCTGTATGGCAACCGTATTCACGCCGACGATGCGGCCGGGCTGCTGGCTTACCTGCTACAGGCCGACGCACGCGGTGTGGCGCTGGATGACTGCTACATCGGCGTCGATGATGAGCCTGCGCCGCTGCATGAGGTGGTGGCTTGGTTGCGTGAACAGTTGGGTGTGAGCCACTGGGCGGCTGAGTCAACGGTGCGCCGCGCCGGCAGTAAGCGTTGCAGCAATGCCCGCGCCAAGGCCTTGGGCTGGATGCCGCGTTACGCGAGTTATCGCGAGGGTTACAGCGCCATTTTGCAGCAGTTATAGGGCTGCAAGTCGGCTAGTGAGAAGGCGCCGGGTCTGTTGCCCCGGTGCCGAGTCTTACCGCTTAGCGTTTAACCAGTAACCAGCGTTGCAGGCCTTTGGCATAGCTGGGCATTTCGTCGATTTGCGAGCGATTGAGCGCTTCGAAGACGCGCAGTTGGTCGTCTTCACGCTCGAACAGCCAGCTTTGTCCCTGCTCGCCCAGTTGCAGCCAGAGGCTGTCGAACTCACCGCTCATCGCGGCGCAATCACCGGCCAGGCACAATGCATAACGCTCGGCCCCCGGCAGCCCTTGCACGCTGCCATCGGCTTGGAATAACACCAGGCCACCTTCGCCCAGGCCTTCTTCAATCGTCCATGTACCGCCGAGAAAGGCACTGTAGAGCGCCTGCTCGAAGCTACTGCCGGACACTGCCAGTGGCGTGGATGGTGTACCCGCAGCGCGGACAAAACGTTGTTCCGGCCAGGTGTCGCTTTGCGCTTGCACCAGTTCATCGCCGCTCAGGCTCAGCTGCTCCTGAAAATCACCGTAAAACAGCACGCGCCACTGCCCATCGGCGCTGCGTTCTAAGCGACCTTCGCCACGTTCGAAACCATTGTTAAAACTGGCCAATTGGCGTTGGCTGTCGATCTGCCATTCCAGATTGGGCCCATAGGCGAGTAGCGCCTCACGCAGGTTGCCGCGCTCCACAGCTGCCGTGATGGCCGCCTGATTGATCCAGGTGCCGTCAGGCGAGGAGGGCGTGCTGGCGCAGCCACTGAGCAGGGCGCTGGCAAACAGGGCAAATAACAGGCTGCGCATGACGCCTCCGCCTTGAGAAAGCAGGGCCGCGGCCCCGCGAAGGGTTTATTCGAGGACCAGGATCGCGTCCATTTCCACTTGCGAGCCGCGTGGCAGGGCAGCCACACCGATGGCTGCGCGTGCCGGGTAGGGCTGCTCGAAGTAACGGCCCATGATTTCGTTGACCTTGGCGAAATGCGACAGGTCAGTGAGGAAGATGTTCAGCTTGACGATGTCTTTGAATGAACCGCCGGCTGCTTCAGCCACGGCCTTGAGGTTCTCGAATACCTGTACGGTCTGCGCTTCGAAGCCTTCAACCAGCTCCATGGTGGCGGGGTCCAGCGGGATTTGCCCGGACATATAAACAGCGTTGCCGGCCTTGATCGCCTGGGAATAGGTGCCAATAGCGGCCGGGGCCTTGTCGCTGCTGATAACGCTCTTGCTCATGGGAACTCCTGCAAACAGTGAGGGAGAAAAGTAGTGCGCGCGTCTTTAGATGCGCTGCGATTTAGATTGCCTGTGCCGAATGAAAGCCACAGCGGCTTGGCGTGGGATGATTTTTTTGGACCAGCTTAGGCGCGGGCGCGAGTGATGCGAATCACCCCGGTCAGGGTGCGTAGCTTCTTGATCACGCGAGCCAAGTGCACGCGGTCATGCACGCTGACGACTAATTGCACGACGCTGATGCGGCCATCGCGCTCGTCCATGCTGATTTTCTCGATATTGCCGTCGGCGGCGTTCACGCTGCTGGCTAGCAGGGCGATCAGGCCGCGCTGGTGCTCAAGCTCGACGCGCAGTTCGACGTTGAATTCGCCGGTCACGTCCTTGGCCCAAGACAGCTGAATACACTTCTCGGGGTTGTGACGAATTTCACCGATGTTCTTGCAGCTGTCCAAGTGCACCACCATGCCTTTGCCGGCGGACAGGTGGCCGACAATCGGATCGCCCGGAATCGGTGTGCAGCACTTGGCGTAACTCAGCACCAGGCCTTCAGTGCCGCGAATCGCCAGCGGCCCTTCACTGCTTGGTTGTGCCTCGTTGCTGTCGCTCAGCAGGCGGCGTGCCACCACATAGGCCATGCGATTGCCCAGGCCGATGTCTTCGAGCAGGTCTTCGATCACATCCAAATGGTATTCGGCGAGCACCGCTTGAGCGCGTTCGGGCGAGAGTTTTTCGACGCGGCTGTCAAAGCCGGCCAAGACTTTATTCAGCAAGCGCTCGCCAAGGCTGATGGACTCTGAGCGGCGTTGCAGTTTCAGTGCATGGCGGATGTGGGTGCGGGCTTTGCCAGTGACCACAAAACTCAACCAGGCCGGATTGGGTCGTGCGCCGGGTGCGCTGACGATCTCGACCGTAGAACCGCTTTCCAAGGCCTGCGACAGCGGTGCCAAACGGCGGTTGATACGGCAGGCAATGCAGGTGTTGCCGACATCAGTGTGCACCGCATAAGCGAAATCGACCGCCGTAGAGCCTTTCGGCAGCTCCATGATGCGGCCCTTGGGCGTGAACACGTAGACCTCGTCGGGGAACAGGTCGATCTTCACGCTCTCGATAAATTCCAGCGAGTTGCCCGCGCGTTGCTGCATTTCCAGCACGCCCTTGACCCACTGCCGCGCGCGGGCGTGGCTACCCTTGGGCTGGTCTTCTTCGTTGGACTTGTACAGCCAGTGTGCGGCGATGCCGTTGTTGGCCAACTCTTCCATCTCGCGGGTACGGATCTGGATCTCGATCGGTACACCGTGCATGCCAAACAGCGTGGTATGCAGGGACTGGTAGCCGTTGGCCTTGGGAATCGCGATGTAATCCTTGAAGCGGCCGGGCAGTGGCTTGTACAGGTTGTGCACAGCGCCGAGCACGCGGTAACAGGTATCAACCTTGTCGACGACAATGCGGAAGGCATAGACGTCCATAATTTCGTTGAACGCGCGGCGTTTACCGCGCATCTTCTGGTAAATGCCGTAAAGATGCTTCTCGCGTCCGACGACTTCACCTTCCAGGCCTTCACGGGCCAGGCAGTGGGTGATCGACTCTTCGATCTTGTTGACGATTTCCTTGCGATTGCCGCGAGCGCGTTTGACTGCCGTACGGATACGCTCGGAGCGCATCGGGTGCATGGCCTTAAAACCGAGGTCTTCGAACTCGATGCGCATGCTGTGCATGCCCAGGCGGTTGGCGATCGGTGCGTAGATTTCCAGAGTTTCTTTGGCGATACGTCGGCGTTTCTCGCCGGACAGCACTTCCAGGGTGCGCATGTTGTGCAGGCGGTCGGCCAGCTTGACCAGGATCACGCGAATGTCGCGGGCCATGGCCATGGCCATTTTCTGGAAGTTTTCCGCTTGAGCTTCGGCTTTGGTCTCGAAGTTCATCTGGGTCAGTTTGCTGACCCCATCGACCAGTTCCGCCACTGACTCACCAAACTGGGCGTCCAGAGCTTCTTTGGCAATACCGGTGTCTTCGATCACGTCATGCAGCATCGCTGCCATCAGGCTCTGATGGTCCATGTGCATGTCGGCCAGGATGCTCGCCACCGCCAGAGGATGGGTGACGTAGGCTTCGCCGCTGCGTCGGCGTTGGCCGTCGTGGGCTTGTTCAGCGTAAAAATAGGCGCGGCGCACCAAGTTAACCTGGTCGCCGTCGAGGTAGGTCGAAAGTCTGTCGGCGAGGGCGTCTATGCTCGGCATGGGCTTTCCCCTTGTCGATTCAGATAACCCTGCGCCTGACGACGTCGACCCTGCATAGGCTTACAGAGGCTCGTTAGCCTCGTCCTCGAATGCGGCAAACAGCGGTTCTTCTTCGACGATGTCGTCTTGAGCGATGACGTCGTAGCTCATCAGGCCAGCGGCGATTTCACGCAGCGCGACCACGGTTGGCTTGTCGTTTTCCCAAGCCAGCTTAGGCTCTTTGCCGCCGGTAGCCAGTTGGCGCGAACGCTTGGTGGCGAGCATGACCAGCTCAAAGCGGTTATCAACGTGATCCAGGCAATCTTCGACGGTAACGCGGGCCATGGTGTTCCTCGTAGCAAATGCGTAATAGAGCTGGGCCCAAATGGGCGAGCGGGCTGGATAGTCTAAAAAATCACCAGCATTAAGGGAAGCTTTGATTTGCCGCCGTGCGATAAGTCAGACCAGTAACTCGCTGAGCAAGCCGCTGTGGCGCTGCTGTTGCGGGCCTTGCAGCAGTTGATTGGCACGAAATATCGCCTTCAGATCACTCAAGGCATGGGCGAAGTCATCGTTGATCAGTAGGTAATCGTATTCGACGTAGTGGCTCATCTCGCTAACCGCTTCGCGCATGCGTCGCTCGATGATTTCGCCACTGTCCTGGCCGCGATTGGTCAGGCGGTGGCGCAGCGCTTCCTGAGTGGGCGGCAGAATAAAGATGGATTTTGCCTCGGGCATCAGCCGGCGGACTTGCTGCGCGCCTTGCCAGTCGATTTCCAGAATCAGGTCATAGCCTTCGGCCAGCGTCTGTTTGACCCATTCCTGAGACGTGCCGTAGAGGTTGCCGAAGACTTCCGCGTGTTCAAGGAACTCGGTTTTGTCGAGCATGGCATGGAAGTGCTCGCGGCTGACAAAGTGGTAATTCACCCCATCCACCTCGCCCGGGCGCATGGCGCGGGTGGTGTGCGAGACGGACACGCGAATCTGCGCTTCGCTGTCGATCAGCGCCTTGACCAGGCTGGTCTTGCCCGCGCCGGAGGGGGCGGAAATGATGTACAGGGTGCCGGTGGTTATGCTCATGGATCAATCCTGGGGCGCGATGTTCTGAGAGTAGCAGTGGCGTTTGGGCTTATTCGATGTTCTGCACTTGTTCGCGCATCTGCTCAATCAGAACTTTGAGGTTGACGGCTGCCTGCGTGCTGCGCGTGTCGAAGGCCTTGGAACCGAGGGTGTTAGCTTCGCGGTTGAGTTCCTGCATAAGGAAGTCCAAGCGTCGACCTGCTTGCCCGCCGGTTTTCAGCACGCGGCGCACTTCGTTGACGTGGGTATTGAGGCGGTCGAGTTCTTCGGCGACGTCGCTCTTTTGCGCCAGAATCACCAGTTCTTGTTCCAGGCGCTGCGGATCCAGTTCGGCCTGCATGTCGGCGCAGCGGTCGAGAATTTTTTGCCGTTGGCCCGCGAGCATCTGCGGTACCAGCTCACGCAGCGTCGCGACTTGTTCGAGGATGCTGTCCAGGCGCTCGTTGAGCAGTTTGGCCAGTTCCGCGCCTTCGCGCTCGCGGCCTTTCTTCAGCTCGTTGAGTGCCTGACTGAACAGCGCCAATGCGCTCTGATTGAGTGCCTGTGGGTCGGCAGCGTCCGCCACCAGCACGCCGGGCCAGCCGAGCACTTCCAGGGGGTTGAGCGCGGCAGGTTGTTTGATCAGGTTGGCGACGCTTTCAGCGGCGGCGACCAGTTGCGCGGCGCGCTCCAGATCGACCTGCAAGGCTTTGCCGGTGCTGTCATCGCTAAAGCGCAGGGTGCATTCGACTTTGCCACGTGACAGGCCGTTACGCAGCGCTTCGCGCACCGCGCCTTCAAGGTCGCGAAAGCTCTCCGGTAAACGCAGGTGCGGCTCAAGGTAGCGATGGTTAACCGAACGCAGCTCCCAGCTCAGGGTGCCGTGGGTGCCGGCCTGCTCGGCGCGGGCGAAGGCAGTCATGCTGTGAATCATCGGGGCGAACCTCGCGGAAAGTCGAAAGCAAAGGCGCGAGATTGTAGCGCAGTGCGTCGGTCGCACCCAATTCGGCATAGCGCCGCACCGTTACGGCCCTATAATGCCGGGCAGATTTTTATTCAGAGTAGGAATTCCTTGATGAAACGTCCCAGTGGCCGCGCCGCCGATCAGTTGCGCCCGATTCGCATCACCCGCAACTACACCAAACACGCCGAAGGCTCGGTGCTGGTTGAGTTTGGCGATACCAAAGTGATTTGCACGGTCAGTGTTGAGTCGGGTGTGCCACGTTTCCTCAAGGGTCAAGGTCAGGGTTGGTTGACGGCGGAGTACGGCATGCTGCCGCGCGCCACCGGCGACCGTAACCAGCGTGAAGCCAGCCGTGGCAAGCAAGGCGGCCGCACCCTGGAAATCCAGCGTTTGATCGGCCGTTCGCTGCGTGCAGCGTTGGATATGTCCAAGCTGGGCGAGAACACCTTGTACGTCGATTGCGACGTGATCCAGGCCGACGGCGGCACCCGCACCGCATCCATCACAGGGGCCATGGCGGCGCTGGTTGATGCGCTGAAAGTGATCAAGAAGCGTGGCGGCCTGAAGGGCGGTGACCCGCTCAAGCAGATGATTGCCGCAGTATCGGTAGGCATGTATCAGGGCGAGCCGGTACTGGATCTGGATTACCCGGAAGACTCTGCCGCCGAAACCGACCTCAACGTAGTGATGACCAGCGCCGGTGGCTTTATCGAAGTGCAGGGCACCGCTGAAGGCGCACCCTTCCAGCCTGCAGAACTGAACGCCATGCTCGCCTTGGCGCAAAAAGGTATGGCTGAGCTGTTTGAACTGCAGCAGGCTGCTCTGGTCGATTAAGTCCGATAGCTTTCAGCCCACACCGCAAGGAGACGCACCATGAGCGACGAACCCCTAGCACCTCAGCCCATTCCGGGGCCTGAAGCCCGCCAATGGGCGATGTTTTGCCATTTCGCGGCTTTTCTCGGGCTGGTGTTTCCCTTCGGCAATCTGCACGGGCCGTTGATTGTTTGGCAGATCAAGAAGGACTTGGATCCGTTCGTCGATGCTCAGGGAAAGGAAGCGCTGAATTTTCAGGTCAGCGTCGCTCTGGCCGCGCTGCTGTGCTTCCTGCTGATGGTGGTGGTGATTGGCTTCCCGCTGCTGCTGCTGCTGCTGGTCAGCGTGGGGCGCTGGTGCTGACCATCATTGCCGGGATCAAGGCCAATGAAGGTCAGGCTTACCGCTATCCATTCTCTTGGCGGCTGGTGAAGTAGACACGCTACGAGCAGAAAGTAAAAAACCGGCATTAGCCGGTTTTTTATTGGGCGCTATACGCTGAGTATCCAGTCGTAATCGACGATCAACGGCGCATGCTGCGAGAAGCGCGGTTGGCGCGGCAGGCGGGCGCTGCGGATACTGCGACGCATACCGGGCGTCAGCAGTTGATAGTCGAAGCGATAGCCGAGGTTGAGCATGTCGGCTTGCTCGCTGTCCGGCCACCAACTGAACTGATCACCTTCGCGGCTGACTTCACGTAGGGCATCGACATAGCCCATGCTGCCAATCACTTCGTCCATCCAGGCGCGTTCTGGTGCAAGAAAGCCCGGCA
>CAMCJM010000090.1 GCA_945874835.1 Pseudomonas synxantha | reverse complement strand
CCCTTGTGGGTCCTGGGGCTTCTTTTTCGCATACCCGACTATTTCAGTAGGACTTATGGTTAGCCTTGAGAATCCGAGAGAAAAATCCGTGGCCCCATCTAATAACCAAGCCATAGCTGAAACCCCCGTAGGGGTCCCCTGAGCACTTGGCGAAGTCTTTAGAGCCGAGCCCTTGAGTGGGACAAAGCTGTTACAAACTCAGTAGACAGGGCAGCACTGGGCTTCCTATGATGGAGCCCTTCCTGACCTCCTCAGGGATTACTTCAGAGCAACGGCTTCAGCATCGGCCATACGTTATCGAGCAACCGAGGCTGAGCTTCAGCAGCTGGGTGAATACCATCACTCTGCATCATGGAAGGCACGCCACCTATGCCCTCCAGCACGAAAGGCACCAAGGCTGAGCCAGTCTCATTGGCCACTTTGGGGAACACTTCTGCGAAAGCAGTCGTGTAACGCACCCCGTAATTAGGCGGCAGTTGCATCCCCAAAATCAGCACCTTGGCACCCATCTTTTGTGACTGCTGAACCATCGCCGCAAGGTTTTGTTGCAATTGAGCAGGCGGCTGGCCGCGCAGACCATCATTGCCACCCAGTTCGATAATCACCCACTCCGGCTGATGCTCCGCAAGTAGCGCAGGCAGCCGCGCGGCACCGCCCGCACTGGTGTCGCCACTGATCGATGCATTGACCACCTGATGGTCAAAACCCTGTTCATTAAGGCGTTGCTCCAGCAACGCGACCCAACCTTGGCGGGTATCCATGCCAAAAGCCGCGCTGATACTATCGCCGACGACCAGCAAGGTTCCTGCAAACGCCGACGAGCCGCACAAAAGCAGGCTTAGAGCAGTACCTATCAACCACGCACGCATTGGATTCTCCATGAGCTCAAGTATTCTCACCGCGCGAAACCTTAGCAAAGTGGTCCCCAGCACGGAAGGCGAGCTAACCATACTCCATGACCTGTCCCTGGAGCTTGTTTCCGGCGACAGCTTGGCGATTGTTGGCAGTTCCGGCTCTGGCAAATCTACCCTCCTCGGCCTGCTGGCCGGGCTTGATCTGCCCAGCAGCGGCAGCGTGGTACTGGCAGGTAATGACCTGACCGCGCTTGATGAAGATCAGCGCGCTCGCGTTCGCGCCGAGCATGTGGGTTTTGTTTTCCAGTCCTTCCAACTGCTCGACAGCCTCAATGCCCTGGAAAACGTCATGCTACCCCTAGAGCTTGAAGGCCATGCCGACGCCCGCCAACGCGCCCGCGCCCTGCTAGAGCGCGTTGGCCTGGGACAACGCCTGACGCATTACCCACGCCAGTTGTCCGGCGGTGAGCAACAGCGTGTCGCTATTGCCCGTGCCTTTGCCGCAGAGCCTGCGGTGCTGTTTGCCGATGAACCCACCGGTAACCTCGACAGCCACACCGGCGAGCGCATCAGCGATTTGCTCTTCGAGTTGAATAAAGAGCGCGGTGCCACACTGGTGCTGGTCACCCATGATGAACGCCTGGCCCATCGCTGCCAGCGCCTGATTCGCCTGGAAGGCGGCCACTTGGTCGATCAGGTTGAACCCTGATGAATCACTTGCCGCTGTCTCGCCTCTTTTCCCTGGCCAGCCGCCAATTGCTGCGCGACGCCCGTGCCGGCGAATTGCGTGTGTTGTTCTTTGCCCTGCTAATCGCTGTGGCGGCCAGTACCGCCATTGGCTACTTCAGCGCACGCTTGAACGACGGCATGTTGATGCGCGCCACCGAGTTTCTCGCCGCCGACCTGCGCCTCACGGGCAGCTCACCCAATACAGCGCAGCAGATCAGCCAGGGGAAGGAACTGGGGCTGGATCATGCCCAGCTGGTCGAGTTTTCCAGCGTAATCGCCAGCGATACAGGTATTCAGCTGGCCAGTGTCAAAGCGGCCGACAGTGCCTACCCGCTGCGCGGCGCACTTAAAACCGCGCCCGATCTTTATGCCGCCGAGGCGATCGGTCCGGGGCCAAAACCCGGCGAAGCTTGGGCCGAAGCACGTTTATTTGTTGCCCTTGACTTGAAGCCGGGTGACAGCATTGAAGTGGGCGCAAAAACCCTGCGCCTGACCCGTGTCTTAACCTTTCTGCCCGATGAAGCCGGCGATTTTTACAGCCTGACACCGCACCTGCTAATGCACCTCGATGACCTAGCGGCCACCGGCGTGGTCCAGCCGGGCAGCCGCGTGCGTTATCAGGAGTTGTGGCGTGGCGAGCCTGAGGTGCTGGCGCAGTATCGCCAACGCCTCACCTTGGAACCCAACCAGCGCCTGGAAGATGCCAAAGACGGCAATCGCCAAGTGGGCAACGCCTTGGGCCGCGCTGAACGTTATCTCAACCTGGCCAGTCTGGCTGCAGTGTTGCTGGCTGGGGTGGCCGTTGCGCTTTCCGCCGCGCGCTTTGCCGCCCGCCGTTTTGATGCCAGCGCCTTGCTGCGCTGCCTGGGCTTGTCGCGCAATCAGGCACTGGCCTTGTTCAGCCTGCAGTTGGCAATGCTCGGCGTGAGCGCCAGCCTTATTGGCGCGTTACTTGGCTGGCTGGCGCAACTCACGCTGTTTCATCTGCTGCAGGACTTACTGCCCGCGCAGATTCCAGCCGGTGGCCTGTGGCCCGCTTTTGCCGGCATGGCCACAGGTTTAGTGGCGTTGGCCGGTTTTGCCTTGCCACCCCTGGCCGCCTTAGGCCGTGTACCGCCGCTGCGGGTTCTACGCCGCGACATGCTGCCGGTACCGGCCAGTTCCTGGCTGGTGTACGGCGCGGCCTTGTTCGCGCTGGGCTTGATCATGTGGCGCTTGAGCCTCGACCTGCAGCTGACCTTTGCGTTGCTCGGCGGCGGTTTGGTCACGGCTTTCGTGCTGGGTGGCCTACTGCTGCTCGGTTTGCAGAGCCTGCGTCGTTTGCTGGCCAAAGCTTCATTGCCTTGGCGGCTGGGGCTCAGCCAATTGCTGCGTCATCCGCTTGCCGCTGCAGGTCAGTCGCTGGCCTTTGGCCTGATCATTCTGGCCATGGCGCTGATCGCGCTGTTGCGTGGCGAACTGCTCGACACCTGGCAAGATCAGCTGCCGGAGAACGCCCCCAATCATTTCGCCCTAAATATTCTACCCGCCGATCAAGACGCCTTCGCCGCGCGACTGAACGCGCTTTCACCACATCCAGCCCCATTATTCCCCGTGGTGCCGGGCCGTCTGGTGATGATCAATGGCGAGCCCGTACGCCAAGCTGTGACCAAGGAATCGCAAGGCGAGCGCGCCATTCGCCGTGACCTGAGCCTGACCTGGGCCGCCGACCTACCCGCCGACAACCAGCTGATTGCAGGTAGTTGGTGGTCAGACAGCAACGGCAGCGAATTACCGGGCGTTTCCGTGGAATCCGAACTGGCCGAAAGCCTGCAACTGCAGTTGGGCGACCGGCTGAGTTTCAGCATTGGCGGGCTCGACCGCGAAGCCGTGGTCACCAGCCTGCGCGAAGTGGACTGGAACAATTTCCAGCCCAACTTCTACATGATCTTCCAGCCTGGCACGTTGCAGGATTTGCCCGTGACCTACCTCACCAGCTTCTACCTGCCGCCCAATCAGGAGCAGCAACTGGTTGAGCTGTCGCGCGCCTTCCCGGCCGTGACCTTGCTGCAGGTGGAAGCGCTGCTGGAGCAACTGCGCAGCATCCTGGCGCAAGTCACCCTGGCCATCGAGTTCGTCTTGCTCTTCGTCCTGGCCGCAGGGCTGGCTGTTTTGTTTGCCGGCCTGCAAGCCACCCTTGATGAGCGCATTCGCCAAGGCGCCCTGCTGCGCGCACTGGGTGCTGAACGCAAGCTGCTGATCAAGGCACGGCGGGCTGAATTCGGTTTGCTGGGGGCTTCAAGCGGCCTGTTGGCAGCCGTGGGCTGTGAGCTAATCAGCTTCCTGCTGTACCGCTTTGCTTTCGACCTCGTCTGGCAACCGCACCCTTGGCTGCTGCTGTTGCCGCTGATCGGCGCACTGCTGGTCGGCACTGCCGGGGTGATGGGCACTCGCCGTGCACTCAACGTCAGCCCGCTGACGGTGCTGCGCGAGGGCTGATAGACTCGCCCCTGCATTTTTCTCATGCCGTCTGAACCTGCTGACTGAACAGCAGGTTCGACGTGCAGCCGATGTTGAACAGGAACCCATGAGTCGCTACCGCCCACCCCGCTCCGCCGGCACGCCGTTGATCACGCCCGAAGGTGAAGCGCGCATGCGTGCGGAACTGCATGAGCTTTGGCATGTGCGCCGTCCACAAGTGACCCAGTCCGTCAGCGAGGCTGCCGCTCAGGGCGACCGCTCAGAAAACGCCGAGTACACCTACGGCAAGAAAATGCTGCGCGAAATCGACAGCCGTGTGCGCTTTCTGACCAAGCGCTTAGAAAACCTCAAAGTGGTCAGCACACACCCCAGCGACCCGGACAAAGTTTATTTTGGTGCCTGGGTCACTGTGGAAGACGAAGACGGAATTGAAGCGCGCTACCGCATCGTCGGCCCAGATGAGCTGGATCTGAAAAACCACCTGATCAGTATCGACTCGCCCCTGGCCCGCGCGCTGGTGGGTAAAGGGCTGGACGCGGAAGTGCGGGTACACACCCCCACCGGCGAGAAAACCTGGTACATCGTGGCCATCGATTACCCGTGACCGAGCCAAGCATGCCCCCCGCCGCCGATTTAACTAATCCGCACGCCCGCCTTGAGTGGGACGAGCAGGGCCAACCGCTGTCCAGCGAGTTTGCCGATGTGTACTTCTCCAACGAAAACGCTTTGGCGGAAACCCGCTATGTGTTTCTCGCCAATAACCAGTTAGCCGAGCGTTTCACCGCACTGAAAGCTCACGAGCAATTTGTGATCGGCGAAACCGGCTTCGGCACTGGGCTGAATTTTCTCTGCGCCTGGCAATTGTTTGAGCAATACGCCGTGGCGGGCGCACGCCTGCATTTTGTCAGCGTAGAAAAATACCCGTTGCGCAAAGCCGATCTGCAGCGCGCTTTGGCGCTGTGGTCGGAACTGGGGCCCTACGCCGAGCCATTGCTGGCGCAGTACGTGGCGCTGCATCCGGGCTTTCAACGTTTAGTGCTGGCGGGCGGGCGCATCATCCTGACGCTGCTGATTGGCGATGCGCTGGAGCTGTTCGGGCAACTGGACGCCAAGATCGATGCCTGGTTTCTCGACGGTTTCGCCCCGGCGAAAAATCCGGACATGTGGACGCCGGAGCTGTTTGCTGAACTGGCCAGGCTGTCCCACAGCGATACGACACTTGGCACCTTTACCAGCACCGGCTATGTGCGTCGGCGACTTAATGACGCCGGCTTCAAGATGAAGCGCGTACCGGGCCTGGGGAAAAAATGGGAAGTGCTTAAAGGCACTTTTATTGGCACCGCTGACTCGGCAGAAAAACCCTGGTTTGCACGCCCCACAACGGTCACAGGCGCACGCACGGCACTGGTGATCGGCGCGGGGCTGGCCGGCTGCGCAACCGCCGCCAGCCTGGCGCAGCGCGGCTGGCAGGTCACCTTGCTGGAGCGTCACCATGGCATCGCCCAGGAAGCATCGGGCAATCCGCAAGGCGTGCTGTACCTCAAGCTGTCCGCCCATCACACCGCCCTCTCACGCTTGATTGTCAGCGGCTACGGCCACACGCGTCGTGTGCTGGAGCACCTTCACAAGGGACAGGACTGGGACAACTGCGGTGTGCTGCAACTGGCTTTTGATGACAAGGAAGCGCAACGCCAGGCGCAGCTTGCAACCGCCTTCCCCGCCGACTTGCTGGTGGAACTGACGCAAGCCGAGGCTGAGAATAAAGCTGGCACAGCCCTGAGCAGTGGCGGCCTGTTTTATCCCGAGGCAGGCTGGGTTAATCCGCCGGCGCTGTGCCAGTGGCTGAGCCAACACCCTGGCATTACCCTGCAACTGCATCAGCACGCGCTGGAGTTGCGTCGGGTTGACGACCAGTGGCACGCCTGGAACGGTGAACAACGGCTGGCCAGCGCCAGTGTGGTGGTAATGGCCAGCGCCGCCGAAATCAAAGGCTTTGAGCAGGCCGCGCATTTGCCGCTCAAACGTATTCGCGGCCAGATCACCCGCCTGCCCGCCACCGCCACCAGCCGCGCATTGAGCACCGTGGTATGCGCTGAAGGTTATATCGCCCCGGTTCGGCAGGACGAGCACACCCTGGGTGCAAGCTTCGACTTCAACAGTGACGACCTGACGCTCAACAGCGCCGACCACGCGAGCAATCTGCAACTGTTGGAAGAAATTTCGCCAGCGCTTTCCAGCTCACTGAATGCTGCAGCACTTGATCACGAGCAGCTTCAAGGCCGCGCCGCGTTTCGCTGCACCAGTCCCGATTACCTGCCGATTGTCGGCCCACTGGCTGACGCCACGGCATTTGCAGACACCTATGCCGTGCTGAGCAAGGATGCCCGCCAAGTACCCGACACACCCTGCCCGTGGCTCGACGGCCTGTATATCAACAGCGGGCATGGCTCGCGCGGGCTAATTACCGCACCACTGTCCGGCGAGTTGATTGCGGCTTGGCTAAATAACGAACCGCTGCCCGTACCCGTCGATGTGGCACAGGCCTGTCATCCCAATCGTTTTGCCTTGCGTACGCTGATCCGCAATAAACCCTAGGGCGGGGGGCGGGGGACGGCGCTCTGTTGAGGCGCGTCGCGACAAAGCCCATCAGAAGCGCTATTCGCGGCTAAAGCCCCTCCCACAAGGCATGGCGATTTCAACCACGCTGGCTGAAGCACCAGGCGCGGTGGATTTTCGGGTTGCGGGCAACATCCACATCGTTTTGCCTTACGCTCGCCGATCCGCAATAAACCCTAGGTCGGGGCGGGCGGCGTTTCGTTGAGGCGCAAAGCGACGAAGCCCAACGAGACATGCCACCGCTCGTTGGGCTTCGCTGCGCTCAACACCAACCTACCTGCGACCTCAGCCGCGAAGGCTGAAGCGCCAGGCGCGGTGGATTTTCGGGTTACGGGCAAAGTCCGGATCAAGGGTAGAGGCGCTGATTTCTTCCACCTGATAACGCGCTGCCAAGCTCTCATCGAGCTCAAATTTGCGGAAGTTGTTGGAGAAATACAGCACCCCGTCCTTGGTCAGACGGGCCATGGCCAAATCAAGCATCTGCACATGATCGCGCTGCACATCGAAGATGCCTTCCATGCGCTTGGAGTTGGAGAAGGTCGGCGGGTCGATAAAGATCAGTTCGTATTCGCCACGGTCTTCTGCCAGCCAAACCATTACATCGCCTTGCTCCAGCTTGTTCTTATCCGAGTAGCCGTTGAGCGACAGGTTGCGCCGCGCCCAGTCGAGGTAGGTTTTCGACAGGTCGACACTGGTGGTGGTGCGCGCACCGCCCTTGGCTGCATGCACGGTGGCCGTAGCGGTGTAGCAGAACAGATTGAGGAAGCGCTTACCGGCGGCCTCTTGCTGAATGCGCAGGCGCAACGGACGGTGATCGAGGAACAGGCCGGTGTCCAGATAGTCGGTCAGGTTGACCAAAAGCTTGACGCCGCCTTCGCTGACTTCGAGGAACTGCCCCTGCGTAGCCTGGCGCTGGTACTGTTTGGTGCCGCTCTGGCGTTCGCGGCGTTTGATCACCACCTTGCTCTTGTCGACGCCCAGCGCTTGCGGAATCGCGGCGATGGCATCAAACATGCGCGCCTTGGCTTTCTCGGGATCAATCGATTTGGGCGCGGCATATTCCTGCACATGCACCCAATCGCCGTACAAATCCACCGCCATGGAATATTCCGGCATGTCGGCATCGTACAAGCGGTAGCACTCAACGCCTTCCTTACGTGCCCACTTACCGAGCTGCTTGAGGTTTTTTTGCAAGCGGTTGGCAAACATCTGCCCGCCTTCGCTCAACCGCGCCTGCTCAACCACAGGCGCCGGTGCTGGCGCGGGTTTGATCGGGTTGCCGTTCTTGTTGTACTGACGCTCCAGCGGCTCAAGCGGTGCCTTGTCGGCCTCAGCCTGTTCGCGCTCGCGTTCACGCTGCTCAGGGGTACGGCGCTCGCCCGTGACGAACTGCTCGGGCTGCACCTTGATCAGCAACAACTTGCACGGCAACGCGCCGTTCCAGAAGGCGTACTGCTTGTGGCTGCGAATGCCCATACGCTTGCCCAGGTCCGGCGCGCCGGTAAACACCGCCGCCTCCCAACCCATGCAAGCCTGACGTAGACGCTCACCGAGGTTCTGGTAGAGGTACAGCAAACTGGCTTCTTCACCCAGACGCTCGCCGTAGGGTGGGTTGCAGATCACCAGGCCTTTTTGGTTCTGATCCGGGCGCGGCTCGAAGGTCGCCACTTCGCCCTGATAGACCTTGACCCAATCGCCCATGCCCGCGCGTTCGATGTTATTGCGCGCAGGCTGGATCAGCCGTGGGTCGGCTTCATAACCGCGAATCCACAGCGGCGGCTTGGCCATGCCAGCAGCGGCGCGCTCTTCGGCCTCGGCATGGACTTTCTTCCACAAGGCAGGCACGTGGCCCAGCCATTTGCTGAAGCCCCACTGCTCTCGCGTCATGTTTGGCGCGATGTCGGCGGCGATCATCGCCGCTTCAACGAGGAAGGTGCCGACACCACACATCGGGTCAGCCAGCGCGCCGCCTTCAGCCGCAATACGCGGCCAACCAGCACGAATCAACACGGCAGCGGCAAGGTTTTCTTTCAGCGGTGCAGCGCCTTGCTGCAGGCGATAACCGCGCTGGTGCAAGCTGTGGCCGGACAGGTCGAGGGACAAAATCGCCTCGCCGCGATCCAGGCGCAGGTGAATGCGCAGATCGGGGTTGATCTTGTCTACCGAGGGGCGGGTGCCGTCTTTCAGCCGTAGCTTGTCGACGATGGCATCTTTGACCTTCAGCGCGCCGAAATGGGTGTTATCGATACCCGAACCGTTGCCACTGAACTCAACCGCCAGGCTGCCAGTGGACTCCAGATGTTCGAACCAGTCGACCTCCAGCACACCTTCGTAAAGGCTTTGAGCGTCCTGCACGCTGTAACGCTTGAGCACCAATAACACGCGGTTGGCCAGGCGCGACCACAGGCACAAGCGGTAGGCGGTTTCCATGTCGGCCATGCCACGAATGACCGAGGTGTGCTCGCGCGCCTCTTCAAGGCCAAGCTGGGTTGCCTCATCCATTAACAGGCCTTCAAGGCCTTTGGGACAGGTGAGGAAGAGTTCGTAACGATCCGACATGGGGGTTTCCAGTGCCTAAGGCAATCAACGGCGTGCAGAGCGCTCAGCACGTCCAAAATAAGTGACAACCGAGTCGCAGCGCGACCCTTCGTCGGAATAATCAACAGTCTCAATCGCTATTCATTCGCGATAGCACGTTAGCAGCACATACCCCGCTTATGCCCACAGCATAAGCCTTTGCGCGAATAAACGACGTACGGACCACAACGCCTTATGGCCTGACCCGCAAAAATATTACGTCCTTATGACGAAACGGTCATTCACAGGCAACCGCACATTGGTTAGAAATCATTCTAGGTCAGCGCTGCAACGGCGCTGACAAGGAGGCTCGCGACGCCGGCAGCGAACTCCGTAGGCAGATCATTTCTGCCTGACCTTGCTTCAAGGTCTAAGGGACATAACAGTCAACATTGAGGGCTACACCCTATGAGAAGACTTAAGCGTGATCCGTTAGAAAGAGCTTTTTTGCGCGGTTATCAATACGGCATCAGTGGTAAATCCCGCGAACTCTGTCCATTTACCCTTCCCTCTGTCCGCCACGCTTGGTTAAACGGCTGGCGCGAAGGCCGCGGTGACAACTGGGACGGCATGACCGGCACCGCCGGCATCCATCGACTCAACGAACTTCACGCCGTCGGCTGATAAAGGAACCTACCGACTCACCATGCGCGCTCCATCAGAGCGGCGGGCGCAAGCCCAGGGGCTCCTTTAAGGAGCCCTTTTTTATGGCGTACGCTAATCGCTGCCCTGTTCTCAGGCCTTGTGTGGCAGCGCCGCAATCGCATCAACCGCTTCGCGAATCAGCGCCGGGCCCTTGTAAATAAAGCCGGAGTAAATCTGCACCAGGCTTGCACCGGCAGCGATCTTCTCAGCGGCGTGCTTGCCCTCGGTGATGCCGCCCACGGCGATAATAGGCAAACGTCCCTTCAACTCACTGGCCAGCACTTGCACGATGTGGGTGCTCTTGTCACGCACTGGCGCACCCGATAAACCGCCCGCTTCATCAGCGAACTCCAGGCCGTGTACACCTTCGCGGCCCAGCGTGGTGTTGGTGGCGATCACCGCATCCATACCGGCTTCAACCAAAGCGTTGGCCACTTCGATGGTTTCTTCATCGCTCATATCCGGAGCAATCTTGATCGCCAGCGGTACGCGCTTGCCATGCTGCGCGGCCAGGTCTTCCTGACGCTGGCGCAGCGCTTCAAGCAATTGTTTGAGTGAGTCACCGAACTGCAGGCTGCGCAGGCCTGGGGTATTGGGCGAACTGACGTTCACGGTCACGTAGCTGGCATGCTGATAGACCTTATCCAGGCACAGCAGGTAATCCTCCACTGCGCGCTCGACCGGCGTATCAAAGTTCTTGCCGATGTTGATGCCGAGCACACCCTTGTATTGGGCCGCCTGCACACGGGCCAGCAGGTGATCAACGCCCAGATTATTAAAACCCATGCGGTTGATGATCGCCTCGGCCTCAGGCAAGCGGAAAAGGCGCGGCTTGGGGTTGCCTGGTTGCGGGCGCGGGGTCACCGTGCCAATTTCAACGAAACCAAAACCCAACTGGGCAAAGCCGTCGATAGCGTCGCCATTCTTGTCGAGGCCGGCCGCCAAGCCGACGGGATTGGCAAACTCCAACCCCATGACCGTCACCGGCAATGCCGCGGGCCGCTTGGTCAGCAGCCCACTGAGGCCCAAACGACCTGCAGCACCGATCAGGTCGATGGACAGTTCATGGGACGATTCCGGGGAAAGTTTGAACAACAGCTCGCGGGCCAGGGTATACATGGGCAGGCTTAGCTCGATAGAGTTACAAAGGCGACGATTATACCCGGCTGAAGAGCGGATAGGCGAGGCACACCGCGGCGCTCAACCCAAGCGTTTAAGATTGAGTAACTTGCCGGCAGTGCTGAACTCAAGCTCGAAGGAACCATAGACGCCTTCATGGGTCAGAAATGGCCGGAAATGGTGGGCCGGCACACTGACACTCCGTCCATCGCGACTTTGCACTAATATCCGGTTGGCACGGCCTTGATACACAACCCGCAAGCGCTCGGCCGACAACGCAATATCAAATACCAGACTGGGCATGGAGGCACCTTTGCAACTGACAGCAGCAATCTTGCCATATACGGCGCGCGTGCTCGGCATGAAACCTGTCGCAAAAATGCTCGCGCTCAACACGAGCGGCAAGCGAGATGTGGGAGCTGGCGTATGACGAGGCGAACATGAGCCTGCCTGAACCACCCGCAACCCTGAGTGCTCGCCTCAGCGCGCTGGCACAGCGCCTTGGTTTTATCGGTCGCGGCCAACGCCAGATACTTGAGCGAGCCAGCCAGCTACGCCTGCCTTTCAGCCCCCTGCCCGCCCCGCGTGAAAGTATCTGCTGGCAGGATGGCCTGCAACTTCAGCGCCTGGTGGATCTCCCGCGCAATGCGCTTTCTGGCCCCGTACAAGAGGACAAAGCCCAGGCCCACGCGACGTTAGTGCGCGTCATCGAGGCGCACGAACAACCGCTTAGTTCGCTTGATATGCGTCGGATTGAAGGCGTGTCCAGCTTTAACCCCGAGCAAGCGGGTTATGCCAGCTTCGAGGTATTCGCCGCCAGCACGTCATGCCGCCCCGTGCGGATCATCAGCTATAAGGATTTCGTCAAAACCATCAGCCTGGCCCTGCCGCGCTTTCTAGCAGGCGATGCAATCAGCCTGCGCCAAGCCAATTGGCGCAATAACCGGTTGTACTGGAGCGGTGATCATCACGCTGAAGCCTTTGCCTGCGCCATTGCTTATGCGCGCATGCGTGGGCTGGAAGTCAACCTGCCGGCCATCGTCAGCCACTACCGCTTAAGTGACAGCGGCCTGGATAACCTGCAACAGCACTACCATGTGCTGGCAATGCCGCATGCCGCCTGGAGCGAACCAGCATTTATGGCGCTGCTGCTCGACAGTGGCCTGCCTTATGCACGCTTGTCACTGCTGGCTGGGGCAGGCTCACCGGAATTCCTCCTATTGCCCAAACATTCGGCCGAAGCCACTGCATTGGGTGAAGGGTTGCGTTTGGCTGGGGCGCCCGATGTGGTGGCTTATCTGCGGCAGCTTAATATTCAAAACTAAGCAGCCACACACGCGCCGCCAGACCGATAATAATTCAATGAGGGCGCCCACTAGCTGGCGGTGCCACTGATTAACCAATTCCAAACTGCCTGATTTTTATTGATAGCCGATACAACCGATGGCCAGCACTCAATATGTGCTCACCTCAAACAAAAACACCCTACGCGAGCAGGCTCTCGCAGGGTGTTGGATAAGCACTGAATCAGCCAGGCCACTCCACATGCATCGCTCAGGTCAAGCGACTAGCTGATCGTTTGCCAGCAAATTGTTGATGATCTCTCCTGCGTTCGATCCAAGATTTACACCTGACAAGGTAATAGTCTGATCAATATTGCTTGAATCACTCACACCTCCGCCGCTGGCGATGGAAATAACAGTATCCGTACCATTGAATGTACCTGTTAGGTAATTAGCCAAGGCGGTGGCGGTGGCGGCCTGGTCATCTGGCACAACGCTGAATCCATCTAGCAAAGCCTGCAGATCCAATTTGTCATTACCGTTACCAAAGTCCATGACTGTATCGTGGTAGTTCCCGCCCCGGTCAGCTGCCGTCCAGACGAAGGTATCGTTGCCACCACCACCGGTGAGGGTGTCGTTGCCCAGACCACCAATCAGGATATCGTCTCCATCACCACCGATTAGCGTGTCGTTAGCACCGTTGCCGACCAGCACCACACCATTGTCACCGTCCGCACCAGCCGCAGCCGCGGACACCACCGAGTCAGGGCTGAGCATGGTGATAGTCAGCTGATCATCCAAAGCCGACATATCGCCGTCGCCGTCCGTGACCGTAAGATTGAAGTTGAGAGCCATCTCCTCGATAGTTACGGTCTGATCATAGGTAATGTCATTTATATTGAAACCAGCGCTACCATCTGCATGTTCAATCCTGAGGCTAGGTTCTGTTGACGTAAGCCACCGGCTAGAATCTGGCTTTTGCCATGACCGACAGAAGCCAGTTAAGCGATACCGAGTGGGCTCATATACAAAGCCTGCTGAGTGCCACAAAGGGGATACGGCTACTGAACGCACCCAGTTGTCG
>CAMCJM010000089.1 GCA_945874835.1 Pseudomonas synxantha | reverse complement strand
TGGGGGTAGATGCGACGTTGTGAGTCAGTTCCAGTGCTCGAGCGAGACGCATAAAAAATCCGATGCCAATACAGGCATCGGATTTTGATTTCTTGCGGCCAAAGGTCAAGCAGGGAGGCTTAACTGATCGGCATTAGGCTTGTGGCCTCCCTTTGTGTGCGTACCTGCTGCTTAGTCGAACAGGCCGAAGGTCAGGTAGCTGAACCACGAGCGACTCTGCGTCTCTGCGGCGGCGCCAGCTTTTAGTTCATCGGGGATTTGCTCGGCGGCGTCTTCGTACTGGCGAATCACATCCTGGCCGGCACGGGTTTCACCGGGCGGCAACGGCACGTCAGTTTCAATCAGGCCCAGCGTGGCTTTAGCGACCCAGGAGCGGGTGTCCGCTTCTTCTTCACGCGGCACGAACTGGCCATCCACCAGCGTTGGGTGTTCCGGGTAGTTCAGCTTGAGGGTTTCTAGGCTTGTCGCGGCCAGGTCATCCAGGTTCAGGCGTAGATAGGCTTCAGTCATAACAGCCATGCCGTCGCCAACTGCAGGGGTTTCCTGGAAGTTTTCCACCACGTAGCGGCCACGGTTAGCGGCTGCGACGAAGGCGTTGCGTGTCAGGTAATAGTGCGCCACATGAATTTCATAGGCCGCCAGCAGGTTGCGCAGGTAAATCATGCGCTGCTTGGCGTCCGGCGCGTAACGGCTGTTGGGGTAGCGGCTGGTGAGCTGGGCGAACTCGTTGTAGGAGTCGCGCGCGGCACCGGGGTCGCGCTTGGTCATGTCCAGCGGCACAAAACGGGCAATTAGGCCGCGGTCCTGGTCGAACGACGCCAGGCCTTTGAGGTAATAGGCGTAGTCAACGTTGGCATGCTGCGGGTGCAGGCGAATAAAGCGGTCAGCGGAAGACTTGGCTGCTTCTGGTTCAACGTTTTTGTAATAGGCGTAGATCAGTTCAAGCTGCGCCTGCTCGGCGTAGCGGCCGAACGGGTAGCGCGACTCCAGCGCCTTGAGCTTGGCAACGGCTGAGGTGTAGCTACTATTGTCCAGGTCGGCTTGTGCCTGCTGGTAGAGTTCGGCTTCGCTCAGGTTCTCGTCGACCACTTCCTTCGAGGAGCAGGCGGCGGTGAGGGCGAGGATTGCGATCAGCAGCAGGTGTTTCACTTGCATGGCGGCTTGCGTCCCTGTGACGGCGGCTGTCTTGAGTAGAGCCGTCCTGTTATGATGAGCGCCCCTGGTACCCCCGGGGCAAAGACGCCGTATTTAACCACAAGCGTGTAGCCGAAACCAAAGGCTACACCTCTCAGACCTCCCCGCCGTTGCCGAGCATGTCCTCTATTAATAAGCAGATCATTGAACTGAACGCCGAGGTGCCCTATGAAATGGGCGGTCAACGCCTCGATCAAGTCGCCGCACTCCTGTTTGCCGAGCACTCGCGTTCGCGTCTGTCTGCCTGGATCAAAGAGGGGCGGCTCACCGTCGACGGCGCTGTGCTGCGTCCGCGCGACATTGTCCATGGCGGCGCGCAACTGGCGCTCAAGGCCGAGCAGGAGGCGCAGGGTGAGTGGATCGCCCAGGATATCGAGCTGAATATCGTCTACGAAGACGATCAGATCCTTGTTATCGACAAGCCCGCCGGTCTCGTCGTGCATCCCGCAGCCGGGCATGCCGATGGCACGTTGCTGAATGCCTTGCTGCACCACGTGCCGGACATTATTAATGTGCCGCGCGCCGGTATTGTGCACCGCCTGGACAAGGACACCACCGGCCTGATGGTGGTGGCCAAGACCCTCGAAGCGCAGACGCGCCTGGTCGATCAGTTGCAAAAACGCTCGGTCAGCCGCATCTACGAGTGCATTGTGATTGGCGTGGTGACCTCCGGTGGCAAGATCAACGCGCCAATCGGCCGCAGTTCATCGCAGCGTCAGCGCATGGCGGTGAGTGACGGCGGTAAGCCTGCCGTCAGCCACTACCGTGTGTTGGAGCGCTATCGCTCGCACACCCACGTGCGGGTCAAGCTGGAAACCGGGCGCACGCACCAGATTCGCGTGCACATGAGCCATATCGGCTACCCTTTGGTGGGTGACCCGGTTTATGGCGGGCGTTTCCGAATTCCGCCGGCGGCCAATCCGAGCATGGTGCAAACCCTCAAGGAATTTCCTCGGCAGGCCTTGCACGCACGCTTCTTGGAGTTGGATCATCCGATCACTGGCGAGCGGATGAAGTGGCAATCGCCGCTGCCAGATGATTTCGTCTGGCTGCTGACGTTGTTGCGCCAGGACCGTGAGGCTTTTATTGGGTGACAGGATGCACGACTGGTTAACGCCGCAATGGCCTGCTCCGGCAAGAGTTAAAACCTGTGTAACCACGCGTACCGGCGGAGTGAGTGTTGCTCCGCACGACAGTTGTAACTTGGGTGTGCATGTGGGCGACAGCCTGCAAACCGTGCAAAAAAACCGTCAGCGCTTGGTCAGTTTGCTCGGCTGCAAGCCGGCCTGGCTGGAGCAGGTGCATGGCGTGGTGGTGGTCGAAGCCACGCCGACGCAGGTGCTGCAAGCGGATGCCAGTTGGACGCAAAAGCCCGGTATTGCCTGCGCCGTGATGACGGCAGATTGCTTGCCTGTGTTGTTCTGTGACCGCGCGGGCAGTCGTGTGGCGGCTGCCCATGCCGGTTGGCGCGGCTTGGCTGCCGGTGTGCTGGAAGCGACCCTGGACAAGTTGGCGTTACCCGCCGATCAGGTGTTGGTCTGGTTGGGTCCGGCAATTGGGCCGCAGGCCTTCGAAGTGGGGGGCGAGGTGCGTGATGCCTTTGTTGCCCAGCATGCACAAGCGGCCGTCGCCTTTCAGCCCAGCAACAATTTGGGCAAGTTTATGGCGGACATCTATCAGCTGGCGCGCATTCGTCTTGCGGCGCGCGGCGTAGTCGCTGTCTATGGCGGTGATTTCTGCACATTTAGTGACTCACGCTTTTATTCCTATCGCCGTTCGGCGCAAACCGGGCGCTTTGCTAGCCTAATCTGGCTGGCTAACTAACCACATTGGCCGCTTCTGCGGCCCTGCGTCAGCAAATGACTCAGGTCAAGGTTGTGCGGCTTGAAACTCGCACAATCGTCCTCATCTACTCTTCATCCGCAGGCTTTTCTGCAGTGGCGCGATTCAGTGCGCCGGCCTGCCTCCACACGAGGATTGACTTCTATGCGTATCGATCGTTTAACCAGCAAATTGCAACTTGCGCTCTCTGGTGCGCAATCGTTGGCCGTTGGCCTTGATCACGCGGCTATTGAGCCGCTGCACCTGATGCAAGCGCTGCTGGAGCAGCAGGGCGGCTCGATCAAACCGCTGCTGATGCAGGTTGGTTTTGATGTCAGCAGCCTGCGCGCTGCGCTGGGCAAAGAGCTTGATCAGTTGGGCAAAATCCAGAACCCGTCGGGCGATGTGAACCTGTCGCAGGATCTGGCGCGCCTGCTCAATCAGGCGGACCGTCTCTCGCAACAAAAGGGCGACCAATTTATCTCCAGCGAGCTGGTGCTGCTGGCCGCGATGGATGAAAACACCAAGCTGGGCAAGCTGCTGCTTGCTCAGGGCGTAAGCCGTAAAGCGTTGGAGAACGCGGTCACCAACCTGCGCGGTGGTGATGCGGTGAATGACCCTAACGTCGAGGAAAATCGCCAGGCGCTGGATAAGTACACCGTCGACCTGACCAAACGCGCCGAGGAGGGCAAGCTCGACCCGGTGATTGGTCGCGATGATGAGATTCGCCGCACCATTCAGGTATTGCAGCGCCGCACCAAGAATAACCCGGTGCTTATTGGCGAGCCGGGTGTGGGTAAAACCGCGATTGCCGAAGGCCTGGCGCAACGCATCGTTAATGGTGAAGTGCCCGATGGCCTGAAAGATAAACGCCTGCTGTCGCTGGACATGGGCGCGTTGATTGCCGGTGCCAAGTTCCGCGGCGAGTTTGAAGAGCGCTTGAAATCGGTGCTTAACGAGCTGAGCAAGCAGGAAGGTCGGATCATTCTGTTTATCGACGAACTGCACACCATGGTCGGTGCCGGTAAAGGCGAAGGTGCGATGGATGCGGGCAACATGCTCAAGCCATCGCTGGCGCGCGGTGAACTGCATTGCGTCGGCGCGACCACGCTTAACGAATACCGCCAGTACATTGAAAAAGACGCCGCCCTTGAGCGCCGTTTTCAAAAAGTACTGGTCGATGAGCCGAGCGAAGAAGACACCATCGCCATCCTGCGTGGCCTCAAAGAGCGTTACGAGGTGCACCACAAGGTGGCCATCACTGACGGCGCGATCATCGCGGCAGCCAAGCTGTCGCACCGCTATATCACTGACCGTCAGTTGCCGGACAAAGCGATCGACCTGATCGACGAAGCGGCTAGCCGTATTCGCATGGAGATCGACTCCAAGCCGGAAGTGCTGGACCGTTTGGAACGCCGTCTGATTCAGCTCAAGGTGGAAGGTCAGGCGCTGAAAAAAGAAGACGACGAAGCCGCTATCAAGCGGCTGGCCAAACTCAACGAAGACATTGCCCGGCTTGAGCGCGAATACGCTGATCTGGAAGAAATCTGGAAGGCCGAGAAGGCCGAAGTGCAAGGCTCCGCGCAGATCCAGCAAAAGATCGAGCAGTCGCGCCAGGAGCTGGAGGCTGCCCGGCGCAAGGGTGATCTGAATCGAATGGCTGAGTTGCAGTACGGCATTATTCCGGATCTGGAGCGCAGCCTGCAGATGGTTGATCAGCACGGCAAGAGCGAGAATCAGTTGTTGCGCAGCAAGGTCACCGAGGAAGAAATTGCCGAAGTGGTGTCGAAGTGGACGGGAATCCCTGTCAGCAAAATGCTTGAAGGTGAGCGCGACAAGCTGCTGAAAATGGAAGGCCTGCTGCATCAGCGGGTTATCGGTCAAAACGAAGCCGTGGTGGCGGTATCCAACGCGGTGCGCCGTTCGCGTGCGGGGTTGTCTGACCCGAATCGGCCGAGCGGCTCGTTTCTCTTCCTCGGCCCGACCGGCGTGGGTAAAACCGAGCTGTGCAAGGCGCTGGCCGAATTCCTCTTTGACACTGAAGAGGCGCTGGTGCGCATCGACATGTCCGAGTTTATGGAGAAACACTCGGGTGCCCGGTTAATTGGTGCGCCGCCCGGCTATGTGGGCTATGAGGAAGGCGGCTACCTGACCGAAGCCGTGCGTCGTAAACCCTACTCGGTGATCCTGCTGGATGAGGTGGAGAAGGCGCACCCGGATGTGTTCAACGTGCTGCTGCAGGTGCTGGAAGACGGTCGCCTAACTGACAGCCATGGCCGCACCGTAGATTTCAAGAACACCGTGGTGGTGATGACCTCCAACCTAGGCTCCTCGCAGATTCAGGAGCTGGTTGGTGATCGTGAAGCGCAGCGGGCGGCGGTGATGGATGCGGTCGGTACGCACTTCCGGCCGGAATTCATCAACCGGATCGACGAGGTGGTGATTTTCGAGCCGCTGGCCCGTGATCAGATCGCGGGCATTGCGCAGATCCAATTGGGTCGTTTGCGTCAGCGTCTGGCTGAGCGCGAGCTGAGTTTGCAACTGACGGATGAGGCATTGGATAAGCTGATTGCCATCGGCTATGACCCGATCTATGGCGCGCGTCCGCTCAAGCGCGCCGTGCAGCGTTGGATCGAAAATCCGCTGGCGCAGTTGATCCTGTCGGGTAAGTTCGCTCCAGGCAGCAGTGTGACTGGCCGTATTGAAGGCGATGAGATTGTCTTCGCGTAAGGGCGTGCTCTGAGTCTTTGGGGCTGTAGTTGGGAGGCGCTTTGGCGGCGAGTTTTCAACTCCGTTGTCGTGGCTAAAGCCCTTCCTGCGGCCGCCAGTCCAGCTTAACGCTGAAATCGACCGGTTGGCCTTTGCGGTCTTAGTGCCAGTCTGTGAAATAAAAACACCCCGGTTCAGCTCGCCTGACCGGGGTGTTTTTATGTGGGGCGGTGTCACAGATGCTTGAGCAGAACCTCTAAAGCAGCGGCTTGATCTTCGGCGAGATCAATGATGTGAAAGCCTGCCCAGCAGTGCTGGCCGTCAGCGCCTGGGCGGCTCCACAAGCAATCAGCGCCGAGGGTGACCTCACATACGCCGTCTACGGCGTGCTCTGTGACCAGGCGGCACTCCAGCAGTTCGTCGGCTGCTTGCGGGGTGTCACTGAACAGCATAAAACCGTCCGCAGACAAATCGACCACGCGCCCCAAGCGTTGGCCTGTGTGCAGTTCAAAGACTTCTAGCTGCACGTCGGCATGATGCCGGCTGTGCAGGCGACGTTCGTCTTCCATATCCATTCCTTATTCTTGTGTCTTGGCTGTGCGCCCGGTGAACCGTTGCAGCACGCAATAAATGGCAGTGAGTGCGCGGTCTACCAGCGGTGCGTCGCGCTCTGGGGTGACGATGCGCGCCAACCCTTGTTCCATTTCAGTGGCCAGTTGGGTGAGTGGCTTGATGGCCACGCGTTGCCCGCTCTGGTCGACAAACATGTAGTTGCGGGTCGTCGGGCTGAACCAAGACAGTTTCAGCATGCGTACCTGCTGGCCGTTGACGAACTCAAACCAGGTGCCAAATTCGATATGCCCCAGCTCCTTGGCCAGCGCCTGGGCGCGGGCAGAGAGCGTTGATTCGCGCGGGGCCTGAGTGGCCAGTGCGGCATCCTCGCCGAGCATTGCGCCCAGTGGGCTTTCTGGCAGGGTGGGTTTGAGTTGTGCGGCAACCTGGGGTTGCTTGGCCTGGATGGCGTGTTGGCAGACGACTAAATCCTGCAGCAGGCGACGGATGCCGTCTTCGTGGTAACCGCCAAGCAGTTCGAGCCCCTTGCGCAGGTCTTCCAGTAGCGGTACGCGCAGTTTTTGCAGGCGTTCACGTCCAGCCTCGTCGAGCAGGGTGCCGCTCCAGGCCAGTTGCTCGGCGGCTTCGCAGGCGCGTTGCCATTCTGGGCTGCGCTCGCCATTACGCAGCAGCACGAACACCAGTACGTCAGCCCAGGTCAGCTCAAGGAAGTTGCGAATAATGCTCGGCAATTGACGGTCTGCCAGGCTGGTGGCAATCACTTCAACAGCGTGCTGGCGGGCGCCGAGCAGTTTGTCACGACCTTTGGCGGCTTCTACGGCGCGCCGTTCGCGCAGCTCTACTTTGTGCCGTAGGGTGGCGACGAACTCGTTGAACTCCTCCAGCAGGCTCTCAAACAGTTGCAGGTCGCCGTTAAAGTCCTGGATCACCCGTTCAACAACCCACTGCATCTTAGCCAGCAGGCCGCGCTCGTCACCCTCGCCGCCGTACAGCACGCCCGCCTGCGCCATGCCGTTGAGCAGGCGACGTGCGGGGTGGTGGAGCTGGGTAAACAAAGCTTTATCGAGCAGCGCCACTTTCAAGTAGGGCGTGTGCAGGTGCGAGAGGGTGGTCTTGCAACTGTCGGGCAGGTTGTCGTCATCGAGAATGAAGTCGAACAACATGCCGACCAGGTCGATTACATCCGCTTCCTGATCGGACAGCTTTTGCTGTCCAGGCAAGGCGCTGTAGGTTTCCAGTTGCTGTTGCAGGTCGGCCTTGAGTCCTTCTACTTGTTGCGGCCGTTGCAGTCGCTGCGATAAATCATTGGCAGACTGATGTTGCATGCGGTTGAGTGCGTCGAGCAGTGCCGTGGCTGTGTAGGTGCTGGTGGCATCCGCAGGGGCAAAGCTGGCAATGCTGCGCGTACCACCCAGTAACGGCGCGTCGATATCGCGCTGGCGGTGTTCGCCCAGTAGGGCTGCCAAGCTGCCCAGCAACTCCAGCGGGTCGGTGGGGGGCGGGCCGCTCAGGTTACTCGTCGTTGTGTTGTAAGCCGGGTTGCCGGGGTGGGTGAATAAAGTGCCGGGCTGCGCGGGGCTGCTGGGTGCAGGTTCACTTGGCTGCTCGGCTGCACCAGTCGCAGGTTTTGCTCGCTCAGGTTGGTTGTTGCGTTGTGCGGTGAACTTAAGATTGGGCAGTACGCCCGCCTCAATCAGGCGCTTATTGAGCGCCGCGTAGAGGCCATCCAGGCTCTGCATGACATGGGTGTCAAACAACGTATAAAGGATGACCTTTATACGCAGTGGAAACGGGCTAGGCTCCAGCGCGTCGCGGAACGCCTGGGCAATCATCTGCGGGCCGAAGGGGTTGATGTCTTCGCCAAGCTTCTGGCCGTTATTAAGCAGCGCCAACCGTTGCTCTAAGGCGAACAACGGTTGTGCGCAGCGCGCCTTAACGCGGCTCACCATATTGGTGACTTGCAGGCTTTCTTCGTAATCCTCGTTTTGCACCAGGGCCATTTCCTCGGCGTCGAGCGCGCTGTTGACCGGTACGGGCTTGAGCTTGCCCTCCAGGAAGTCGGAGAAGTTGCCGGCAATCTGCTGGTGGTAGCTGCGCTCTATTAAAGGACGTTGCTTGCGGATTTCGCGCATGTTGTCGAAGAACAAGGTTTGCACCTGATTGTTCTCGGCCTTTTCTGCGCATTCAAACAGTGTGTCGTCCACTTGCGCGAAGACGCTGGTCAGTTGTTCGGCCAGGCGGTTCATCACCAGTTTTCGGCAGCTTTGCACCAGCTCACCAAATCGCGGCTGAATGCCTCGGTTGGCAAGGGTCTGCACGGTAGTGGGTGGAGTTGGCGGTATGCCCTGGTTGCTCATGGAGTTTCCTGGCTGGGGCCTTACGGCTGATGCGTCCTGCAATGTACACAGACCTAGTGAAGATATAGCAGCCAGTCACGCAGCTGCAAATCATTGTACTAAAAGCAATTTAAGGGGTTGACAGCTTCGCGTAGAACCGTAAAATTGCGCGCCTCAGAACAGCAAACGAGATCAACAATCTCCAAGCGAAATCTGAGAAGGAAGCAAGTAGTTCCGCGATAGCTCAGTCGGTAGAGCAAATGACTGTTAATCATTGGGTCCCAGGTTCGAGTCCTGGTCGCGGAGCCAATCTTTCATCGGGGTATAGCGCAGTCCGGTAGCGCGCCTGCTTTGGGAGCAGGATGTCGGGAGTTCGAATCCCCCTACCCCGACCATTTTTGGGTCGTTAGCTCAGTTGGTAGAGCAGTTGGCTTTTAACCAATTGGTCGTAGGTTCGAGTCCCACACGACCCACCATTTCAAGCATGCTTGAATGATAAAAAAACCGCCTAGTGCGGTTTTTTATTGCCTGCGATTTATAGAGCTCATCTTTCTGGCGCTCAAAATAAATCTAGGAGCGGCCCATGGCTGCGATTATCGCTTCGCGGCCATGGAACCGAGCGTCCCCTGCTCCTACATGCTTTGCAGGGCTAACTCAGTGCAGCTTGAGGCGTGGCTCAGTGCTTCTGCCGATGCGGTCGCTAAGCATCATCAGCAGGGTGCGGGTAACGCCATACAGCGCCACCTGATGCATGCGGTACAGCGACACGTAGAACATTCTCGCCAGCCAGCCTTCGAGCATTACGCTGCCGGTCAGGTTGCCCATCAGGTTGCCGACCGCCGAGAAGGTCGACAACGAAATCAGCGAGCCGTAATCGCGGTAGCGATATTCCAGCAATGGCTTGCCCTCAATACGCAGCTTCAGTGATTTAGCCAACATGGACGCTTGCTGATGCGCCGCTTGTGCGCGCGGCGGCACATTGCGGCCCTCGCTGCCGGGTTGCGGGCAGGCGGCGCAGTCGCCAAAGGCAAACACGTTGTCATCCAATGTGGTTTGCAGTGTGGGGCGCACCTGTAATTGGTTGATGCGATTGCTCTCCAGTCCGTCCAAGCCCTGTAGAAATTCCGGTGCGCGAATACCCGCCGCCCAAACTTTTAGGCTCGCCGCGATGACCTGGCCTTGCGCGGTATGCAGGCCGTCTGCGGTGACTTTGCTGACCGCTGCGGCCGTGAGCACGGTGACGCCCAGTTTCTCCAGGGTTTTATGCACGGGGCGACCGATGCGCTCCGGCAGAGCGGGCAGTACGCGCGGACCGGCTTCGATCAGGGTGATGCGCATGTTCTCCGGGCGAATGCTATCCAGCCCGTAAGCGGCCAGTTCGCGTGCGGCATGGTGCAACTCGGCGGCCAACTCAACCCCCGTTGCGCCCGCGCCAACGATGGCAACATTGATCCGCTCGGTGGTTTCGCTCTGGCTGGCGTGAGCGCGCATGTAGTGGTTGAGCAATTGCCGATGAAAGCGCTCCGCCTGCTCGCGGGTGTCCAGAAACAGGCAATGTTCGGCAGCGCCCTCGGTGCCGAAATCATTGGTGGTGCTGCCCACGGCAATCACCAGGCTGTCGTAGCTCAGGGTGCGGGCAGGCATCAGCACCTGGCCGTTTTCATCCACTGTAGCCGCCAAGGAGATACGTTTTTCGGCGCGGTTGAGGTCGCACATGCGCCCCAATTGGAACTCGAAGTGATTCCACTTGGCCTGCGCCACGTAGTTCAGTTCATCCCCGGAGGAGTTCAGCGAGCCGGCCGCCACTTCATGCAGAAGGGGTTTCCAGATGTGGGTGAGGTTAGCGTCAACCAGGGTGACAGTGGCTTGGCCGCGCTTGCCTAAGGATCTACCCAGGTGGGTAGCAAGCTTCAAGCCGCCGGCACCGCCGCCGACGATTACGATTTGATGAGTCATTATGAGACGCTCACAAGGCTTTTAAGAAAAGGCAGTGAGTCAATGTGGGCGAGCGCCAGGCAGCTCATAGCACCAATTGACCCAGAAAACGGCTTAGCAGGCCCAGGCCAATGACCGCGACCAGGATGATCAGCAGCAAACGCCAGAGCCGAAAAGGCTGGCGCTCGACCTGGTGCTGTGGAGCGCTCAGGTACTGCTCGACACGTTTTTGATCATCAGGGTTCAGGCGGCTGGACATGGGGGCCTCGCTGGCAGGGGTGGCATTCTAGCTGCGCGGCTTATAAAGGCTCAACGCGCAGGCTGTCATTTAGGCGAATAATGCCGCTGTGCAACACACGGGCGGTAATTCCGCCGTGGCCGCGCATGGCCTGGAAGGTCCCAGGCCCAAGACGTTCCTCCAGCTTAGCGCAGGGTTGGCACCAGCCCGTTGTTTCGAAGATCGCCTGGCCTATCCGGAATCGTCGACCTTTGAGACTGAACAGGTTGATGCCGCTGATCACAATGTTGCGACGCAGCTCAGCTGGGGTAATTGGCTGATCATCCGCGCGACCCATCAGCGCGCTGATCACGGCCAGGTGCTCAAATTGAATCAGCGTGACTTGCCTTGCATTACGCGGCCCCGGTCGGCTGTGATCGCCAGTTAGGCCCGCTTCACGGCGCGCCTCGACGGCATCCAGTTCGATCATCGGCGCACGCGAATCCGGGCGCACGCCCATCCAGCGCACGCAGCCTTGTTGCGGCACGCTGGCCAGCAACTCGGGCGGCGGCATCATAGGCTGATCCCCACATCAAACAGCACGGTGCGGCCCAGGTTGTTGCGCAGAAAATCTGGCGCATCGGGGTGGGCGAACAGTACGCGCGCAAAGGTCGGGCCGACTAGCGAGAGCGAGCGCCAACCTTGGCGCAGAAATTCGGTGGGCGGTGGGAAGTGGCTGTTGAAGTCGGGTATGGTGCGCTTGAGATTGACGTAGGCGAGCAAGTCCAACTCACCCAAATCAAGCCCGCGCTCCTGATAGTTGTGCGCTTTTTTGCGCAGCGTGGGCGTCAGCCGTTGTTGCAGGTCGCCTGCGCCAATGCGGCGGGGTTTTGCTTCGCGCCGTACCAGTTGGCTGAGGGAAAACGCACTGCGGCGGCGTTCCAGTTCTGCGCGCCATTCATCGTTCAGGCGGCGGCCTTCATCCAGCACAAAAAACACCTCAAAGCTGGCATCACGAAACAGCACGTCAGGCGGCTCATGGCTGGCAGCGCTGAACTCGTCCAGTCGGTGAGGGACATTCAAGGCTTGCAGCAGGCGCTGACACACCCAGCGCTCGCGCTCCCACTTACGGGCATTGGAGAGAAAGGCATTGGCCTGTTCGGCTTGATGCGTCAGTAGGCGCAGGTAATCAGAGTCGTCCATGGGCCCAGCTTAGCCCAGGCCATGACGCACTTGGAACCTCTCTATTTGGCCGTGTCCGGCGCCGTGCGATCCGCGTTGGCCTGCGGCCCATAGTCGCGCTCGCGTGAACCTTACGCTGATGCTGCTGCGCGGTTGTAGACTGCTGGTAGCACCTTGCGCATGGGAGTGAATGGGGATGATTGCCGCAGAACTGCTTTCAACGACCAGCCAAGTCGTGGGCTGGCTGATTTACCTGCCATTGCTGTGTTGGGCGATCTGGCGAACGCCTTGGGTTGAGTTGTGCAGCGACCAGCGCCGTCAGCACCTGTTGGCCGGCACGGCGCTGGCGTTGTTTGTGCTGTGGTTGGTGCGCCGCGACTTTGACTCGGGGCTGTCCTACCACTTAATTGGCATGACGGTGGTGGCGCTGCTGTTGGACTGGCCGCTGGCCATGCTCGCCGGGCTTGTCGCACAACTGGGCCTGCTCGCGCTGGGCCGGCATGACCTCGCCGCGCTGGGGGTAAATGGTGTGCTGCTGGTGGTGATTCCGGTGTGGGTCACTGAAGTCTGTGCGTTGTGGGTTGAGAAGAAGCAGTCGCGCAATCTGTTCGTGTACATCTTCTTCAGCGGTTTTTTTGCGGCGGCGCTGGCCGCGCTGGTGTGCATTCTCGCCGCGTTCGCCGTGTTGTGGCTTGATGGCCTGTTCCCCATGCCGCCCTGGCTGGAGGATTTTGTCGGTTACCTCTGGCTGGTGATTTTTCCCGAAGCCTTTATCAACGGCATGCTGGTCACGGCGCTGGTGGTGTTTTATCCCGACTGGCTGGAAACCTTCAATCGCACCCGTTACCTGGCAGCGCCCTGGAATGACGATGATCGGTCGCGTTGATAAGGCCACCATCAGCCGCGTGATCGCCCCGCCTCGGTTGACCTAAATCAACGCGGCGAGTCGTTCGCGCGCCATGCTTGTTTCATCTTTAAGGAGGGCGCGACATGGGTGTACATCAATGGGCAAGGCAAGAAATACAGCGCAGCCTCGACGCGGTTGACGCTCAAGGGTTCGATCAAGCGATGGCCTTGCGCGCTTTGCTCAGCGCCGTAGTCGAATGCAGCCGTGCAGGGCGCACAGCAGCAGACTTAGCCGCCGAGTTGCAGTTTCTGGCCGAGAACCTAGATGACGACCGCGACTACAACTTTATGCGGCCGTGACAGCCAGGCCATAGGCTTGCGGTCACCCAGCGCTTTGCGCAAGCAACAACCATCTTTTAGCGGCGATAAATGCGCAAGGTGGGCGCTATTTCGTGTTGGGCTTCGTCGCAGGCGCCCCAACCCAACCTACGGTCATGCGTTATGTGCAGTTCGTAGGTTGGCGTTGAGCGCAGCGGAGTCGACTGCCGGTCGCGGCTAAAGCCCCTCCCACAACCCTTGGCATGGCAGGTACTTGCAGCAAGCAACAAACCACCTGTGGAAGGCGCTTTAGCGGCGATAAATTCATAAGGTGGCGCTATTTCGTGTCGGGCTTCGTCGCAAGCTCCTCAACCCAATCTACGGTCATGCGTTATGTGCAGTTCGTAGGTTGGCGCTGAGCGTAGCGAAGCCCAGCGGCGTCGACTGCCGGTCGCGGCTAAAGCCCCTCCCACAACCCTTGGCATGGCAGGTACTTGCAGCAAGCAACAACCACCTGTGGGAGGCGCTTTAGCGGCGATG
>CAMCJM010000088.1 GCA_945874835.1 Pseudomonas synxantha | reverse complement strand
GACCGAATGGTTGCACACACCGGGGTGGAAACTATTGGACGCTGTTTACCCCCGGAATCTGGAAAGTTTTCCACGCTGTTTCACAGCTGACGGTGGAAAGCGTGAATCGGGTCGTTGCGAAGATCAATTTACGACCACGCAAACGCTTGGGCTGGAAGACACCGTACGAAGTGTATGCAGGGGTGAGCGTTGCACTTATGAGTTGAATTCAGGGAGTAAAAAACGTCAGCTGGAACGGTACTTCCGTCGATGCGAATCGCCAAAAGCCATGAAAAACACCATACAAAAAATCAATCATCCGGTCGCCTCCAGCATATTGGGCCGCACCACAATGACCTTGAACAGATTACCGCCACGATCATCGATGAGTTCGATCTGAGGCCATGCCCGCAGGGTTCGCAGTAAACCACTTCCCAAGCCGCGATAAGGTAAGAGCTTCGTGGCAAAAGAAGCCAGAATGGGATTACGCATATTGGAATTGCCGGCCTTGATATTTTCTATGGTCAAGTTGTTGGGCAGATGTCCAGGGCTGATGATCTCGACACGATCCGCAAAGACCAGTACGCGCACTGGAGCGCTAATGAAGTAGTCACGGTGGATTAGAGCGTTGGCGACCAACTCTTCCCATACGACGCGAGGAATTTCGGCCTGACCTTGGGAGTTGAATCCTTGCTCACCCTGCGGGGCGCGGGTGTTGGCAATGATGAAGCCTAGCGTCTGCTGGAACACATCAGACAGCTTTCCAGTAATGTCGCGGCTGTCAATGTATCGATCATCTTCAATCTGGTTACCGACAAAGGCAACAGACTTGACGATGAATGCAGGCAGCGAGTATTGCGGCGTCTTGGCAAACAGCAGGCTACCAGCCACATTCAGCTGACCTTGGCTCATCAAATTCATGTTGGTCAACAATTGCGGCATTGGCTGGTTGTGCCCGGCGAGCGGCTCGCCAAATTGCTGTTCGAAGAAGGCTTCGAAATAGGGCAGGTCCACATCGCCCGCGCTCAGGCCCGCAACGGGAGTTTCGTCTGCATGCACCAAGCCGGCCTGCTGGAACAGGCGCTGAAGCTCCTCACGCGAGGTTGCACGGCGCTTGTCTGAGCCGTTCTTCACCCAGATAGCACCGTTTTTATCCATGTAAGGCTTGCTGATGCCTTCAGGAATAGAGACCACCATCACCGTGCCATTTGGGTGCGGCACGTTGTCGGTCAACGGATTTACAGCGGGGCGAACGTTCTGAGAAGCCGCATTGGCGACAAGTTGATTGAGGCGAGCCAAGTCGGCACCGGACAGGCCGCGTACCGAACCATCATCGTTAACGCCGATGAATATGCGCCCGCCTAATGTGTTGCTGAAGGCGACAATCTCGGCCGCCAAGCCATCGGCATTGGTCATGTCAGCCTTGAACTGCTGACGGCTGTCCTCGCCCCGTGAGAGCAGATCAATCAGCTCTGTGGATTCCATAGGTTGTACACCTCTTTGCGACGATTGAAGGCTTCCTGGCCTCCTTCCATTATGTTGATGATGGCCTCCTGCACCGGACGGGCATCAATGCTGCCGCTTTTTGTTGCAAGTTTCTCATCCTGGTACTGGCAGGCATGCACCTGCTCGGCGTCACCCAGCACAGGAAAATTGGCGTTGTGAGTGGCGAAGATGAATTGGGCGTAAGGCTTCATCTCACGCAACAGCTTAATGACGTCGTCATAGATGGTCTGATTGTCTAGATCGTCTTCTGGCTGATCGATGATGATCACATCGTTCTGCCGTTGGCTAAGTACATACAACAGCAGCGCCGAGGCGCGCTGCCCGAGCGAATGGTGCTTCAGCTCCTTGCCGCGATAGCGGATCACGAAGTGGTTGGGCACTTGCTTGGTGATGAACTCGGCCAGGTTTTGCATGAACGTCTTCTCGAAGACCTCGGGAGTGCTGCCTGCCTTGGACAACGCTCCTGGCAGGTCACGTAGGAGGCCGCCGAAATCAGCGTAGTCCTCCATGACCGCCCGCAGGGTGGTTTCACGGATGTTACTGCCCTTGAAAAGCTGCTGCATGAAGCTCATGGCCGCTTCCTTGTCGCCCTTGAAGTCGGCTTCGATCTGCAAGGCAGTGTGGCCAGCGTTCACGCGATCCAGTTCCGTCTTGATGGTGTTGAATTCGCGCAGCCAAAGCTCATTGAGCTTGTCGATTTCGGTAAACAACGCATCGCGAATGCTGGCCTGCTGTGATTCCTGCTTGGCCAACGCCTCCAGCATTTGCTCCGCCTTGGTTTTGCGCTGTTGCTGGGTTAGGAAATCGTCCGGCTGGATGGCGGTCATACCGGTTTGTTTGAGTTCCTGGGCCAACTGCCGCTCGACTTGTGCGAACTCCTCCTGAAGGCTATTGCTTGCGCCTTCAAACTCACCCTGCTTGGTCTTGAGGCGATCAGCAATAACGCGCACCTCCTGTTCGACCTGCTTGAGCTGATCGAGCTTGGCAACGAGGTTGGAAAATTCGGCGTAGTAAGCCGCGAAAAAGTCTGAATTCTGCTTGGACACGTAGCTCGTCGCGTTGCGCAGTTCGTCTTCGTGCTCAGCAATCAGGCCGCTCAAGGCGAGGATGAAGTTGCCTGTCCGCTCCTCCATGCGCGCGAGCGCATTTGCGTCCTGCTGGAAGCCTAGGCGCTTTTGGAGCTTGCCGGCGACGCCATGCTCCGCGAACTTGCTCAGGCGGAAGTTGGCATCGTTGAGTTGGGTCTCGGAGTCACGCTTGAGCTCGGCGGCATTACTGAGTTCAAGCCAGCGTTGAGCAGCTGCGCGCACGCGCAGGCGTTGAGTTTCGATTTCTTCGCGCCGCATCCGAAGCTTTTCGCCGACCAGCTTTTCTACCAGATCGGTCTCAAAGCCTTCGCCAGTGCTGGAAAGGTCCTTCTGTCCGAAATAGATCGGGCGGCGCAGTACGGTCTCCCGGATCGACACGCCGGGCTGCAACTTACCACCCAGATAAACGTTAGGCGTTTCGCGGAAGATGCGGGAGATGGTGAATTCCTGCCCGTATACATCGCAGGCCGTCAGCGTCACCTTGCCGCCGCTGCCGAGGGTGTGGCGGATCAACTCATCCTTGTATTTAGTGTCCTGCGCTTTTTCGCCTCGCGGAATGTCGAGGGCGTAGCATACTGCCTCAAGGATGGACGACTTGCCACTGCCTCGGATTCCGATGAGCGTGTTGAGTTCAGAGGAGAAGTGCAACGTCTGCCCGTCGAGGATGCCACCGTCGAAGTGGATGCTGCGAATGTGCGACGCCTGATGTTTGGGCCGCTCCGAAGCCACCCGTGCAGCGGGATCACCCAAGGCAAACTTCACCGCACCGAAGGACAGCTCACCCAGTTTCAAGTAGCTGGTTTTGCCCCGACCAATTTCATCGATGCACTTGGGGTCGCTGCCTTCGATTTCGGCGGGGTACCAGTTTTGCAGCCAGCGTTGAATCTTAGTGCGGCAAGGTTTGTCTTTGCCTGCACCGTCATGCGTGCGTACCTTCTGAAATGCCAGCGTTCTGCGCCGGAAGAATTCGTTTTGCACCAAATCAGTGAGTCGGCCGCCATCCAGCTCCGCCCACAGGCCACTCGATGCTTCGACATGGGCAAAGACGAGAAAGAAGTCGCGGTGATAGCTTTCCAGGTTCTGGATCGTATCCAGAAGTGACAATGAGGAACGGCCGTTCTCCTGCTCGTACTGCGCAGGTGTTTTGCCTAAGAATGCGCTTGTCAGGAATGGATTGATGTGATCGTGCTCATCAATCCATTCGTCTGAGAACACAACGAGCGTGTGGATGCCATTAGCCCCGTCGTTGACCGACAACTCGACGCCTGGCAGCAGCGCAATGCCTCTCTTCTGAGCCGTTTTGCGCAGCGCTTTGAACTCTTCGAAGTCGAATTTATTGTGATTGGTGATGACGCCCAACCGAATGTTCGCATGCTCCAACGCATCTACGTAGTTGCTGTTGTAGAAGTTGTCAACGCCCGTAAAACTAAATTCTCGGTCTGCTCGAGTGTGCAGATGAAAGTCTGCGCGAACCCACTGCGCCCCTTCTGCGAAGACAACGGATCGGTCCCCTGAATGCTTTAGTGGCAGACTTAGCATCATCGTTCCTCATATGCTGACGGCCCCGCAATCTTGCGCCACATCGCGGCGGGGAGCCATCTTGAAAATTTGTCCGGGAGACCTTGCAGATAACGTTCTGCGATCCGTGCTAACCGCAGCGCGACACGCTACTGGCCTAGGCTTTGGTCGCCTGTCGAGACGCTGGCATAGCCGGACCGTTTACTCATTGGTAATTGCCGGACATTGAAAAAGGTGGGGACTCTAGCAGGTCCAGTTCGTTTCTGGCAGGTACATGCCTCGCAACAGCCAGCGTCTAATCAACCATCGTTTCTGAACGCCACGGCCACTTACTGAAATCGATCCCTATCAGATACAAGCACACCGACAATACCATGACCGATTACGATGGAATGACAGGTCATCAGCGCCCTGCGCGATGAATCGGTGGCTGGTTCAGCTTGCGCTAAACGTCTTGAGCCTGCTCACTCGCGCCAAACGCATCAGCTAGGTGCCGTAACAAAACAGCCAATTCTGTGAGCCAGAACTGGCCAGATACAAAAAACCAAAAGCCCGCAATTATGCGGGCTTCAGGGTGTTCATTGCCAGATGGTGCCGGTCAATGCCAGACACCCCATCACTCCCACTCAATGGTCGCTGGCGGCTTGCTCGACACGTCGTAGGTGACGCGCGAAATGCCTTCGATCTCATTGATGATGCGGCCGCTGACGGTTTCCAGCAGTTCGTAAGGCAGGTGCGCCCAACGGGCGGTCATAAAGTCCACGGTTTCCACCGCGCGCAGGGCGACGACCCAGGCGTAACGGCGGCCGTCACCAACCACGCCCACCGACTTCACCGGCTGGAACACCACAAATGCCTGGCTGGTTTTGTGGTACCAGTAGGCCTTGCGCAGCTCTTCGATGAAGATGTGATCCGCACGACGCAGGATGTCGGCGTATTCCTTTTTCACTTCACCGAGGATGCGCACGCCCAGGCCCGGGCCGGGGAATGGATGGCGGTAGACCATATCGAATGGCAAGCCCAGCTCCAGGCCGATCTTGCGCACTTCGTCTTTGAACAGTTCGCGCAGCGGTTCGACCAGTTTGAGGTTCATTTCCTCAGGCAGGCCGCCGACGTTGTGGTGGCTCTTGATCACGTGGGCCTTGCCGCCTTTCGCGCCAGCCGACTCGATCACGTCCGGGTAAATGGTGCCTTGGGCGAGGAACTGGATATTGTCCAGCTTGCTGGCCTGGGCATCGAACACATCAATAAAGGTGCGGCCGATGATTTTGCGCTTTTTCTCCGGGTCGGCTTCGCCGGCCAGGTTGCCGAGAAACTGCTCTTCGGCATTGGCGCGGATCACTTTGACACCCATGTTCTCAGCGAACATGGCCATCACTTGCTCACCTTCGTGCAAACGCAGCAGGCCGTTGTCGACGAACACACAGGTCAGCTGATCGCCAATGGCCTTATGCAGCAATGCGGCAACCACCGAGGAATCCACGCCACCGGACAAACCGAGCAGCACGTTGGCGCTGCCGACCTGGGCACGCACATTGGCGATGGCATCTTCAACGATGTTGGAGGCGGTCCACAGGGCTTCACAACCGGCGATTTCCAGCACAAAGCGCGACAGAATACGGCCGCCTTGCTTGGTGTGCGTCACTTCCGGGTGGAACTGCACGCCGTAGTAGCCACGGGCATCGTCGCTCATGGCGGCAATCGGGCAGCTCGGGGTGCTGGCCAGGATGCTAAAGCCCTGCGGCATGGCCGTGACCTTGTCACCGTGGCTCATCCACACATCCAGACCCAACACACCGTCCACATCAACGTGGTCTTCAATGCCAGCCAGCAGGCGGCCTTTACCAACCACATCAACACGGGCGTAGCCAAACTCGCGCACGTCCGAACCTTGCACCTTGCCGCCCAACTGCTCGGCCATGGTCTGCATGCCGTAGCAAATACCCAAGACTGGCACACCGAGATCAAACACCGCCTGCGGCGCACGCGGGCTACCGGCTTCATGCACCGACTCAGGGCCACCGGCGAGGATGATGCCGCGCGGGGCGAAGGCGCGAATGTCCTCATCGCTCATGTCGAACGGGTGCAGCTCGCAATACACACCGATTTCGCGTACGCGACGGGCGATCAACTGGGTGTACTGGGAGCCGAAATCCAGAATCAGGATGCGGTGAGCGTGGATGTCTTGATGAGCCATGGCCGTCTCTCGTAGCGGAATTCACAAATAACGCGGGGCTGCCCTGTAAAAACAGCGGCAGCCCCGTGCTTCATATCAACTGATCAGCAATCAGCCTACCCGGTAATTCGGGGCCTCTTTGGTGATCTGCACATCGTGCACATGCGACTCGGCCATACCCGCGCCGGTGATGCGCACAAACTCCGGCTTGCTGCGCATTTCTTCAATGGTCGCGCAACCGGTGTAGCCCATGGAGGCGCGCAGGCCACCCATCAACTGGTGAACGATGGCACCCATCGCGCCCTTGTACGGCACACGGCCTTCGATACCTTCCGGCACCAGCTTCTCGGCACCGGCCGAAGAATCTTGGAAGTAACGGTCGGAAGAACCCTGCGCTTGCGCCATGGCACCCAGCGAACCCATGCCACGGTAGGCTTTGTAGGAACGCCCCTGGAACAGTTCAACTTCGCCCGGCGCTTCTTCAGTACCGGCCAACATCGAACCGATCATGACAGCGGACGCACCGGCAACAATGGCTTTGGACAGGTCACCCGAGAAGCGGATGCCGCCGTCGGCAATCAACGGGATACCGGTGCCAGCCAGGGCGGCGGCAACGTTAGCCACTGCAGAAATTTGCGGCACACCCACACCGGCAACAATGCGCGTGGTGCAGATCGAGCCTGGGCCAATACCGACCTTGACCGCATCCGCACCGGCTTCAGCCAGGGCCAACGCCGCTGCGCCGGTGGCGATATTGCCGCCGATGACCTGTACCTGCGGGAAGTTCTGTTTAACCCAGCGCACGCGATCGATCACGCCTTTGGAGTGACCGTGGGCGGTGTCAACGATGATCACATCAACACCGGCATTGACCAGAGCTGCCACGCGATCTTCGGTGTCAGCACCAGTGCCCACGGCCGCACCCACACGCAGACGACCTTGATCGTCTTTGCTGGCCAGCGGGTAGGCTTTGGCTTTTTCGATGTCGTTGACGGTCATCATGCCTTTGAGGCGGAACTGGTCATCGACGATCAGCACGCGCTCGATGCGGTGCTTGTGCAGCAGCTTACGCACCACCTGTGTGTCTTCGCCTTCTTTGACAGTAACCAGACGCTCTTTAGGCGTCATCACGTCGCGCACTTTGGCGGCCATGTTGGTTTCAAAGCGAACGTCACGGCTGGTGACGATGCCGACCAGATCACCGTGGTGCAGCACCGGCACGCCGGAGATGTTGTTTTGACGGGTCAGGTCAAACAGATCGCCCACCGTGGCATCGGCCTCAATGGTGATCGGGTCTTTGACCACACCCGATTCATAACGCTTGACCTTGCGTACTTCGGCCGCTTGCTGCTCGGGCGTCATGTTTTTGTGGATGATGCCGATGCCGCCTTCTTGCGCCATGGCAATGGCCAGACGGGCTTCGGTCACAGTGTCCATCGCAGCGGACAACAGCGGGATATTCAGCTCAATGCCACGGGTCAAGCGCGTTTTAAGGCTGACATCCTTGGGCAGAACTTCGGAATAACCTGGAATAAGTAGAACGTCGTCGAAGGTAAGAGCTTCTTGACTGATACGCAGCATGGCGGGGGCTCCCGGGCGGGAAATTGGAAGCGCGCCATTATACTCAGACGCCCCCCTGCACTCAACGCAAACTATTGCTTAACCAGCCAATCCTTTGCCGAGAGCCCGCCGCCCCCTATAACTCGACTCGCACCACGGACACCGGATAACCCAAGCGAGCGGCGAACTCATCGACAAAGCTCTGTTTGAAACCCGCATCCGCCCAGTTATTGAAGATAAAACCCAGATTAGAAAAGCCACAGGGCTGCAGAAACAGAAAGCCGTTGATGTCGTCTTCATGACCACACAGCGGGCAGGTGAAGTTATCGGTATGCCCCGGCATCCAGTCTTCCAAACTGTCGAATAACCGTTCACCGACCTCGCGCCGACATTCAGGGCAACCCGCTTCCTCTAAAAATCCCGCCGTAGGCGTATAAATGCAGCGCTTGTAGATGATCTCCAGGCCATGCACCGTCTGCCCAAACGGCAGCGACTCAGGCCGTTCGACCACCCGCCGCGCGCCCTCGGCAATCCCATAGCCCATGCGCTTAAAGGTGCGGCCACAGGTGCTCAGTTGCTCTTCGATGATGTTTTGTTTGACCAGACAGCGCACGATCAACCGCGCCCGCGCCTCGTGGCCGGGAAAGCTGGAAATTTGCGGCACGATGATGGCCTGCTGCTCACTCATATCAGAACTCGGTTTACGTTGAAGGCGCGCAGCTTAATGGCCGCACGCAAAGGGTCAAGGCCAATCCACTATGGCCGATCGGGTAAAGCCTTTACTATGCCACCCCATGATTAAAGACCCGTTCCAACGCCTGAACCTCGACCGCGAGGTGCTCAGCGTCAGCCAATTGAACAACCGCGCCCGCTTGCTGCTGGAAGATGTCTTCGGCGGCATTTGGGTCGAGGGGGAAATTTCCAACCTGGCCAAACCGGCATCCGGGCATCTCTACTTCACCCTTAAAGACAGCCAGGCTCAGGTGCGCTGCGCACTGTTCCGGCAGAACGCGGCCAAGGTGCGGCAGGCCCTGCGTGATGGCTTAGCAGTTAAAGTGCGCGGCAAGGTCTCGCTGTTTGAGGGTCGCGGCGATTACCAACTGATTCTCGATGCGGTGGAGCCGGCCGGCGACGGCGCGCTGCGCCTGGCCTTCGAAGCACTGAAGGAAAAACTCAGTGCTGAGGGACTGTTCGCCGCCGACGCCAAAGTCGCCCTGCCGGCTCACCCGAAACGCATCGGAATTATCAGCTCGCCAACTGGCGCGGTGATCCGCGACATCATCAGCGTGTTCCGCCGCCGCGCGCCGCAGGTCGAGCTGACCCTGATCCCCACCGCCGTGCAAGGCCGCGAAGCCACCGCACAGATCGTCCGCGCCCTCGGCATTGCCGATGCAAAAGGCTTTGATGCGCTGATCCTGGCCCGTGGTGGCGGCTCACTGGAAGACCTCTGGTGCTTTAACGAGGAGCCGGTAGCCCGCGCGATTGCCGCCTGCAAAACACCGATCGTCAGCGCCGTGGGCCATGAGACCGACGTTTCCATCGCCGATTTCGTCGCCGACGTGCGTGCGCCCACACCGTCCGCTGCGGCAGAACTGCTGGCCCCTGATAGCAGCGAACTGGTACAGCGCCTTTTTACTCTCAAGCGCCGCCTGAACCTGCGCATGCAACACCGCCTGGAGCGCGAACGCATGCGCCTGGAGGGTTTGCAGCGGCGTCTGCGCCACCCGGGTGAACGCCTGCGTCAACACGCCCAGCGTATCGATGACCTGGACATGCGCCTGAGCCGGGCCTTTGAGCGCCAACTGAAGAACCGCCGTGAACGCCTGAGCCACCTGCAAACCCGACTGCTTAGCCTGCACCCGGAGCGCAACCTCAAGCTGCTCGACCAACGCCTGCAGGCCCTGGCCGAGCGTCTGCAACGTAGCATGCGCGAGGGCCTTAAGGCGCGCCGCCTGCAACTGCACAGTCAGGTGCAAACGCTGCATGCGGTCAGCCCACTGGCAACGCTGGGGCGTGGTTACAGCATTCTGCTGGATGAGCGCGGACGGGCGATTCGTAACGCTGCCGACACCCAACCCGGCCAACGCCTGAAGGCGCGCCTGGGCAACGGCGAGTTGGATGTGCGGGTCGAAGACAACCATGTGCAGCCGGTTACCCTTTCGCTGCTCGATTGACCTTTTCGATTTATCTTTTAAAGCGGTGGATACGCTTCGCGCTTCCACCCTACGGATATTCAATGCGCCTATTTACTCTACTCACCCTGCTCTGCCTCGCCCTGCCCGTCCACGCCGAAGGCTTTATCAGCCGACTACTGAACAAGCCGGTGCCCGGCGGCGTGGCCGTAGTCGATCTGGGACCCGACACCAGCGCCCCCAGTGTGCGCTATCAAAACAAACCGGTGCTGGTGATCCATGAAGATCAGCAGCGCTGGATCGCCATCGTCGGCATCCCACTCAGCGTCAAACCCGGCAACCAGCAGATCAGCGTTAACGACAGCCAGACGCTGAGCTTTCAGGTGGGCAACAAGCATTACGTCGAACAACGCATCACCCTTAAGAACCCGCAGCAGGTCAACCCAAACGCCGCCAACCTGAAACGCATCGAGCGCGAACTGGCCGAACAAACCCGCGCCTACCAGCAGTTCAGCGCCCGCCAGCCGAGTAACCTGCTGTTCGACAGGCCGGTTAAGGGCCCGCTGTCCAGCCCCTTCGGCCTGCGCCGCTTCTTTAATGGTGAAGAGCGCAACCCGCACTCCGGGCTGGATTTTGCCGCCAATACCGGCACATCGATCAAAGCGCCAGCCGCTGGTAAGGTGATCCTGATTGGCGACTACTTCTTCAATGGCAAGACCGTGTTTCTCGACCACGGCCAAGGGCTGATCAGCATGTTCTGCCACCTCTCGGCCATCGACGTAAAACTCGGTGATGAGATCCCCCGTGGCGGTCACCTCGGCAAAGTCGGCGCCACCGGCCGAGCCACCGGGCCGCACCTACACTGGAACGTGAGCCTGAACGACGCCCGTGTCGACCCGGCGATTTTTATTGGCGCGTTTAAACCCTAACCGCTTAACGACAACACATCGCTGCCACGCGAGGTTGATCACATGGCGCGGCAGCTACTTCGCTGACGGCCCGACACTGCGCAATCCACGCTAAGCGGCAAGCACGAACACGAAAAAAAAATCGCACCAGCCGCAAAAAACCGCTATTAATCACCAATTTTTCACACAGGGTTGCACGCTTTAACCTCGCTGGCTAGGGTTGACGCTATGAATATGCACAAAACCCTCATTCTGCTGCGCCAACACCAGACGCTCTGTTTGGTCAGCCAGCGACTACGTGGCTAATGCCGCTGCCGCCCCCACCTTTCTGCAAATTCCGCCCGGCTCGCTGATTGCCGCCGCGCTAAAAGGATTACCCCATGAGCATGCTTAAAGACCCATCCAACAAGTACCGTCCATTCACCCAAATCCAGATTCCAGACCGCACCTGGCCGGACAAAATCATCGATAAGGCACCCATCTGGCTGTCCACTGACTTACGCGACGGCAACCAATCGCTGATCGAGCCGATGGACGCCGAGAAGAAGATGCGCTTCTTCAAGTGCCTGCTGGCCGTGGGCTTGAAAGAAATCGAAGTGGGCTTTCCGTCCGCTTCGCAGACTGACTTCGATTTTGTCCGCGAGCTGATCGAAGGCGGGCATATCCCGGATGATGTGACCATTCAGGTGCTGACCCAGGCGCGCGAAGACCTGATCACCCGCACCTTCGAGTCACTCAAAGGGGCCAAAAAGGCCATCGTCCACTACTACAACGCCACCGCGCCGAGCTTTCGCAAGATTGTCTTTAACCAGGACAAAGCCGGTGTGATCGAGATCGCCACCCACGCGGCGAAAATCATCACTCGCCTGGCTGCCGCCCAGCCGGACACCCAGTGGGGCTTCGAGTATTCGCCGGAAGTGTTTAGCAGCACCGAAATCGACTTCGCCGTTGAAGTGTGTAACGCCGTTATTGGCGTATTCCAACCGACCCCGGCCAACAAGTTGATCCTCAATCTGCCAGCGACCATCGAGTGCGCCACGCCGAACAATTACGCCGACCAGGTCGAGTGGTTCGGCCGCCATGTTGACCGTCGCGACAGCGTGTTGCTCAGCGTACACACCCACAACGACCGCGGCACCGGCGTCGCGGCCACCGAACTGGCCGTCATGGCGGGCGCGGATCGCGTCGAGGGCTGCCTGTTCGGCAACGGCGAGCGCACCGGCAACGTCTGCTTAGTAACAGTCGCGCTGAACCTCTACACCCAGGGCATCAACCCTGAGTTGGACTTCTCCGACATCGACGCGGTGCGCAAGGTGGTCGAAGACTGCAACCAGATTCTGGTGCACCCGCGCCATCCCTATGTCGGCGATTTAGTGCATACCGCGTTCTCCGGCTCGCACCAGGATGCGATCCGCAAAGGCTTCGCTCAGCAGAAGGCTGACGCGGTTTGGGAAGTACCGTACCTGCCGATTGACCCGGCCGATATTGGCCGCGATTACGAGGCGGTAATTCGCGTTAACAGCCAGTCCGGCAAAGGCGGCATCACCTTCCTGCTCGAGCAGGAATACGGCATCAACCTGCCGCGCCGCATGCAGATCGAGTTCAGTCAGGTGGTGCAGAAGGAAACCGACCGCCTCGGCGTGGAAATGAGCGCCGCGCAGATTTATCAGCTGCTCGAAACCGAGTACCTGCAAGCCACCGCGCCCTACGCCCTGAAAGGCCATCGCCTGCAGGAAGAAAACGGTACCAGCGCGGTGGACGTTGAGGTCAACCATGCCGGGGAAACCCAACACTGGCGTGGCATTGGCAAAGGCCCACTGGAGGCGCTGGTCGCCGGCTTGCCAGTGGACGTGGAAATCATGGACTACAGCGAGCACGCCATCGGTGCCGGCACCCACGCCAAAGCAGCCGCCTACATCGAACTGCGCGTGGCCGGTGGCCGTGCTCTGCATGGTGTGGGCATCGACGAAAACATCACCACCGCCAGCTTCCGCGCGCTGTTTAGCGCACTGAACCGTGCGCTGGCACAGGCCGAAGCACAAGCGGCTTAAGCCTTAGTCCGAAATCGATAACGCCGGGCAATGTCCGGCGTTTGCGTATGTGCAGTTCCAATGTTGCTTCTGCGCACAGCTAAAAAATAACCGAGCCGATACGGGGCGGGCTACTTCAAGACAAAATCATCCGCATCCAGATAAGCTGGAAAACGCGCGCGGTAAGCGGCCAACTCAGCGGCGCTGAGCGTGACGCGAAACACACCATCGGCATCACCTGGCTCAAGCAGCGGTTCACCCTGGAAATCCAGCACCTGCGTGTCGCCACTGTAGGCGTAGCCTTTGCCGTCCTCGCCGATGCGATTCACTGCAGCCACGTAACAGAGGTTTTCGATGGCCCGCGCTGGCAGCAGGCGGTTCCAATGATGGCGTCGCGCGGCCGGCCAGTTGGCGGTGTAGAGCAGTAGGTCAGTGTTTTCTGCATCACGGCTCCACACCGGAAAGCGCAGGTCGTAGCAGATCAGCGGACGCACCTGCCAACCCTTCACCTCGAGCAGCACCTGCTGTTCGCCCGCGCTGTAGTGTTTGTGCTCGCCCGCCATGCGGAACAGATGGCGTTTGTCGTAGTGCGCCACCGAGCCATCCGGGCGCGCCCAGAGCAGGCGGTTGCGGTAAGAGCCATCAGCCGCCTGGATAATCAGGCTGCCGGTCACGACGGTTTGCAGCGCCTGAGCCTGCTCACGCAGCCACTGACTGGTCGGGCCGCCCTCGGGCTCAGCCAGAGCGGCGGAATCCATGGAAAAGCCGGTGCTGAACATCTCCGGCTGCGTATTTCGGCCCACCGTGACCGGCTGTTTCGGTAGATCGTGACCGGTCATTTCGCTAGGTTCTGTTGACGTATCAGCGGAGCCACAACAGGGTTGCAGCGAAGGCCAGCATAGACTTGAAATGACTGGCCTTTTTCTCAAAACGCGTAGCAATCCGCCGGTAATGCTTCAGTTTGCCGAACAGGCACTCCACGACG
>CAMCJM010000087.1 GCA_945874835.1 Pseudomonas synxantha | reverse complement strand
TGCGCCAGTCGATCGCGCCGCAATCCGTTTCGCAGCCATCCACTTTGCAATGAGGCACGCATGAGCGACTCCCTCGATTTGAGCCTGGACGGCGTTGAACGCCGTTCTCTTGCCGATTTTACCGAGCAGGCTTACCTCAACTATTCCATGTACGTGATCATGGACCGCGCCTTGCCGCATATTGGCGACGGCCTCAAACCCGTGCAGCGGCGCATCATCTACGCCATGAGCGAGCTGGGCCTTGATGCGGATTCCAAGCACAAGAAGTCGGCGCGTACCGTTGGTGATGTGCTCGGAAAATTCCACCCGCACGGCGACAGCGCCTGCTACGAGGCCATGGTGCTGATGGCGCAGCCGTTCAGCTACCGCTACACCCTGGTCGACGGGCAGGGTAACTGGGGTGCGCCGGATGACCCGAAGTCCTTCGCCGCCATGCGCTACACCGAGGCGCGTCTGTCGCGTTATGCCGAGGTGCTGCTCACCGAACTGGGCCAGGGCACCGTGGACTGGGTGCCGAACTTCGACGGCACCATGAATGAGCCGGCCACCCTGCCAGCGCGCCTGCCGAATATCCTGCTCAACGGCACCACCGGTATCGCCGTGGGCATGGCCACCGACGTGCCGCCGCATAACCTGCGTGAGGTTGCGGCTGCTTGTATTCGTTTGCTGGATGAGCCGAACGCCACGGTCGAGCAGCTTTGTGAGCATATTCTCGGCCCGGATTACCCGACCGAAGCGGAGATCATCACCCCGCGTAGCGACCTGCTCAAGCTCTACCAAACCGGCAAGGGCTCGGTGCGTATGCGCGCCGTTTACCGTGTCGAAGACGGCGATATCGTGGTCACCGCGCTGCCCCATCAGGTCTCAGGCGCCAAGGTGCTGGAGCAGATCGCCGCGCAGATGCAGGCCAAGAAGCTGCCGATGGTGGCCGACCTGCGCGATGAGTCGGACCACGAACACCCGTGCCGCATCGTCATCATTCCGCGCTCCAACCGCGTCGATGCCGACGAGCTGATGACCCACCTGTTCGCCACCACGGAGCTGGAGTCCAGCTACCGGGTCAACACCAACGTGATTGGCCTGGACGGCAAACCGTCGGTGAAAGACCTGCGCACCCTGCTGACCGAGTGGCTTGTGTATCGCGTCAACACCGTGCGTCGCCGCCTGCAGTTCCGCCTGGACAAGGTTGAGAGGCGCCTGCACCTGTTGGAAGGCTTGCTCACCGCCTTCCTCAATCTGGATGAAGTGATCCATATCATCCGCACCGAGGATCAGCCCAAACCGGTGCTGATGGAGCGCTTCGGCCTCACCGATATTCAGGCCGACTACATCCTCGACACCCGCCTGCGTCAGCTCGCGCGCCTCGAAGAAATGAAGATCCGCGGTGAGCAGGATGAGCTGGCCAAGGAGCGCGACAAGTTGCTGGCCCTGCTCGGCAGCGAAAGCAAACTGAAGAAACTGGTGCGCCAGGAAATTCTGGCTGACGCCGAGAAGTACGGCGACGACCGCCGCTCGCCGATTGTTGCCCGCGCCGAAGCTCGCGCCCTGAGCGAAACCGAGCTGATGCCGACCGAACCGGTGACAGTGGTGGTGTCCGAGAAAGGCTGGGTGCGTTGCGCCAAGGGTCACGACATTGATGCGACGGGGCTGTCGTATAAAGCCGGTGATGGCTTCAAGATCGCCGCACCTGGGCGCTCGAATCAGTACGCGGTATTTATCGACTCCACTGGTCGTAGTTATTCGTTGGCGGCGCACACGCTGCCGTCTGCGCGCGGCCAGGGCGAGCCGCTGACCGGCCGTTTGACCCCGCCGCCGGGGGCGACCTTTGAGTGTGTCCTGCTGCCGGATGACAGCGCCCTGTACGTTATCGCCTCCGATGCCGGTTACGGTTTTGTGGTTAAGGGTGAAGACCTGCAGGCCAAAAACAAAGCGGGTAAAGCGCTGCTCAGTCTGCCGGCTGGTGCTCAGGTTGTGCCGCCCAAACCACTGGGCAGCCGTGAAGACGACTGGTTGGCGGCGGTGACCACCGAAGGCCGTTTGTTGCTGTTCCCCGTGCGCGATTTGCCGCAACTGGGCAAGGGTAAAGGCAACAAGATCATCGGCATTCCTGGCGAGCGAGTGGCCTCACGCGAAGAGTACCTGACCGATCTGGCCGTGCTGCCGGTCGGTGCGACCCTGGTGCTGCAAGCGGGCAAACGTACCTTGTCGCTCAAGGCGGATGATCTGGAACACTACAAGGGTGAGCGTGGCCGGCGTGGCAACAAGCTGCCGCGCGGCTTCCAGCGTGTCGACAGTCTGTTGGTCGAGGTGCCGGGCTAAACCTGGCTTAACGCGGCATTGATCGGGGCGCAGTCGATTGCCGACAGGTGACGACTGCGCTTTTGCGTTTATTTGCCGACGCGCGAAGGCAGGGCTGCAGTGGAGTCATGCGTGGCTTTCAAGGATGATACGCGGCCGATGCCTCACGACAGCCCGCCGCCCATTGGCTGAGTACACCGGCAGAACTGCCGGTTGGATGACTAAAATGACCGCTCTGCGTTTCCCCCTTATGTTGCTGTTGACGGCGCTGTTCAGTTTGTCCGGCTGCACCCGTCATCAGCCGGTGCCGCTGTATCAACTGGGCACGGGTCCATTGGCGTACCCGCTGCCGAACAAGGTATTGCCGTGCTCTTGGGGCCGGTGGCGATTGCCGATTATTTACAGCGCGAAGCCCTGCTGCAGCGTCAGGCCGATGGCAGCCTGACACCTGCTGAGGACGGGCGCTGGGCCGGTAGCCTGGCGGCCGATCTGGACCAGCAGTTGTTGCGGCAACTGGCTGCGCGGCTGGACAGCCAGCGGCTGGTATTAGCACCCGCCGCCGCAGGGTTTGTGCCGCAGGTGCGTGTCGGCTTGTCGATCACGCGTCTGGATTCCGGCCCGCTGCGTCCTGCGGTGCTGGAGGCGCAGTGGCGACTGGCCGGTGCCGATGGCAAGTTACTGGACGGGCGATTGGTGCGTTTGGAGGAGGCGCATAACGGCACGCTGGTTGATCAGGTGCGCGCGCAAAGCCTTGTGGTGCAACAACTGGTCAAGCAGATGGCCGAAGCGGTGCAGGCCCATCACGCGACGACTAAGGTGGCTAAGCCTGCGCCGCTGCGTAAACCCGCTCCAGTTAGGCCGGCAGCACCTGCCGCCCCGCGCATCCCGGTTGCCGAACCGATGCATGGCGAAGGCGAGGTGTTCCGTTTCTGAAGCCCGCCTATCCCGCGCTAGGTAGCGGGCAGGTTAATCAGTGATTGTCGTGCATGCGCGCCAGTTGGCGCTCCAGCAGCGAGGGGTAAGGCTCGAGCAAGCGCTCAACGCAACAGGCACCTTGAGGGCTGGCGATGGCGCGAATACGCGCACGCTGGCGGACCAGCGCATCGTCGGCAATGCTGCGTTCGACCAGCAGCAAGTTGCGGCTGTGCAGCGACAGGGACAGCGCGCTTTGTGCGGTTTCACTCAGCAGCAGGTCGCCTTGGCTAAGGCCCTTGAGCTTCTCGCCCAAGGTCAGGCCCAGTTGCAATTGCAGGGTAATGCCGCTGTCGGCCACATCAATCTGCAGGGCATGGCCAAGGGCGCGCATCAGCTCGCCGCAGCAAATGGCGTGGGTCAGGTAGTCTTCGCCAATCGTCTGTTCGTGGAACAGCATCAGGCTGCTGCCATCGCTCAGGGTGTGTAACTCGCCCTGATAGAGGTTAGCGGCCTTGTCCAGGCAGTCGCGGTAGTTTTCCAGCAGTTCCAGCAGGCGCGTACGGGGCAAGCGGCGCAGTTGTTCCTGTGCGCCAAGTTGGATGGCCAGTACGGCGCTGGGCCGGGCGGGCTGGGCGAGTGGCGGCGCAATCAGCGCTTCATGCTCACTGTCATCACGTAGCTCGGAAAAGGGGTCGTCCAGGTTGTCGTCGGTACGGCTGCGCGGTGCGTCGTTCAGGTCGTCCGGCTCATCAGCGTAATCATCATGCAAGTCGCGCACGCTAAAATCTGGCTCGTTTTCGAATGACTCGGACAGGTAGTCCTCGTCCTCCTGCTCGCGCGGCTCATCGTCGAAGAAGGCTTCTTCGGCCGGCTCGGGCAGGGGCTTTTCCGGCACCAGGCGGGCTTGCAGCTGGCGCGCCAGATCGCCGATCTCGTCGTGTCGCCCTGCGCCAGGGGCCGGGTCGTCCGGATCGCGCAGCCAAACGCGTAACTGCAGCAGCGGGGTGGAGATATGTCGGCCCAGACGCATACTCAAGGACAGGGTCAGGGCCAGCAAAATCAGGCTAAGAATACCCATGCTTTGCAAGCTGATGGTCATGGGCTGTTGGAACTGTTGCATGTCCAGGCTGATGCGCAACTGCCCGGCTATCACTTCTTGAAAGGTTATCGGTGTCGAGTACAAGCCGTCGGTATCGCCGAGCATGCTTTGGCTGGGGCGTGAACCGGCCTCGGCGAGGATGCGGTTATCCACGCTGTAGATGGCGGCGTGGGCCACCAGAGGGTTCTTCACCAGGTTGTTGAGCAACACATTGAGGCTGAGGATGTCGTTGGACACCAGCAACTCGGTCGCTGAAGCGGCGGTTTGCGTGATCAGGCTGGTGCCCAGTGCCTCGGCTTGCTGCTGCATGGCGTGCTTGAACTGCATGCCAATTACCCAGCCGTAAATTACCAACGCTAACGCCACCAGCAGCAGGCTGTGGCTGACAATTCGCAAGGCAAGCGGAATGCGCCGTTGACGCAGGGCCTGGAACAGCAACAGAAAGAAATTATCGGGTTTGACGGGGGCGGGCCGGTTCACAGAGCTCGGCTCTTGTCGACTGAGTAGGCGCGCAGTATAGCGGCGCACCGACAGGGGGCAAAGCGCTGTGCGTGGCTGTTTAGCGTTGAAAATGGGTAGAATGTGCGCCTTTCCACGGCCTGTGACCTGCTCACCTGGCTGTTGCCCCTGACGCTGTACTGGAGACCGAGCCTTGCGCGAAATCGTCCTGATCAATATCACCGGCGAAGATCGCCCCGGTTTGACTGCTGCCATCACTGGCGTACTGGCCCAGGGCGGGGTAAATATCCTCGATATTGGCCAGGCGGTGATCCACGACACCCTGTCATTCGGCATCCTCGTTGAGATTCCTGACACCGAGCGCGCCTCTTCGGTGCTCAAGGACATCCTCTTCACCGCTTACAAACTTGACCAGCAGGTGCGCTTCACGCCTGTCTCAGAGACGGATTATCAGCAATGGGTCAGCGGTCAGGGCAAGGCCCGGCACATCGTCACCCTGTTGACGCGCAAGGTCACGGCCGAGCAGTTGCAGCGTGTGAGTGCGATTACTGCGCGCTATGACTTGAACATCGACCATATCGACCGCTTATCCGGGCGCATGCCGCTGGATATGCCGGCTGAGCAGGGCAAGGGTTGCATTGAGTTCTCGGTGCGCGGCGAGCCGGCTGATCCTGCCGCTCTGCGCGCCGAGTTCCTCAGCGTGGCGCAGGAATTGAACGTCGACATCGCTTTCCAGCGTGATTCGCTGTTCCGCCGCAACCGCCGCCTGGCGGTGTTCGACATGGACTCGACCTTGATCGAGGCCGAGGTGATCGACGAACTGGCCAAGGCGGCGGGCGTTGGTGAGCAAGTGTCGGAGATTACCGAGCGTGCGATGCGCGGCGAACTGGACTTTGCGGCGAGCTTTCGCGAGCGCTTGGCGCTGCTCAAGGGCTTGCCCGAAACTGTATTGGCCGATATCGGCGCGTCGTTGCGCCTGACCGAGGGCGCGGAAACCCTGTTCAGCGAACTGCGCCGCCTGGGCTATAAGACGGCCATTCTGTCAGGTGGTTTCACCTACTTCGCCAAGCAATTGCAAGCCAAGCTGGGCATTGACTACGTATTTGCCAACGAACTGCAGATTGTCGATGGCCGGGTCACGGGTGTGGCGGTTGAGCCGATTGTGGATGCTCAGCGCAAAGCCGATTTGTTGCGCGAACTGGCGGCCAAGGAAGGGCTGCGCCTGGAGCAGACCATTGCTGTAGGCGATGGCGCGAATGACCTGCCGATGCTGGCGATTGCCGGTCTCGGCGTGGCTTTTCGCGCCAAACCATTGGTCAAACAGTCGGCTAAGCAGGCCATTTCTACCCTGGGCTTGGATGGCATTCTTTACTTGTTGGGCTTTCGCGATCGAGACGGTCGCGAGTAAAACACCGGGTATGAAAAAGCCGCTCAATTGAGCGGCTTTTTAGTTTCTGGCGGCATCACTCGTCATCGGCGGCGAAGTCGTAGTCCATTGACTGGCTCGGGAATTGCAGGTAGTGGCCCTGAATATAGTTGACTCCCGCTTGCCAGAGGATCGCCAGCACGCTGGCACTTTCCACAAAAGGCACAATGGTCATTTTGGCCTGCGAGTGCAGGCTGGCCAGCAGGGTCTTCAAGGCTTCTTGGTTGTCGGCGTTGCTCAGGTCTCGGGAGAACGATCTGTCAACTTTGACGAAGTCGATATGCAGGTGCTTGAGCGTATTGAACGGGTTCAACGAACAACCGAATTGGGTCAGCGCAGACTTGCAGTGCAGCTCGTTCAAGCCTTGGGTGATGGCCTTGGCCTGCTTCAGGTAGGCAATCGCATCCGGTTCGCTGAACTGGAACACCAGCGAGTCTGACGGCAGGCGCGCCGCTTTGAGCGCCACACTGAGCCAAGGCAGCAGGGTTTGATCCTGCAGGCTGGCACTGGACAGGTGGACAAACAGGCGCGTGTTGTGGCCCTTGCTGCGGTGGTCCGCCAGCAGTTTGATCGAATTGAGGATCACCCAGCGATCAATTTTCTCGGCAAGCCCGGCATCTTTGGCGGCGCTGAACAGTTCTGCTGGCGGAATTTCTTCACCTTGCGGGTTGATCAGGCGCAGCAGGGCTTCGTAATGCTCGAAGCTTTCGCCGCGCAGGCTGATGATCGGTTGGAAAAACAGGCGGAAACTGTTGTTTTCCAGCGCCTGTTTGATCATCGCTACGATGTTGCCACGGCTAGCTGCCGCGGCCAGTTCATCAGCTGGGTTGAACAGTTTGATGGCATTGCCATCGCTCAGCTCGTCAGCGCAGCGGTGGGCGCGATCAACCACTTCCTGTGCTTTGGCAGTTTTCTCGTTGAGCCCGGCGACACCGATCGACAAGCTGCTTTGCACGGTGCGACCGCTGACATCGAACAGGTGCCCTTCGACTTTTTTCAGCAGGCTGGTTAACTGCTCACGCGTGCTTTCCGGGCTGATGCCAGGCAATAGCACGGCAAACACATCATCACCAAAGCGTGCGAGCTGAGCCTCGGCGCTGAAATAGCTGCGCAGCAGGTTGGCCAGGTCGGTGAGCAGAATATCAATACCTGACAGGCCAATGTCGGCCAGCAAGCTGGCGTAGCGATCGACGCGGATGTAAGCCAGTGTTGAAGGCTGGCCTGCGTTTACCGCGCGTCCGGCGGCGCTGTCCATCAACTCGAGGAAGTGGGTGCGATTGAACAGGCCGGTAACGAGGTCCTGTCTGCTGATCTCGCGCAGTTTTTCTTCCAGCTCGGCATTGCCGGTTTCTGCACGAATAACCACCTGAATGCACGGTTCGCCGTCATAGGTGGCCGGGGAGAAACTCATTCGTGCTGGGAAGCTATGGCCGTTGGCTCTGACGCCGTTGCAATGCAGTTCGGCATGGCCCTCGGAGCTGTGATAATTCTTCAGAAAGTCTTTGAAGCTGGCTTGGTCACTGCTGCCGATCAAATCGATCATCGGCATGCCTTCCAGCTCATCGGCATCTTCGTAAGCGAAGAGTTCGAGGTAGGCGCGGTTGGCGTAGATGTGCATGCCGTCGTGGACGTAGGTGATGGCATCAACCGAGCTATCGAGTAACAGCTGGCAGCGTTTCTCGGCTTCACGCAGGGCCACTTCCGAAGCGCGGCGGGCGCGACGCTCTTCGAGGTTGGCCAGTTCACGCTTGGCCACCAGAATCAGGCGCTCGTCTTCACCTTGCGGCAGAGCATCCTGGGCACCGAGCATCAGCGCTTCGGTGACGCTGTCGGAGTCGTTATCGGCGAGCAACTGAATCACCGGAATATCTTTGGCCTGTCGACGAATCGCACCGATGGCTTCGCTCGGTGGCAGTTGCTCGCTCTCCGGGGCGCAGATCAGCAGGTCCCAGCTTTGCTGCAGGGCCTCGTTGAGGTCGTCACTGGAGGTCAGGCGATGCACACGAGTTGCCCGGCCGGCGTTACGAAACAGGCTAACCAGGCGTTCAGCCTCGTTTTGCGAGTCTTCGAGAATCAGTAGCCGAATGGTTTTTTTTTCAATGGCCATGTGCGATATCAGATCTGCGCCGAACGGGCGTGAAAAAGCGACGAAAGGGAGTGCGTAGGCAATCTACAGCGACTTCCACAGTGAGTCAAAGTCTTCCTCCCAACTAGCTGCGCGGGTTTTCGCGGCTGTGACAGGCTTCCCGGGATCTGTGATGACCTCGCCAACACTGCGGTATTCAAACTGATTGAAACTGCCTGTGCTGGTTTGCCTGTGACTCAGCACAGCACGGTGTTCGCTACCGTTGAGGTTGATGCTGACCTTGTTGCCTTCTTGGAACGGCAACCTGGCGGTAATGACACTGGCCGGCCTGGAGATGGCACTGATTTCTGGCAGTAGCAGGGCGCGCAGGTACTGACTGTTCTGCTCGGCCTTGCGCACCAGTTGTAAGCCGCAGGCCTGGGCGTGCGGTGCGATCAACTCGATACCCATTTGCGTACCGCCGCCCCTTACTTGGCGAATCCAGCGAACAACGGCCACGCTCCAGCCTTGTTTAGGCATGCTTCTGATGCCGAGCAGTTCCCCCGCCTGTAATTGGCTGGGCACCTCTTTAGCCCATGACAGGCAATAACCGCCAGGGCTGATATTGACGATCGCCACATCAAAGATTGGGTAAGAGCCCGCGTTGCCGTTTTCTGCCTGGGTGTTCTTATCGGCTGAGGCGTATTGGATTTCCTCAAAGGGCATGCCATGTTCCCAGGGGTTGGCTTTTTGCGCGTCGAAGGCGTTAGACCAGACATCCGGGGTTCCGGTGTCTGGTTTGAAAACCGCAGTATTGGCGGTCGCGGGCAGTTGCAGTACTTCATTAAAAGGCCGTTTGCCGGCCAAGTGAAAATGCAGCGAACTCATGCCGATGCACAGCGTCAGCGCGCCTTGGCCTTGGCCTTGGCTGCGCTGGAAGGTGCGCTCGGCAATATCGCCCCAGGCAGCGGCCAGGTGCTGCAGCATGTCCTGGCTGAAACTCTCAGGCACCAAGAGGTGAGGCTGTATCGTGCTTTCGGGCGTGAGTAGCAGGTGCTCTTTGATGGCGTCGACGAGGCCGCTGGGATCAATGCCCTCGGCGTTGATAAGTTCACTCGGACCGAACAGCGAAATGTAACGCGGTGGGCCGTCGAATTGCGGAGCAACCGCGAACAGGCTGGAGGCATCATTGCCGGCTTGCAGGTTGACGAGGGCGCTCCACGGCTCAAGCACCTCGGCCAGGCGGGCGATGGCACTTTGACGCATCTGGTTGCAGCGCGCGCAGCCCAGCAGCGCGACTAGATAGCTTTGCTCGGTACTTAAGCCTTGGGTATGCAGGGCCTGTGGGTCACGAATCACGACCGTATGCAGGCGATGCAAACGCGCAATTTGATAGAGCTGGTGCAGCTCCAGCCAGAGGCCTTCAGGTACCGGACAATGCAGTTGGCTGGCGCGAATCAATGGGCCGCACAGGCTATGCGTAGCGCGTTGCAGGGCGACAGCGAGAAGCTGGTTGTGCTCACGGCCGTCTTGCGAACACAGTCGCGCGACAATCAGTTTGTAGCCAATTGCCAAATGGTTTTGTAGGGCTTGGCAAAGATTGGCCACTTTGCGCGGGCGCTCATCCAGCACGATGGCTTGGTTGAGAAAGTGCTTTTCCAGTTGCTTACAAACGAAATAAACCTCTGGGCGCAGGATTTCCAGCAGCTGCAAGCGGTTTTCTGATGGGGTCTTGAGTTGGTTGAGTTCAACCAGGGCTTGGTAGAGCTGCCGGGCGGTCTCGCCGATATTGGCTTTGGGCAGGCCGTCCACCCACTTTTTTAGGTCGCGGGGGCTGGTATCGCAGAACGACAGACCTTGCTTGTCAGGCGTGGTGACGCGCAATAGCAAGTGATGATTCTGTTTGTCCATCTAAATCGGCGACTCCAGCACACGGGGCAAGGCGGGTGAATCTAGAAATTATGTTTCGACTCTAGCAGCATCTCACCCCACCCGCAGCTCTGAGCAAGGTTCATCGGCACGCCTAACGATGGGCGAAAGGTAGATAAAGCCCAAGATTATGACTGTGAGTCAGCTGGCAAGGTTCAGTCAGTTAGCTGAAAAGCGGCACTCAGCGGATGAGGCTTGGGTGCCGCAGGGCGGCGCGATCAGGCGCGTGGGTCGCCCAGGCGCTGACCCATTTGCACCGGGCTGTTGGCGGTCAATGAGTCGGCCCATTGCACTTGATCAGGACCGAACAGCACGATGGCGGTCGAGCCCAGCTTGAACCGGCCCATCTCAGCGCCTTTCTCCAGGGTAATCGGCGCGCGCGCCGCTTCATCGTAACTGAATGTTTTCAGGCTGCGTTTGGGTGGCGTAACCAGCCCCGCCCAGACCGTCTCAATGGAGGCGACGATCATTGCGCCCACCAATACCACGGCCATCGGACCGCGCTCGGTGTCGAACAGGCACACCACGCGTTCATTGCGAGCAAATAGCTCAGGCACATTCTCCGCCGTGGTCTGGTTGACGGAGAACAGCCGGCCCGGCACGTAGACCATCTCACGCAGGGTGCCGGTCAGGGGCATGTGCACCCGGTGGTAGTCTTTGGGCGACAGGTAAATGGTGGCGAAGTCGCCGCCCATAAAGGCTGCGGCGCGCTGGCTGTCGCCGAGTAACTCGATCACGCTGTAGCTATGGCCTTTTGCCTGAAAAACTCGGCCTTGCTCGATCTTGCCTAGTTGGCTGACTGCGCCATCGGCTGGGCACAGTACGGCGTTTGGCGTGTTGTCGAGCGGGCGGGCACCCTCTTTCAGTGCGCGGGTGAAGAAGTCGTTGAAGTGGGCGAACGCATTGAGGTCTTCGACTTGGGCTTCGCTCATGTTGACTTGGTACTGCTTGGCAAACCAGCCGATCAGGCGGTTCTTAAACCACGCCGTTTTGCATTCAGCGGCGCAGCCGATCAGGCGCGAAAGCAGGTGATGCGGCAGCAGGTATTGGCTGAGGATAAACAGTCTTTCTTTCATGAGGAGTCCTTTGCGAGAGTGTGGGGCGGTCGGCACAGGTTTAGCGCTCAACCGGGGTGTCTGGGTGGTTGCCCCATTCGCCCCAGGAGCCGGCATAGGCTTTTAGTCTGGGGTAGCCGAGAACCTTGGCGACCAAGTAGGTGAAGCCTGAGCGGTGATGGGTTTGGCAGTGGGTGATGATTTCTTTGTCGGCTGTGATGCCCAGCGCCGTGAGTTGCTGCTGAATATCCTGGCGTATGCGCATGGCGCGCTGCGGATCCATGCCGGCTGTCCATTCAAAGTTAACTGCGCCGGGGATGTGACCAGCTTTTTGTGCGAGCACTTTTTCACCGCGATATTCGGCCGGTGAGCGGGCATCCCAAATGCTCAGGTCGGTTGCACCTAGGCGCGCCTGCAGGTATTCACGGGTGGCCGTTGGCGCTTCATCCAGGGTTAATTGGCAGCGGACATTGTGTTCGGCGGGCACCTCAGTGCTCAGTTCAAACCCCTCGGCAAGCCAGGCATGCAGGCCGCCATCGAGGCAGTGGTAGCGGCTGTGACCAATAACATCCAGCAGCCAGATAAAGCGCCCGGCCCAGCCGCCCCCTTCATCGTCATACAACACGTAGACGGCGTTGGGGTTGTGGCCCAATGAGCCGAACAGTTGTTCGAGTTGAGCGGTGCTTGGCAGCAAGCCTGGTGCGGGCGGCAGCCCTAGCTGTGTGCGCTTGGGGTCGACAAAGCGCGTCCCCGGAATATGCCCTGAGCTGTAGCGGGCCTCACTGGTCAGGTCGACCAAAATCAGTTCCGGCTCATTAAGACGACTGGCCAGTTGGGCAGGTTCGATCAGCAAGGGCAATTCAGCAAAGGCAGACATGCCGGGCCTCTCTTTTGGGTAAAGGGGGGGAGATTGTAACGCAGCCTTAGCGGCCCCGGCTGGCAAAGCTGGCCAGCGCGCGCTCAATGCATTGCACGGTTTTGCCAAAGCCTTGAATGCTGGCATCACTAAATGCACTGCCGTTGTGGTCGGCAAAGATCAACATCACCACGCGGTTATTCGCTGCCAGCGAGCGGATCAGCAAGTGCTCGCTGGGGAAGAGGCTTTTCAAGGTGCCAGGCAGCGTGGCGGAGTATTGGGCAATATTGCTCGGCCCAAGACGTAATTGGCCGGGCGCACTGAGCAAGCGCCGCAGCAGTTGGCTTTGCTGCGGGTCAAGGCTGAGGCCAGCGGCAGATTTACCCAAGCCAGTGTGTTGTTGAGTCATCAAGCGCGTGTGGTTGCGGTCTGCCAGCAGAATCAGTGCGCGCTGCATGCCGCACGCCTGCAGGGCTTGGCTAGCGCAGTCGGTCAGTTGCAATACGTTACTGAATGGGCTGGGCTGCGCCAAAAGTCGAGTGCAGTGCTGGCGCCATTCGCTGACTGAAACGGGCTTGGGCGGCTCCACTTTCGCCTGCAGATGGCGTTCCGACCAGGGCCAGACCAGTGCTTGTGCTGGGTGCCAAAGGTCGCCGGTAGGTGATGCGCGCGCGCTGTTCACGGCCTGTTGGTGCACCAACTGTTGCAGGGTGTCGAGCGGCGTTTGCAGGAACAGGCCGGTCAGTCGTTGCCAGCGCAGATTATGTGGGCTGCTCCAGGCGTAATGCGCGGATATTGCCAGGCAATTTGCCAGCAATACGCTGTTAGCCGGTTGCGTCAGCCACCGGCGAAGATGGCTGTCATCGTCCAGGCATTGTTGTTGCTGCAAGGGATGTTCGTTGTTGCGCGCTATGTGCAAGGCTTTGACCAGTAGGCGCCTGTCGTTTACCAGCAAGCTATAGCCTTGGCTGATCCATTCCGGTAAGCACCAGTGCTCGCTCAAGGCCAGGCACAACTGCAGCAACGGCACGCCGAGCAGCTCGCGCTCTACCTTTTGCGCGGACTCGCCTTTGACTAGTACGCGCTGTTCCCAAGCATCAAACAACTCCGGGTGGGCGGCTAGCAATGTCCAGACGGGAGCCAGGAACAGCAGGCTGCCCCAGTGGATTTCATGCCAAAGTCGCGCCAGGCGCCCGGCAAACAAACCATTGGCCTGTTGGCTGGCATGTTGGCTGATCAGCATGATTTGGCGAAGCGCTCGTGGCAGTTCTGCCTCGGTCATCGCTGGTAAACGGTTGAGTAGCGCTTCTGTGCGGGTCAGGCCCAGGCGACTGATGGCCGCTTCAAGGCTTTCGGTTGGTTCAACCAGCCCGTTGCTTCTGCTGTTGGCGGCGCGCAGCAAACTCAATGCAAGTGCTGGGCAGTCTTGCATCAGGTCGGCGAGTTCGCGTCTGGATTTGTTGCTGTCGGCCAGCGCGCGTCGCAGCATCTGAATGCTATCGACAGTGCCGGGCAACAGTTGCCCGTCCAACTGCTTGAGCCAGTCTTTGATGGTGCGCGGGGAGGCGGCTGGCTTCTGCATGGGGTTGAGACAAACTGGCTTTTGACCTTAACTGCCTGAATTCATAGAATAAGTGCAACGTTTGAAACGATAGGCAGAGTGCCAGCCACCGGTAGAATCCAGGCTCTCACACCAAAGGGTTCAAGCGCAGATGACTACGCATTACCGGCAGCTGACCCTGGCCCAACGTTACCAGATTGAGGCTGGATTGGCCTGTGGCATGACTCAAGTACGCATCGCCAAACAGCTG
>CAMCJM010000086.1 GCA_945874835.1 Pseudomonas synxantha | reverse complement strand
CCTGGCCGAGCTGCATGCCTCGGCCCCGCATTACGTCCTGCCGCATCGACGGGAGGAGCGCGTTTACCCTCGGGCTATCAGGCTTAAATCTTCGAAGTATCCGATCAGAAATAAAAATGCCAGTCAGCTTAACTGACTGGCATTACGCCTAGTGCGGGGCTTTTTTTCGGCTTTTTTCTGTGGGGAATACCACGATGCGTATTGTTGTTTTTGGGCTTTTACTGCTCGGCTTAAGTGTTACGTCTGTGGCCGGGGATTACCGTGCGGCTAAGCCGGGCGAGTTACTCCAAGTACGTTTGGAACAGTTGCACCCGACTCAGGCGGTGGTGGGGTACGAGCAGATTTTTTACAAGCTCGGACGCTTTGCCAAGGAGACGAACAAACTGTTCGATGAGTACTGCGAGGCCAACGGTCAGGGCGAAAGCAGCAAGGTGCCCAAGGGTGCCAGCCTGCACCAGCCCGATAGCTTTAGCTGCCAGGGTGAGGTCGGTGCACGCAGCAGTGAGATGAAAACCGTGGTCGTCGGTCCTGAGGGCAAGCTGTACCTGACCGATGGCCATCACACATTCAGCGTGCTGTGGGAGCAGCCAGAAGGCGGTGCAACGCTGCCGATGTGGGTCAAGGTGACGGATAACTTTAGCGACAGCCCCGATCTGGCCAGCTTTTGGCAGCGCATGCAGGATGCACGCAAGGTTTGGCTCAAGGATGGCCAAGGTCAGGCCATCAGACCTGAGCAGATTCCGGCGCAGCTTGGCTTGGCCAGCCTGGCGGACGACCCGTTCCGCGCGTTGGTGTATTTCACCCGTGAGGTGGCCTACGACAAGCCGCGCTCTGGTGAGGTAGCCCCGGAGTTTCTGGAGTTCTACTGGGGTAACTGGTTGCGTGGGCAACTCAACCTGGCGGAGTACGACCTGCGCGACAAAGACGGCTACCGCGACGCGGTGGCCGAAGCGGCCAAGCGTATGGTGGCCTTAGCGCCTGCCAGCCCGGTTGGCGACAGCGGCTTTACGGCGGCGCAATTGGGTGGCTACACCTCGGTTGACCGAAAGGAGCTGAGCAAAATGGCCAGCAAGAAGCTGGGCTATATGATCCAGTACAAAATTCGCACTAACACGCTAACCCCCAACCTCACCACCGGGCCTGGCTGCTAGCTTGCGTAGGGTGGGTTAGCCGCCTGTGGCGATTGCCAGGCAGCAACGCCAAACGGCGCGGCGTAACCCACCATGGGCGCAACGCGTTAAACCTGCTTGGCGGGTTACGCGCCGCACCACTTGCGCGGTGAATAATCGAACGCGGCTGGCGGCGCTAACCCGCCCTACGGATCTGCACGCCGCTCAGCATGATCTGCAATGTGTGGCTTTCGTCGGGTGGGTTAACGGTTGCGAGCTTCGCTAGGTTGGTGTTGAGCGCAGCGAAGCCCAACAGGCATTAATATTTCCCGTTGAGCGTCGTTGTAGTGCTTGCGAGCAAGCCGCCGCTAAGCCATCCGGGCGGCGGTTGCCAGGCAGCAGACCATTGGCTGGCGTCTTATTTCTTATAGTTATCCATCGCCTGCTGGATCATCTTGCGGGCTTCTTCGGCATTGCCGTAACCGTTTAGTTCGACCTTCTTGCGACCTTCCGGCAGTTGTTTGTAAACGCGGAAGAAGGCTTCGATACGCTGGCGCTCGATGGCGGGCAGGTCGTCGATGTCTTGAATGGCGTCGTAGGTGGGGTCGATATCGCTGCTGGGGACGCCGATGATTTTTTCATCGGCTTCACCGCCGTCAATCATCTTCAGGTAGCCAATCGGGCGGAACTTGATCATCACGCCAGGGTGCAGGGCTTCGCGGGTCAGCACTAAGCCGTCTAGCGGGTCGTTGTCGCCGCCCAGGGTGCGCGGCAGTGAGCCGTAGTTGGCCGGGTAGACCACGGGCATGGACTGAAAACGGTCGACGAAGACCAGGCCTTCCTCGCTGATTTCATACTTGGTAAAGCTGCCCGCCGGGATTTCCACGGCCATGTGCACATCGTTCGGTGCATTTTCTGCTTGAGCGGCATGAAACGGATGAACGATGGATTTCTCGGCCATGACGGCAGTGCTGCCCATGAATAGGGCGATGCCTAGGGCAAGCAGGGACTTTTGCATAGCGACTCCTGGGTAGGTGGATCAAGCAATCGCTATCTTGCGCACGCATTGTTAGAGATATATTGCAGCGCTGCGTTGTTCAGACTTAAAGGTGACACCTGCATGCCAATTGCCGTTGTTCAATCCATCCAGCAGATCCCGGCGAACACTTGGGACGGGCTGTGCGATTCGCCCCAGCCATTCTTGCGCCATGCTTTTCTCTCGGCACTGGAAGACAGCGCCAGCGTGGGCGGGCGCTCGGGCTGGCAACCGGCCCATGGCGTATTAGCAGATGCTCAGGGGCAGGTGTTGGCAGCGATGCCGGGGTATGTGAAAAGTCACTCCTATGGTGAGTACGTATTCGACCACGCGTGGGCTGATGCCTGTTCTCGCGCGGGTATCGACTATTACCCCAAGCTGTTGGCGGCAATCCCCTTTTCGCCGGTGAGCGGCCCGCGCTTGCTGGGTGCGTCGGCTGCAGCTGGGCAGTTGTTGGATGAGCTGACCGCCAACTTAGAGGAGCAGGGGCTGTCCAGCCTGCACATCAACTTCACCACCGAGGCTGAGCATGCATTGCTGCGGGGGCGCGAAGGTTGGTTGGAACGCTTGGGCTGCCAGTTTCATTGGCATAACCGTGGCTACCGGGATTTCCAGGATTTCCTCGACACGCTCAGCTCGCGCAAACGCAAGCAGATGCGCAAGGAGCGCGAGCAGGTCGCCGGGCAAGGCATTGAATTCGACTGGCGCGAAGGCCATCAACTGAGTGAGGCCGAGTGGGATTTTGTCTACCTGTGCTACGCCAATACCTACCGTGTGCGCGGCCAGTCGCCGTACTTGACCCGCGCCTTCTTCAGCTTGCTGGCCGAGCGCATGCCGCAGATGATTCGTGTGGTGCTGGCGCATCAGGCGGGTAAGCCCGTGGCCATGGCCTTCAGTCTGGTCGGTGGCGACAGTCTGTATGGGCGTTATTGGGGCTGTTTAGCCGAGTTCGATCGGCTGCATTTCGAGACGTGTTTCTATCAGGGTATGGAATACGCCATCGCCCATGGCGTGCAGCGTTTCGATGCCGGGGCGCAGGGCGAGCATAAGTTGATTCGTGGCTTTGAGCCGGTGATTACTCATTCCTGGCACTACCTCTGCCATCCGGGCCTGCGTTCAGCGGTGGCGAATTTCCTCGCCGAAGAACAGCACGGCGTGCGTGGCTACGCCGAACAGGCGCGCAGCCTGTTGCCTTATCGGCAAGATTGAGGGCTTTCGCGGGCATGGCCCGCTCCTACGGGGGGGTAATGATCGCGCGGGCGCGCAACTAGCGGCTGGGCAGTCAGCTGCCCAGCCGCTGGGGGCGGATTACAGGCGTTTGGCTTCGGTGATCAGCACCGGCTCGCGCGGGACGTTCTGATGGCCGCCACGGTTGCCGGTTGGCACTTGGGCGATTTTGTCGACCACGTCCATGCCTTTGACCACTTTGCCGAACACCGCGTAACCGAAATCACGCGAGCCGTGGTCGAGGAAGGCGTTGTCTTTGTGGTTGATAAAGAACTGGCTGGTGGCCGAGTCTCGCACCTGGGTACGGGCCATGGCCAGGGTGCCGCGTACGTTGTGCAGGCCGTTGTCGGCTTCGTTCTTGATCGAGGCTTGAGGGTCTTTCTGCTGCATGTCGGCATCGAAGCCGCCGCCCTGCACCATAAAGCCCGGAATTACGCGGTGGAACTGGGTGCCGGCGTAGTAGCCGCTGTCGACATAGCTGAGGAAGTTGGCGGTGCTGATGGGAGCCTTTTCGGCATCCAGTTCGATCTCGATTTCACCGAGGCTGGTGGTCAGCAGCACTTTCGGGTTTTCTGCGGCCAGCAGGCTGCCGGCAAACAGGACGGAGCAGGCGGCGAGGGTAAGTGTCTTGAACATACGGGGAGATCCTTATTGTGGTTTAGCGGTGGCGGCGGCCTGCTCGACTTCGGCAAGGAAGGCCAGCAGGCTGCTGTTGAACTGTTCGGGTTGGTCCAGCGGTGTGGCATGGCGTGAATCTTCAATCACCAGTAGACGGGCGTTGGGCATTTCATCGACATAGGCCTGTTTGAGTGCCACCGGGGTGTAGTCGCGGTCTGCGGTGATCACCAGCGTCGGACAAAGAATGCGGCTCAGACGTTCCCGCACGCCCCAACCGATAATCGCATCCAGGCTGGCCAGGTAAGCACGCTTGTCGTTCTGCGGCCAGCGCGCCAGGATTTTCTGCCGCAACTCTTCCTGCTCCGGCTTGGGGAACAACAGCTTGCCCAAGGCTTTGGCAATAGTGTCGAGGCTGAGCAAGCGCGACAGGCTCCAGCGTTTGGCGATTTCTACGTAATCGCGCAGGCTTTTGGCTTTGACTTCCGGGCCGCTGTTGACGATGCACAGGCTCTTGAGCAGTTCCGGGCGATCGACGCCCAGTTGAAAGCCGATCATGCCGCCCATGGAAATACCCACCAGATGCGCGGGTGGCAGGTGCAGGTGCTCGATCAACGCTGCCACGTCGTCGGCAAAGCCCTGGATGCTGTAGCGCTCGCGCGGTTTGTCGGAACGGCCGTGGCCGCGCACATCCAGGGCAATCACCCGGTAGTGACGCGCGAGTTCGGGGATCTGGTATTCCCAGTCGCGGGTACTGGAGCCCAGGCCATGCACCAAGATCAATGGCGCGCCGTGACCGTATTCCTCGTAGTGCAACTGGCAACCGTCGTAATCAAAAAATGACATCTGGCGCAATCTCTCAGTTGGAGGGCAAGGGCGCAGCAAAGGCTGCATGCAATGGAATGGCGTCGAAGCGCTGGATCAGCTCGATCATAATCTGTGTGGCTGGGCCGAGCGGTTTGTCCTTGTTGGAATACAGGTAGAAACGCGGATTACGGCGTGCGCCTTGATCCAGTGGCAGCGGTTTAAGCAGGCCGTCGGCCAGTTCACGTTCGATCAGGTGGCGCGGCAGCCAGGCAAAGCCCAGGCCGCTGCTGACAAAGGTGGCGGCGGTGGCGAGGCTGCCGACTGTCCAGCGCTGTTCAGCGCCGAGCCAGCCAACATCTTTGGGTTGCTGGCGGCCGGAGTCACGAATGACCACCTGCATTTGAGTTTCCAGATCCTGAAAGGTGACCACCCGTTGCAGGCGATGCAGGGCGTGGTCGGGGTGGGCCACGGCCATAAATTCCACGGTACTCATCTCCGCGCCCAAAAAGCCGGGGATGTTCAGAGCGCTGATGGCCAGATCAGCGCTGCCATCTTTAAGCACGTCCTCCACGCCCGACAGCACCTCTTCACGCAGGCGCACCCGACAGCCACGACTTTGCGGCATAAATGCGGTGAGTGCGCGCACCAGCCGCGCGTTGGGATAGGCGGCATCGACCACCAAGCGCACTTCGGCTTCCCAGCCTTGCTCCATGTGATGCGCGAGGTCTTCCAGTTGACTGGCCTGTTTAACCAGTTGCCGCGAGCGGCGCAGCAGCACATTACCCGCTTCGGTGAGCACCGCTTTGCGCCCATCGATACGCAGCAGCGGCACGCCCAGTTGTTCTTGCATGCGCGCCACGGTGTAGCTCACCGATGACTGCGAGCGGTGCAGCACGTCAGCCGCCTGGGCAAAGCCGCCGTGGTCAACCACTGCTTGCAAGGTGCGCCATTGATCAAGGGTGACGCGAGGGGCTTTCATATTCTTTTCCTGTACACAGGTTCTTGGGTGCACACGTCGGCGTAATCGCCCTAAACTGGCTTCTTTTTGCCGGAGACTGCCCTGATGAAACAACTCTGTTGCGCGCTGCTGGTCTGCTTACCCATGACGGCCATGGCCTACTCGATTGAGGTGGAAAAACAGCTCAACGGTGCCGAAGTGTCGGCCACTTCGCAGGAAATCGACCACAACATGGGTGCGTTGCAGCTGTATAACTACGGTCGCAGCGCTGCCAAGTGCACGGCTGTTTTTCGCAGCGGCCCTGAAGCGCCGCGTACCCGCCGGGTAACCCTTGCTGCGGGTGAAAGCAACAACCTGACGTTTAAAGCCAGTCGCAGCATCATCAAGCTGCGCATCCAGCTGACATGCGAGCTGCTATCGGTTGGAGACTAAATCGCCGTAAAAGCTAAATCAATATAATCGATTGTTTTGCGCTTTTTTTTGCGTTTTTTTATCGATTATGGTGTTTGTATGCTGTGCCCATCGAGCCCTTACCCTCCGATGGAGCACGCAAGATGACAAAGATTCTGGTAATTGAAAGCAGTGCGCGCCAGCAAGGTTCAGTATCCCGCCAACTGAGCCAGCAATTTATCGCCAACTGGCAGAGTGCCCACCCGGCCGACGTGATCCGAGTTCGTGACCTGGCGGTTGATCAGGTGCCCCACCTGGATGCCAGCCTACTGGGCGGCTGGATGAGCCCGGCCGAGCAACACAGCGACGCCGAGCGGGCGGCGCTGGCACTGTCCAATCAATTGACAGATGAACTGCTGGCTGCCGATGTACTGGTGCTGGCAGCGCCGATGTATAACTTCGCCATCCCCAGCACGCTCAAAGCCTGGCTAGACCATGTCCTGCGTGCCGGTGTGACCTTCAAATACACCGAATCCGGCCCGCAAGGGCTACTCAGCGGCAAGCGTGCCGTTGTCCTCACCGCCCGCGGTGGTATTTATGCCGGCGGTGCGCAGGACCATCAAGAACCCTACCTGCGTCAGGTACTGGCTTTTATTGGTATTCACGATGTCAGCTTTATTCATGCCGAGGGCCTTAACCTCAGCCCTGAAGCTCACGAACAAGGGCTGAATCAAGCGCTGGCGCAACTGACCACGGTTGCTTAAACGACTCCACTTCCCGTATCGCTGCTCCGTTTGATGCGACCAGGCGCTTTGCGCCTGGTTTTTTTTGTTACGGGTCGTCAATCGATTGGCATTTGCCCATCACACAGAGCATAACTGTTCATCTTCTGTCGGCTAAACTCCGTCTCTGCACAATAATCAAACGCCTGCAGGGCATTTCAGTTGCATTGAAGGAGTTCAGGTGGATCTCGCCACACTTATCGGTTTACTCGGTGCCTTTGGCATCATTGGTGCGACCATCATGCTGGGCGCATCCAGCGATATGTTCATCAACGTCCCTTCGTTGTTGATTGTGGTCGTCGGGAGTTTGTTTGTGGTTCTGATGAAATTCAGCCTCAAGCAATTCCTCGGCGCATTCAAAGTGGCGGCGCGGGCCTTCAAATTCCGTCTGCCGAATGTTGAAGAGTCGATCATCGAGCTGGTGGAGATCGCCCAGGTGGCCCGTAAGGAAGGGGTGCTGGCGTTGGAAAGCCGCGAAATCAGCTCGCCGTTTCTCAAATCGGGCATCCAGTTGATGATTGATGATTGATGGTCAGGGGCAGGACACCATCCGCGCTTTTCTGGAAAAAGAGCGCCTGCTGACCTTGGACCGCAACCGCTGGGGAGCCAAGGTGTTCAGCGCCTTGGGCGATGTTGGGCCGGCCATGGGCATGATCGGAACGCTGGTTGGCTTGGTGCAGATGCTCGCCAACATGGAAGACCCCAAGTCTATTGGGCCAGCCATGGCCGTGGCCCTGCTGACCACCCTTTATGGCGCCATGATGGCGACCATGTTGTGCCTTCCATTGGCAGATAAATTGAATCTGCGCATGAGTGAAGAAGCCCGCATGCAGGCGTTGTGGATTGATGCCCTGCTGGCCATTCAGGACGGCATCAACCCACGCATCATTGAGCAGATGCTGAAGACCTACCTGCCCCCCGATAAGCGGGCAGCGGCGGACGCCGAATAAGTGAGTGCCTGAACAATGAGTGATGAAGAAGAGGCGCCTGCTGGCATACCGGCTTGGGTGATGACCTTTGCCGACCTGATGTCGTTGTTGATGTGCTTTTTTGTGCTGCTGCTGTCCTTCTCTGAAATCGATGCCATGCGCTTCAAGCAGATAGCCGGTGAACTGTCCAAAGCCTTTGGCGTGCAGCGCGACGTGCCGGCGCTGGAAGTGCCGATGGGCACCAGCGCAGTGTTCGATAAATTTTCGCCGGGCAAACCCGAACCGACGCCACTGGATCAGGTGCGCCAGCAAACCACTACGCAGGACCCGCAACTCGATACCCTGCGCGGTGAGGTGGACGCCGAATCCGAGAAGACCAAGCAGGCGCAGGAGCAACTCAAGGAAAGCAGCGAGCAACTGCAGCAAATTCTTAAAGAAGAGTTGCAGGCCGGACGTATGCAGTTGCTGGAAGAGAATCGTCGAATCATCTTGCGCGTCGAAGAAAAAGGCTCGTTTTCATCCGGCTCTGCTGACTTGACGCCTGAGTTTGAAGACTTGCTGATGAACATCTCCGATGCCCTGGTAACGATACCGGGAGAGCTGACCATTGAAGGGCATACGGACAACATTCCCATCAGCACGGCGCGCTTTAACTCCAACTGGGACCTCTCGGCTGCGCGTGCATCAGCCGTGACCAACACCCTGTTGTTCAATCCGCAGGTGGCTCCCGAACGGTTGAGTTTGCGTGGTTATGCCGACACTAAAGCGCGAGTTGCCAATGACACGCCGGAGAGTCGCGCGATGAATCGCCGCGTAGAGATCATCATCGACCAGTCGGGCAGTGATGATGAGTACGATGAGCAATTGCGTAGCCTGTTGCAGGGCGGCGATGGCATGCAGCAGGAAATGGAAGTTCAACCGCGCTAGTTCAACCGTCCCCTACCTCTGCTAGGCTCGCCAGCCATACTGCAATGTGACGGCGAGCCATGTGCAGTGCGTCCGGCTTTATCTAAAGGTTTTTTCACGGCCGTTGCTGGGTTGTCTGTATTTAACTGTTCGATGCAGCAGCTTGGTCCGGCGTTTCCGCGTCTGCCTTAGCGGCCTAGGCGTAAAGGTCAACGTATGAATTTATCCGGGCGCGGTGTGGCGCTGTCGATTATTGCTTCAGTGCTATTTGCCCTGGTGCCGGGTTACGTGCGTTTGTTGGAGCCGCTGGACGGTTTGCAGGTGTTTGCCCAGCGTGTGCTGTGGTCTTTGCCGGCGGTGCTGCTGTTGGTCACGCTGCTGCGGCAATGGCCGTTATTGCTCGCGGCGTTTGTGCGCGTAAGGCGTGAGCCTTGGTTGTTCGCCAGCTTGCCTTTGGCCGCCCTACTGATGGGCATTCAGTGGGCGCTGTTTGTCTGGGCACCGCTGGCGGGGCGCATGTTGGAGGTCTCTCTGGGCTATTTTCTCCTGCCGTTGGCCATGGTCTTGGCCGGGCGGGTGTTTTATGGCGAGCGTCTGCGCCCTTTGCAGCGCCTGGCGGTGGCGTGCGCCTTGCTCGGTGTGGCGCATGAGCTGTGGTTGACTCAGGCGTTCTCCTGGGTGGTGCTGGTCACGGCACTGGGCTATCCGCCATATTTTATGCTGCGTCGCTGGATGCGCCTGGATGCCTTGTCCGGGTTTGTCTTTGAAATGCTGTTTATGGCCCCGGTGGCCATCTGGCTGGTGCTGCAGTGGGGGCCTGCTGATTTGTTCAGCCAGGCGCCGCAGCTGAGCTGGCTGCTGCCAGGGTTGGCGCTGCTCAGTTCACTGGCCTTCGCCGCGATGATGGCGGCCAGTCGCCTGCTGCCGCTGGGGCTGTTCGGCATTCTCAGTTATGTCGAGCCAGTGCTGTTGTTTTTAGTCGCCCTGGTGTTTTTGGGCGAGCAATTCAACAGCGCGCAATGGCTGACGTATATCCCGATTTGGCTGGCGGTGCTCTTGGTCGGTTGGGACAGTGCGCGCCTGCTGCTCAAGCAGGCGCGCCAGGGACGGCTCAGCGACTAGCCTGAGCGCGCCCGGCCAGCATGCGCAAGATGGTATTGAGCAGTACGCCGTAGAGCGGCACGAACAGCAGCAAGCTGACCACCAGTTTGACGCCGTAATCCACCGTGGCGATTTCCACCCAATGCTCGGCCATAAACGGGTTGCTGCTGTTCCAGAATGCCACCGAGAAGAAGGTGAAGGTGTCCAGCAGGTTGCCCAAAATCGTGGAGACGGCTGGCGCTACCCACCACAGTGACAGCTGGCGCAAACGGTCAAACACCTGAATGTCGAGGATCTGCCCGAGCACGTAGGCAAGGAAGCTGGCGATGGAGATACGCAGCACAAACTCGTTGAACTCAAGCAGAGCAGCAAAGCCGCGAAAGCTGGCCTCTTGAAACAGCACTGAAACGCTGTATGAAATCAGCAAAGCCGGCAGCATCACTTGCGCGATCACCAGGCGGGCATTACGTTTGCCAAGCAGGCGCACGGTCAAATCGGTGGCCAAGAAGATGAACGGAAAGCTGAACGCTCCCCAGGTGGTGTGCCAGCCGAACAGGGTAATCGGCAGCTGCACCAGGTAGTTGCTGGCAGTGATGATCAGGATGTGAAACAGCACAAGCGTGACCAGCGCCATTCGCAGGCGCTGTGCAGGAATCAGGGACATAGCATGACCTTTTTGCTGGATGGGGTTAGGGAACCCATGCCGTTCGGGATTGAACAGCGGCGGGCATTCTACTGGCGCAAGGCCGCGCTTGAGTAGTGAGCTGACAAAAGGAGCCTGTCTACATGCAGTGTCAGACCGGCGGCCCTACACCTTTGGCCAGGCCGTTCGGGCTTTTAGGCGGCAGAACCGGTAATCTATGCCGCTGTATTGCTGATTTTTGTCGAGGTATACCCGTGTTTTCCCAATTCGCCCTGCATGAACGCCTGCTCAAAGCCGTGGCCGAGCTTAAATTTGTCGAGCCCACCCCGGTGCAGTTGGCGGCCATACCGCTGGCGCTGCAAGGAAAAGACCTGCGGGTTACCGCGCAAACCGGCAGCGGCAAGACCGCCGCCTTTGTACTGCCGATGCTCAATCGTCTGCTCGGTGATGGCGCTTCTCAGCCACGCATGAGCGTGCGCGCGATGATTCTGCTGCCCACCCGCGAGCTGGCTCAGCAGACCCTTAAAGAAGTTGAACGCTTCGCCCAGTTCACCTTCCTCAAGGGCGGGTTGATCACCGGTGGTGAAGATTTCAAAGTGCAGGCCGCGATGCTGCGTAAGGTCGATATTCTGATCGGCACGCCAGGCCGTTTGATCGAACACGCCAACGCCGGCAACTTGCTGCTTGATGAAGTTGAAGTGCTGGTGCTCGACGAAGCCGACCGCATGCTCGATATGGGCTTTGCCGAGGACGTGCAGCGTTTGTCCGAACTGTGCAACGCCGACCGCCAGACCCTGCTGTTCTCCGCCACCAGTGGCGGCGCAGTGCTGCGCGAAGTGGTCGGCAAGGTGCTGAAAGACCCTGAGCACCTGCAACTCAATCGCGTCAGCCAACTCAACGAAGGCACCCGTCAGCAGATCATCACCGCTGACCATAACCATCACAAAGAGCGCTTGGTCGAGTGGTTGCTGAAGAACGAGACCTACGACAAGGCGATCATCTTCACCAATACCCGCGTCCAGGCCGACCGCCTATATGGCAAGTTGGTCGCGCACGACTTCAAAACCTTTGTGTTGCACGGCGAGAAAGACCAGAAAGATCGCAAACTGGCCATCGACCGCCTCAAGCAAGGCGCAGTGAAGATTCTGGTGGCCACCGACGTGGCCGCCCGTGGCCTGGATGTTGACGGCCTGGATCTGGTGATCAACTTTGATATGCCGCGCTCTGGCGACGAATACGTGCACCGTATCGGTCGCACCGGCCGTGCTGGCGCTGAAGGTCTGGCGATTTCGCTGATTTGCCACAACGACTGGGCGCTGATGTCGAGCATCGAGCGTTACCTCAAGCAGCGTTTCGAGCGGCGCAACATCAAAGACATCAAGGGCATCTACCAAGGCCCGAAAAACCTCAAAGCTTCCGGCAAGGCCGTTGGGCCGAAGAAGAAAAAGATCGATCCGAAAACTGGCAAGAAACTCGCCACGAAAAAGCCGGCAGCTAAGGCTCCAAAGCGCAACACCATCAACCGGCCGAAACCTGATGCGCCAGTGCTGGTGAGTCAAGACGGCTTGGCACCGCTCAAGCGTCGCGCACTGGCCGCAGAGTAAGCCAATGGCTTGGCGTCTGGGGTTGTTTGCTGTGCTGGCGGTGGCCGCGCAGGCGCAGGGCGCGGTACACAAATGCCTGCAGCCTGACGGTGTGGTGCTCTACACCGATCAGCCCGGCAGCATTGCCCATAGCAACCTGGCGTTGAGTGTCAGCGACTACGCCAGCTATCCACCGTTACTGCAGGGTGTTGCGCAGTTCTGGCACGAACGGATTCAGCCGCTGCTGGTCGGGGTCAATGTGCTGGCCCTGCTAGCCCTTGTGTATGGGCTGATGAGCCTGATCTGCTTTATCGCCTACTACCGCGACAAACAATTCGCTATCAAGGGCCAGCAGCGTACGCCCGAGGCGCGCCTGCATCTGTATGAGTTGTTGGGCGGTTGGCCAGGCGGGTTGCTGGCGCAGCGGCTGATTCGGCACAAGAACCGCAAGCGAAGTTATCAGCTGCTGTTCTGGTTGATCGTCTTGCTGCACGTATCCCTAGCGGGGCTGGTGCTGTGGTTGATCAATTCGCCTGCAGGCGGCTGAAGACGGCGGGCTATCCGCCGTCTGCCGCTTAATTCTTACTTCGGCACGATCAATATCTTGCCGTCGCGTTCGCCACTGGCGGCGGCTGCTACGGCTTGCTTGATTTCGCTGACGTCATAGGTGGCGGCTACGCGGGTGTGCAGCTTGCCGCTGGCAATGAGTTGCACCAACTCACCAAATACCTTCATCTGCTCGGCCTGGCTGGCGTTCTGGAACCACTTGGCCAGCCAGAAGCCGCGCAGGCTGACGTCGCGAAATACGAAGGATGCTGGCGATACCTGACACGGCTGGCGGCTCATCATGCCGTAGTTGACCAGCACGCCACCCTCGCACAGGCTCGCGGCCAGGTGATCAGTGGCCTCGCCGCCTACGGCATCGATACCCAAGCGCACGTTTGCACCGCCAGTGGCTGCGCGCACGCGCTTGGCCAGGTCCGGGCCGTCTACGAGCACCACGTCACCGCCTTCGGCCTCAACGCCGGCCACTGCCGACTCACGGCGTACCACGTTGATGGTTTTGAAGCCGCGCAGTTTCGCCAGCTGGATCAGGTAGCTGCCGACGCCTGAGTTGGCGGCGTTCTGGATCACCCAGTCACCGGGTTTGAGGTCGACGAATTCACTGAGCATCAGGGAGGCGGTCGGTGGGTTAACCGTCATCATCGCCAGTTGCTGTGGGTCGACTTCCGGCAGGGGAATAAGTTTATTGGCCTGCGCATTCAAATGGCTGACCCAGGTGCCGCAGCCAACCGGCAGCAGCACCATTTGACCGACTTTCAGGTTGCTGACGTCAGCCCCCAGGGCTTCGACACGGCCCACGCCTTCGTTACCGCCAATCGCTGGCAGCGGCGGCAGCATGCCGTATTCGCCGGTCAGGGTCAGCACATCGGAGGGGTTGATGGGCGCTGCCAAGACTTTGATGCGCGCTTGGCCGGCTTCAAGCTCGGGCAGGCTCAGTGCAACGGCTGCAATCACTTCTTGGGGTTGTGGGCCGCGATGCTGATATTCGGCTTTAAGCATGACTATTCTCCAGGGCTTGATTGGCTGAAATGAGTGCGCAGAGTCTAGCCCTGTGTGGGCATCGGGCGGCTAATTCGACTCAATCGATTTCAGTGATGAAGAGGCGCGCAGTGTGCTGTCATCCCGCTATGCTGCATAAGCATTTTTACGAGTATTGCCATGAAGTGGTTGTGGATGTGGGTACTGCTTTTCATCAGTCTGACGGCGTCGGCACAAAGCCTGCGGTTTGGTTTTGGCACGCACAAACCACCGTACATTTATGAAAATCAGGCGCGCGGTTTGGAATACGACATCGTCCTGGCGGCTGCCAGTCTG
>CAMCJM010000085.1 GCA_945874835.1 Pseudomonas synxantha | reverse complement strand
AGGGCAGTGACTTCAGTGCGCTGACGGTGGAAAGCGTGAATCGGGTCGTTGCGAAGATCAATTTACGACCACGCAAACGCTTGGGCTGGAAGACACCGTACGAAGTGTATGCAGGGGTGAGCGTTGCACTTATGAGTTGAATTCAGGATGTGTTGGTTGTTGCCGACGGTGAGGTGGTCGTTGGCGTTGATTTCACTTTTGCGTTCGGCGTGGGTGGTGCGGTGTTCTTCGGCTTTGAATTCGCTGTAGCTGTTGGCTTCGACGCTGTCGTGGCGCTCATTGCCGATGCGGATTTTCTGGTCGTGCTCGATGTTTTCATCCCAGTCGCGTTCGGCGTGGATGTAGATCTGTTCAGCGCCCTTTTTGTCTTCGATACGCAGCTCGTTATAGCCACCACCACCGGGGCTGCTGAGGGTTTTGAACAGGCTGCGGGTTTTGTTCGCGGGCAGCTCGTAGGGCACCACGTGTTCGGCGTGGTACAGGCAGCCGGTGACAAGCGGTTGATCGGGGTCGCCTTCGAGGAAGGTAACCAGCACTTCCATGCCCACGCGCGGGATGGCGATGCCGCCGTAGCGGTCGCCGGCCCAGCTTGAGCTTACACGCAGCCAGCAGCTGGTTTTGTCGTCGGCCTGGCCCTCGCGGTCCCAGAAGAACTGCACCTTGATCCGGCCGTATTGGTCGCAGTGAATCTCTTCATCCGCTGGCCCGGTGACTACCGCGCTTTGGCTGCCGAGGATGCGCGGTTTCGGGTGGTGTAGCGGTGGCCGATACAACACGGCCCAGGGCGTGGCGGTGAAGCGGTTGCGGTAGCCCTGCTGGAAGTCCGCGTTGGCTGGGCCGCCCTCTCCCCAACCCTCTCCCGGAGGGTGAGGGGGCTGACCGTGTTGGCCGCCAAAGTCGGTGACTGACTCTTCCAGCACTTGCGGCTGTTTGCCTTGGTGGTGGATTTCAGTGAGCAGCCAGAGGTCGTTCCAGCTGGCGCGCGGGTGCTCGGTGAGCGCCAGGAAGTGGCCGCTGACCAGCAGCGGTTGGTCGCCGTCGCCTTGCGCCAGTTCGAAGTCGTGACGATGGCGTTCGAGGCTGCGCTGGCTAAGGTGCTTGCCGCGTTCACGGTCGACAAAGCGGCCGGGGTAGTCGTAATCCTCAAGGTCGGGCTTGAACGCACTCTTGGCGTCCGCCTCCATCAGCAGCTTGGGCTTCTCGAAATCGTAATCGCGGCGGGTCACCCGGCTCGAGCGGGTTTCCACGCGCACGCCGAAGCGCTTGATGACTGGTTCGTCGGCGACCAGACCACTGTCTTGTTGATAGGCCGTAGGCGCGAGTTTGGGGAAGACGGTTTGGTCATCGCCAAAGGTCAGCACATGTCCCTGGGCGCTGTGCTGAAAGTGGTAGTGAATCCCTTCTTCCTCGCACAGGCGCTGGACGAAGTGCAGATCGGATTCGTCGTACTGCACGCAGTACTCGCGCTCGGGGTAAATCGAGCCGAGTTGGAATTGGTAGGCATTGGCCTGAATGCCGTGCTCTTGCAGCACTTGGCTAATGATCTTCTCCACCGTCAGGTGCTGGAAGATGCGTTGATTGGTGCGGTGCGCCAGGTACACCAGTTGCGGGCGCAAGGTGACATGGTAGCGGGTCAGGCGCTTGCCGGATTCGCCCTGAGCGACGCGGTAGATCTGCCCGTGAATGCCGTGGCCGGCCTGATCGAACGCAAGAAAAGCGGCCTGATGCAGCAGGCTTTCCAGATCCAGGTCAGGACGTTCGCTGACCAGTTCCAGTTCGAACTCGAAGGGCTGACTGATCGCCTCGCGACCGTTGAATTCGAGCACCTGCAGGTCGTGGCTTAGACCTTCGATCGTCAGGCTGAAATGAGTCTGGTTGGCGGCGGCGAACATTCGTGTTCCTCTTCTTTTCGATCCATGAATCAAACCACTGCGCATTTCTAAACCAGGCCTGGCCTGGCAGCCGTGCCTGTTCGCGTTTTTGCGCGATGCCTGTCAGCGTTTGGCGACGCAGGTCTCACTTGAAACGCAGCGGCCAGGACAAGCCTGGCCGAAGCGGTATTGCGTGAACTCAGCCAATACTTAGAACCTGCATACGATCTGCTGCGCGTCGGCTAAACGGCGTTGAAAGCTGCCTCGGAATGCTCATTTACAGCTCGTAAACTCCGCGTCCTCGGCCGCCTTCGCCGCCATTTATCTCTAGCTCGCGAGATCGTAAACAGGTTCTTAGGCGGAGATCGGGGTACGCCAGTCGTCGGAGCCGGACGTGCCGGAGACTTCGTGGGTCCAGATGATTTTGCGGTAGGTGAAGTACACGTCTTCCAGGTGCGTGAAGTGGGACATGTTCGGGTCTTGGCAGTTCGGCATGCGCGACTGCACATCCACGATCACGGCATCTTCCAGCTCGATGGTGAAGTAATGCTCTTGAGTACCGGTGGAGGAGGTGCGGTACCACTCCAGACGGCACTTGGACAGACGCTCACCGGAGGTCAGGGAGTTGAAGATCATTGGCGAGGATTTGTCGAAGACTTTGGTGATCATCAGCGGCTTGTGTACGCGCTGGCCAGTCGGCTGACCGGACTGCGGATCACGCGGGATGATGACCTGGTGGTTGAAGGCTTGAACCAGGACCTGGTCTTCGTGACCTTCCTGGAAGATGTTGCCGACGGAATCTTCGGTGAAGGTGCCAGCGGTGATCAGACCTTGTTTGGTGCCTTCGAGGGACATATACGCGGGTGTTGGCATGAGTGCTTTCCTTGCCTTGGGTCATGGATCTGCAGTGATCCGGGAGCCTTGGTTAGAGCGATAAGCATGCCAATAAAATAAAAACCTTATAAATCATTAACTTATTAGAAAATCAATAGGGCTGGATTTGCGCATGTGCGTCAGCGCACACAATTCTGAGCAACTTGTTGCGCAGAGCTGCGCAAGTTTCTGCGCAGCATGCTTGATGCCAGTAAAGGCAAGCCTTTCCGCTATTTATCAACAGACTTACCCACAACCTGCTGCGCAATATTCTGCGCAACAGGCGGGTAGTCTGTTAGGCCGCTTCCAACTCACGCCGCCGACGCTGCAGCCAGACCACCAGGGCGAACAGCAGGAGGCCCGGAATCCACATCAGCTCCTTAGTCCAGCGGTCGGTGGGGGCACGTACGCTGAGGATTTGCTGGTCGAATGCCAGACCGGCTTCGGCGGCTGGGCTGGCGAAGGTGACGCTGTCGACCAGAACCTTATCGCCTTCCACGTAGGTCATCAGGCCCAGTTTATCCAGACGCTCTTCGCCACTCGCGCCCTCCGGCACCGGCAATAGCAGGCTGATTTCGCGCAGGTCGCCCACGTCGTTTTCACCCAGCACGCGCAGGCGCAGTTGGCTGCCGGCCTCGACGTCGCCCAAGGCTTGCGCCAGCTCTGTGGGGGCGATGTTGCGGTAAGGGTCGTGCACGATGTCCATCCAGAAGCCCGGACGGAACAGGGTGAAGGCCACCAGCAAGAGCAGCACGCTTTCGTACCAACGGCTGCGCACCAGGAAATAGCCCTGGGTGCCCGCGGCGAAAATCAGCATAGCGAGGGTCGCCACGATGAAGATCAACACGCCGTGCCCGAAGTCCACGTCGATCAGCAGCAGGTCGGTGTTGAAAATAAACAGGAACGGCAGCACTGCGGTGCGCAGGCTGTAGTAAAACGCCTGCACACCCGTCTGGATCGGATTGCCCTTGGACACCGCCGCCGCCGCGAATGAGGCCAAGCCCACCGGCGGCGTTACGTCGGCCATGATGCCGAAGTAGAAAACGAACAGGTGCACCGCGATTAGCGGCACGATCAGGCCGTTCTGCTGGCCGAGGGTAACAATCACCGGCACCAACAGACTGGATACCACGATGTAGTTGGCGGTGGTCGGCAAGCCCATGCCCAGCACCAGGCTGAAGATCGCCGTCAGCACCAGCATCAGCAGCAGGTTGCCCATCGACAGCATCTCGACCAGATCGGCCAGCACCAGGCCGACCCCGGTTTGCGACACCGCGCCGACGATGATGCCCGCCGCCGCCGTGGCAATGCCGATGCCGATCATGTTGCGCGCGCCGGCAATCAGCCCTTCACGCAGGTCAATCACGCCATCCTTAAACGAGCCGTGGGCATGGGTGCCGTCGGTGCGCAGCCAGGTCAGCAACGGGCGCTGGGTGAGCAGGATGATCATCAGCATCACGCTGCCCCAGAAGGCCGACAGGCCAGGAGACAAGCGCTCGATCATCAGGCACCAGACCAGCACCACCACCGGCAGCAAAAAGTGCAGGCCAGAGAGCAGCACGGCGCGGGTTTGCGGCAGTTTGTCGAGCGGCGCGTCCGGGTCTTCGGCGGCCAGCACCGGCACGCTGGCGGCGATTTTCAGCAGACCCAGATAGACCAGCGCCAGCAGCGCGCCAACACCCGGCAAGGCGTAGTCGCCCAGCGCCGGTTTGAGCCAGCCGAGGCCGTAATACACCGCCAGCGACAGGCCGCTGATCAGCGCAGCGCCAAAGGCGAAGCCGGTAAGGCGGCGCAACCAGGGCTTGGGCTGATGCCCGCCGACCGGCTGCAGGCCGAGCTTGAGCGATTCCAGATGGACGATATACAGCAGCGCGATATAGGAAATCGCCGCGGGCAAGAAGGCATGCTTGATGATATCGACATAGGGCATGCCGATGTACTCGACCATCAGAAAGGCCGCCGCGCCCATCACCGGCGGCATGATCTGACCATTCACCGACGACGCCACTTCCACCGCGCCGGCCTTCTCAGCCGAGAAACCGGTGCGCTTCATCATCGGGATGGTGAAGGTGCCGGTGGTCACCACGTTGGCAATCGATGAACCGGAAATCAGCCCGGTCAAACCCGACGCCACCACCGCCGCCTTGGCTGGGCCACCGCGAAAGTGGCCGAGCATGCTGAAGGCCAACTGAATAAAGTAATGTCCCGCACCCGCGCGCTCGAGCAGCGCGCCGAACAGCACGAAGAGAAACACGAAGCTGGTGGACACGCCCAAGGCAATGCCGAACACGCCCTCGGTGGTGATCCACTGGTGGTTGGCCATGGCATTGAAGCTGACCCCACGGTGCGCCAGCATCCCCGGCATATAAGGCCCAGCCAGGCTGTAGACCAGAAATAGCAGGGCGATGATCGCCAGTGGCGGGCCGAGCGCGCGGCGGGTGGCTTCCAGCAGTAACGGGATGCCGATACAGGCGGTGATCAGATCCGCCGTGGTCAGGCTGCCCGGTCGTAAAGCCAGTTGCTGGTAGAAGATAAACAGGTAGGCGGCGCTGGCTGCAGCGACCAAGCCAAGGGCGATATCCAGCAGCGGTACGCGCTCACGCGGCGACTGGCGAAAGGCCGGGTAGGCGAGAAACGCCAACAGCAGGGCAAACGCCAGGTGGATAGAGCGGGTTTCGGTGTCGTTGAACACGCCAATGCCGAATACAAACGGCAGCGGCGAGGCGATCCACAGTTGAAACAGCGACCACAGCAAGGCCAGGCCGGTGATCACCTGCGCCATGGCACCCAGCGGGGTGCGTGCACCGACATCCTGGGCAATCAGTTCTTCGGTGGACAGTTGCTTGTCATGCATGGGTTAAACCTGCGTTCGAGGGTACGGAAAACGGCAAAACCCGCAGCCTTGCAGCTGCGGGTTTGCTTACTGGAACGCTGGCCTGTTTCCGGGCAGCGTGAACCGTCTAAACCTGTTGACGATCTCGCGACCGTCGGCAGGTTTTTACATCCAGCCGCGCTCTTTGTAGTAACGCACTGCGCCTTCGTGCAGCTCTGCACTGAGGCCAACTTTGATCATGTCTTCTTCTTTCAGGTCGGCAAATGCAGGGTGCAGACGCTTGAAGCGATCAATGTTGTCGAATACCGACTTAACCAGCTGGTAGACCACGTCAGGGCTGGCATTGGCCGAGGTGGAGAGCACGGCTTTGCCGCCAATCGATGGGGTCGGTGCGTCGTTGCCCTTGTACAGACCGCCTGGAATGTCGGCTTTGGTGTAGTAGCTCTTGGCAGCCAGTAGCTTGTCGATTTCCGCACCGGTCACGGGCACCAGAACGGCGTCGGTGGTGGTGGTGGCTTCCTGGATGGCACCATTCGGGTGGCCAACGAAGTAGGTCATCGCGTCGATGTTGTTGTCGCCCAGCGCCGAAGCCTGCTCAGCGGGCTTCAACTCCGCGGCCAGGGCAAATGCGGAGCGGTCCCAGCCTTTGACCTGCATGATTTCTTCCAGGGTGTCGCGCTGGCCGGAACCGGGGTTGCCGATGTTGACGCGCTTGCCTTTGAGGTCATCGAAGCTGGCGATGTTGGCGTCGCGACGGGCGAGGATGGTGAACACCTCACTCTGCAGCGAGAACACCGCACGGATGTCCTGCATGGCACCTTCTTTCTCGAACGGTGCAACGCCATTCAATGCTTTGTACTGGTGATCCGACTGCATGATGCCGAAGTTGAATTCGCCACTGCGGATACCGTTAACGTTGGCCACGCCGCCACCGCTGGCTGGGGCGTTGCACTTGATGCCGTGGTCAGCTGCGCCACGGTTAACGAAGCGGCAGATCGACTGACCGGCGACGTAATACACGCCAGTTTGGCCACCGGTGCCGATGGTGACGAATTTCTCTTCGGCCTGTACGGCGCTGCTCAGGGTCATGCCTGCAAGTGCAGCGGACAGGGCCCATGCCAGGGATTTACCTTTCATGGGAGTTCTCCTTTTTCTGTTTATTGTTGAACCGCCCGCACCTTTGGGGTGCGAACGGGAGGACAAGAGTCTAACCGCTTGGCCGCAGGATGCACGGGGTAATCCGCGCGCCCGGTAACCAAGTATTAACCGAGCACTATTGCAGCTTGGTTTGTCGCGGTGTGAATGCAACAAGGTCTAGACGTCTGACCCTACCGCCAAGCCACAGCTTTGGGCAGAATCAGGCCATGACTAAATCCACTCGCGACAACGCCCATACCTCCGTCAGCGTCAGCCTCACCCTGGCCGTGCTGCATGCCGCCGACCGCATGGGCGTTGATCGCAGCGCGCTGATGCAAGCCTGCGCGCTGCACGACGGCCAACTCAGCGATCCCGATGCCCGCGTGCCCTTTGCCAGCCAAGAGCAGCTATGGGATCAGCTCAGCCGTATCGAATGCGACGAACCTCGGCTGGCCTTGGGCCTCAACCTCGCGCCGGGGCCATTCAGCGTGCTGGGCTATATGCTGCAAAGCAGCCCGACCCTGGGCGATGCACTGGCGGCCGGGCTGCGCTATCAACGGTTAGTGGGTGAAGGCGGCGAAGTACACCTGCAGGAACACGACGACGAACTGCACCTGCTCTATCGCCCGCTGCACCCCGAACTGCCGGCCACCCGCACGCGCGTGCTGGCGCTGATGGCCTGTTGGGTGCAGATGCTGCATCCGCTGCTGGACAACTGGCAGCTGCTACGCGCGCAGTTTGCTCACCCCCAGCCATCCACGCTGGACAGCTACCACGCCACCTTCGCCTGCCCACTGCAATTTGCCACCGAGGATTACGGCATCGTCCTGCCGCGCCGCCTGACCAACGCCCCGCTGATCCAGGCCAACCCGCCGCTGCAACACCTGCTGCGCCAGCACGCCGAAGCGCTGCTCGCACGCCTGCCCAGTGAAGGACTAAGCGCCCGCGTGGTGGCTTTGCTCGGCGAACAACTGGCCCGGGGCGAACCGGACCGCAGTCAACTGGCGCGCCAGCTCAACCTGAGTGAACGCACCCTGCAACGGCGTCTGGCCGATGAAGGTAGCCACTACCAACAACTGCTCAACGACACCCGCCAGCAATTGGCCGAACACCACCTGAGCAGCAGCGCCCTGCCCGCCGCCGAGATCGCCCTGCTGCTCGGCTATTCCGAACCCAGCGTGTTCTTCCGCGCGTTTCGCCAATGGACCGGGCTTACCCCGGGGGAATACCGGACGCGGCAGAAGGCTCAGTAACGGCCAGACATCCCCTGCGCGCGCCAAAACGCCAGAAACGCCTCACGCGAGCTGTAGCGCGGCGTGAAGCCAAAGTCGTGTTTCAAGCGGCGATTGCTCAGCACCGGGCGATAGCGCAAAAAATCCACCTGCTCCGGGCCATAGGGGCTCAGGCCCAGAGGTTTGAGCACACGCAGCGCGGTACGGATCAACCCAGCCGGCAGCGGGCGGTAAGGCTTGTCGAGCAACTCGGCAATTTCCTTGAGCGTCAGCGCGCCATCGCCTGCCAGATTGAAGATGCCGGCCCGGCCGGTGCGCAGGCCACGGCAAATGATGTCCACCACGTCCTGGTCCCAGATAAACACGAAGCGGCTTTCACTGCCGCGAATGCCCAGCACGGCGCGCTTTTTAAACAGCTCGGTGATCTGATTATTCACCTGCCGACCGAGGATGGTGCCGGGGCGCAGCACCAGTTGTTTGAGCTGTGGATGCTGCACCCGCGCCTCGGCCAGCAGCATTTCTGCCTCGCGCTTGTGCTTGGCATAGGCAAAGTGCGCATAGCCGCGCAAGGGCTGGTCTTCATCCAGCCACTCGGCATTCTGTGGGTCATAGCCATAGGCCGCGCCGGAGCTGGTCACAATCAACTGCTCAACACCATGCGCCACTGCCGCGCGGATGATCGCCTGCGTGCCGCCCACATCGATGGCATGCATCTGCGCTTCGCTCATGCCCGGTGGCGGGCTGACCACCGAGGCCAAGTGCACGATCGCTTGCGGTTGGCAGGTGGCGACACATTTATCGACGGCTGCCGGCTGGCTGATATCGAGCAGCACCGGCACGATGTTCAACTTCATGCCCGCGCGGTTCTGCGGGCGAATGTCCGCCGCGATCAACCTCCATTGCGGATGCAGAATCGCCAATTGGTTGAGCAGTTGCTGGCCGATGTAACCGGCGGCCCCGGTGATCAAAACACGCATTAACCTCTCCATACACTGCCCGGCCTGAATGGCGCGCAAGCCGAGCTTCTAACGACTGCAGCAGCCCATTACAGGCTATCCAGCGGACCGTCTTTTCACAGTGGCAGCGCGGGCCAAACAGCCTGACCAAAGGTGACACGCACACGCCAAGAGCGGCGCAGCGCGTTATGCCCTGCGGCCACGTGCGTTGCGTTTTTGTGCCGAGTTAAGCCCATGCCTGTGCTGGAAAATCTGCTGTTTAGACTGATTGCGCGGCTCCAGCGCCATCCCGGCCTGGTGGCGGGGTTGCTGCTGATCGGCCTAACCCTGGCTCACGGCGCAGGCGGCTGGCTGGCGCACACCTGGGTGCCTCCGGCCACGCTGTGGCTGACAGGGGCCGCCGTGGTGAGCCAATTGGACAGCCGCAAGGCGCGCCGGGTGCCAGCGTCAAACCGTTACGCCAAGAGGGGCTGTTTGCCTACACCGCGATCAATGCGCCGCGCGGGCTCAACGAGCGGATTTATCATGTCTGGCGATACAATGGCCAGGTGATTGACCGCATTGCCGTGGACATTCATGGCGGCCGCAACAAGGGCTACCGCGCCTGGACGCACAAACAAAACTTCCCCACCCATGCCATAGGCCGCTGGGACGTGCAGGTGCTGACCGAAGCCGGACAAATGATTGGTGTGCTGCGCGTTAAGGTGGTGGAGTATCGGGTAGGTTGACGTTGATGAGCAACGCGACGACGCCCAGCACGGCTACAACGACCTGCTGCGCTCACAGCAGATCGTTGCCAAAGGCTTAGCCGAAGAACCAGTAGCACACACCAATGGCCGCCATAATGCCGGCCAGATCAGCAACCAGCGCACAACCCACCGCATGCCGAGCACGCTGAATGCCCACCGCACCGAAGTACACGGCCAACACATAGAAGGTGGTTTCCGTGCTGCCCTGCACCGTCGCCGCCACCAGTGCCGGGAAGCTGTCGACGCCGTGGGTCTGCATGGTTTCAATCAGCATGGCCCGCGCTGCACTGCCGGAAAAAGGCTTCATCAGGGCGGTGGGTAAGGCATCGATAAAGCGTGTGTCCCAGCCCCACGCCTCGATCAGCCAGCGCACGCCGTCAAGGCCGAAATCCATTGCCCCGGAGGCGCGCAGCACGCCGATGGCGCAGAGCATGGCAACCAGATAGGGCAGCAGGCTTTTGGCCACGTCGAAACCTTCCTTGGCCCCTTCGACAAAGGTTTCGTAGACCGGCACCCGGCGCAGCGCACCGACCAGCAGGAAGAGCATGATCAGGCCAAACAGGGTGAGGTTGCCCAGCAATGAGGACAGCGACGACAGGGCCGTCACACTCAGACCGGCGAGCAAGGCCATAAAGCCGCTCAGCAGCAAGGCGCCTGGTATCAAATAGGCCAGCACCACCGGGTCCCACAGGCGCAACCGCTGCATCATCGCCACGGCCAACAACCCCGCCAGGGTCGATGCGCTGGTGGCGAGCAGAATCGGCAGAAACACCAGCGTCGGGTCTTCGGCACCCTGTTGCACCCGGTACATAAAAATCGACACCGGCAGCAGGGTCAGGGCCGAGGTGTTGAGCACCAGAAACAGGATCTGCGCATTGCTCGCGGTGGTCGGCACCGGGTTGAGTTCTTGCAAGGCGCGCATGGCTTTTAGGCCGATAGGCGTGGCGGCGTTGTCCAGGCCCAAGCCATTGGCGGCAAAGTTCATGGTGATCAACCCAAGGGCCGGATGGCCGCGCGGCACCTCAGGCATCAACCGTGCGAACAACGGGCCGAGCAGCCGCCCGAGCAGGGCCACCAGCCCGGCCTTTTCGGCGATGCGCAACAGCCCCAGCCAGAGCGTCAGGGTGCCAAACAGCACGACCATGACCTCGACCGACAACTTGGCCATGTTGAACAGGCTTTCCACCATGGCGGCAAACACCGCCGGGTCATCGTCCAGCAGCCAACGCGACAGTCCGGCAATCGCCGCCACCACGAAAAATCCCAGCCAAAGGCCATTGAGCATTGTCGCTTACTCCTTGAATCAGGCGGCGATCATACCCAGCTCACCGGCGAAAGACAGGCGGGTGTCTGAACATCAGCCGTGCTTGGCAACAAAGGCACGAAAACTAGCGGCATCCAGCGCCTTGGAAAACAGCCAGCCCTGTCCGACGTGGGCACCGAGGGTAAGCAGCAACTGCGCTTGCGCTTCGTGCTCGATGCCTTCGGCAATCACTTTGAGCCCCAGCGAGCGGGCCATCTGGATAATGCACGGCGCGACTGGGCTGCTGGCAGCATCGGAGCCGAGGGTGTCGACGAAACTTTTATCGATTTTCAGCACATCTACTGGCAAGTCCTGCAGGTAAGACAGGCTGGAGTAGCCGGTACCAAAGTCATCAATGGCAATCCGATGGCCGCTGTCGCGCTGGGCTTGCAGCAAGCTGCTGGCCAGTTGCACGTCCACCAGCCCGCGTTCCGTCACCTCATAGAGCAACTGCTGCGCCGATACACCGCACTCGGCGAGCAACTGCTGAGCGTGTGCAACGAAGGCGCCGCCACTGATGTCGGCGGCCGCCAGGTTAACGGAGATGTACAGCTGCGGATGGTCACGCAGTAACGCAGCCTGCTCGTGCAGCACCAACTCGATCACGCGCCGGGTAATCGCGCATATCTGCCCGCTGTCTTCGGCCTGCGGGATAAACAGATCCGGCCGCACCCGCTGGCCATCGGCGCGCCGCCAACGCACCAACGCTTCGGCACCCACGCAGCGGCGGCTTTGCAGGTCCACCAGCGGCTGATAATCGACTTCCAGTTCACCGCGGTGAAGGGCCATTTGCAGGGCGCGCTCCAACGACTGATCACGGCGCAACTGCAGCGCGGCCATGCGCCCCAGCAGCCCAGCCAGCACCAGTGCCACTCCGGCCCACAGCACACGGTAACGCCACAGCAACGCCTGCAGGCGATGGCCCTCGGCACTGACAATCAAGCGCATGCCATGGCTGTCGCCAGCATCGGTCAGGTAAACCCGCTCAGCGCCGATCAGGAAATGCTGCGGCGCGGCAATCACGCGCCGCTGCTCATCCGTCGGACGGGTGAAGCCGCCCAGAAGGTCCAGCACCTGCTCACCCCTAGGCCCGATCACCTGCACCTCGATCCCGGGCGGCATGGACAGTTGATCTCGCAGGTAGATCAGGCTGGACGCCGCCAGGTAACCGTTATGCTCCATGAGTAATGACGGCCATTCGCCGGAGTCTAACTGGCTGAACGACCACCACAATTCCACGTTACCGAGCAACCAGTACTGGTACTGACCTAGTTCAGCGCGGCGGGGTAAAGGCCCCGAGCCACAGCTGCTGCCATCGGGCAGGCGGTAGCCGATCTCGCGCACGCACAACAGCGGACGTCGCATATCATCCAACGCCGCGCGCTGAGCGGCGCTGCAGCCTTGTGCCGGAACCCCGTCCAAGACTCGCAGCTGGCGATAGAGCTCGTTGTAAAAATACTGACTGCGTTCCCGCGCGCGATCATGCTGCACCTGCAAAGCACCCCGCTCGGCCTCGCGCGCCTGCCACCCCCCCACATGCCAGGCCGCCCACAGCAACAAGGGCGCACTGAGCAAGGCAAACAGCCAGCCCATCGGCTGTGGCCGATAAAACCGTTTAATCCAACCCGATCCCTGGTGTGTCATGTTCGCGTCCCTTGTAGTGAATCAATCCGCCGTCAGCCAGGCCAGCAGCGCTGCTGTTTCAGCGTCCGCCTGACCGGCGTAATTGGCCGGCCGGTATTTCATCTGGAAGGCCGCCAGAACATTACGCGTCGCCTCGCTGTAGAGGCCATCTTGCGCCACCGCAAACCCGACTTTAACCAGGCGCTGCTGGAACCAGAGCAGGTCGGGCAACTGCTGGGCATAACCCGCCTGCAAGCGCGCTACCTCGGCGGCATCGGGCCAGCGGATCAGGCCCGCCTCAGCCAAGCGCTGCCATGGGAAAAGCGGCCCCGGATCAACCTTGCGCTGCGGGGCGATATCACTGTGGGCAATGATGCTGTCGATGGGCAGGTTGTGCCGCCGCACGATGTCTTGCAGCAGCGGAATCAAGGCGTCGATCTGCGCCGGAGCAAAGGACTGCCAGTAACGCCCGTTGGTAGTGTCGAAGAAGCCTTGATTGACCAATTCAATGCCAATGGTGGTGTCGTTGAGCGAAGTGCGGCCTTGCCACTGACTAATGCCGGCATGCCAGGCGCGGCGGTTTTCATCCACCAGGCGGTAGATGGTCGCGGGCCTGCCACCGATCAGGTAATGGCTGCTCACCTCGGTTTCGGTGAGCAATTGCAGCGAGCGGGCTAGGTCAACAGCTGTGTAGTGCAGCACGATGTACTTCACCCTGCTGTTTTGCCCAGTGGCCGTGTAACGCTCGTCGATACGTAAGCCCTGGCTGCAACCGGCCAACAGCAACAGGACACTTAGGAAAATCATTCTCATGGGCTGATATGCAACACGCTTTGCAGGTTGTCCAACAGCATGTCGACGCTGAGCATGATCAACAACATGCCCATCAATCGCTCCACTGCGGTCAACCCGCGAGGTCCAAGAAAACGTTGCCGAAACGAGGCCTGCAACAGAATAAAAGCAGTCGCCGCCCAGGCCAGCAACACAGCGGCGTAAAGCTCCCAAAGTGGCCCGTCGTGGGTGTTGCGCAGGGTCCACTGCCGGAGTCGCTAACGGCACCAGCATGGGCTCGCCATCTGGCACATCCCCCAAGACGCCTTGCGGGCCGGGAAAGATCAGGCGCATAGCGATCACAAACAGGATGATACCACCGGCAATCGCCGTGGCTTCACGCGACAAGCCCAGGGCGCTGAGCACTTTATCGCCAAAGGTGAGAAACAGCAGCAATAAAGCAAGGGCAAACAACAGTTCGCGTGCGGCGATCCATAAGCGACGTTTGGCCTCCGCGTTTTTCAGGGCGGCGATAAAGATGGCGATGTTGCCAAAGGGGTCGGTGACCAAAAAGATCAATGTAGCGATGCCGAATATTTCCATGAAACACTCCTAGGTTCTGTTGACGTATCAGCGGAGCCACAACAGGGTTGCAGCGAAGGCCAGCATAGACTTGAAATGACTGGCCTTTTTCTCAAAACGCGTAGCAATCCGCCGGTAATGCTTCAGTTTGCCGAACAGGCACTCCACGACGTGGC
>CAMCJM010000084.1 GCA_945874835.1 Pseudomonas synxantha | reverse complement strand
TCGGCCTGCTATTCATAAAAAAGCGGCCCAGGCCATCGACACCCAGGACGGTGAAGATGTCCAAGACCCGCTACCCAGTTGACCGCAAAGCTGCTCCGCTTAAGTGAACAGCATTGCGGTCATATGACCGGCCTTCTTCTGCAGCGCTTTGGCTTACATGTGCGAAATCATGGCGTCGCCAAATTCCGAGCAAGACAGCAACTCGGCACCGTCCATCAGGCGCTCGAAGTCATAGGTCACAGTCTTGGCACCAATGGCGCCGTTGGTGCCTTTGATTATCAAGTCAGCAGCCTCAATCCAGCCCATATGGCGCAGCATCATTTCAGCGGAAAGAATCAACGAACCTGGGTTCACTTGGTCCTTGCCGGCGTACTTCGGAGCAGTACCGTGGGTGGCTTCGAACATGGCAATGGTGTCGGACAGGTTGGCACCAGGCGCAATACCGATACCGCCCACTTCAGCCGCCAGGGCGTCAGACAGGTAGTCGCCGTTCAGGTTCAGGGTGGCGATCACGTCGTACTCGGCCGGACGCAGCAGGATCTGCTGCAGCATGGCGTCGGCGATGGCGTCTTTAACGATGACGTTCTTGCCGGTTTTCGGGTTCTTGAACTGCATCCAAGGACCGCCATCGAGCAGGGTCGCACCGAATTCGTCAGCGGCAATTTCGTAGGCCCACTCTTTGAAGGCACCTTCGGTGAACTTCATGATGTTGCCTTTATGCACGATGGTCAGCGAGTCGCGGTCGTTATCGACCACGTACTGCAGCGCCTTGCGCGCCAGACGCTTGGTGCCTTCTTTAGAAACCGGCTTAACGCCGATACCGCAATCCTGATCAAAACGGATTTTGGTAACGCCCATTTCCTCTTTGAGGAATTTGATGACCTTGTTGGCTTCAGGCGAGCCGGCTTTCCACTCGATACCGGCATAAATGTCTTCCGAGTTCTCACGGAAGATGGTCATGTCGACGTCACCTGGCTTTTTCACCGGGCTTGGCACGCCTTCAAACCAGCGCACCGGGCGCAGGCAAACGTACAGGTCGAGTTGCTGACGCAGGGCCACGTTAAGGGAGCGAATGCCACCGCCCACTGGCGTGGTCAGCGGACCTTTGATGGAAACAACGTATTCTTTAACCGCGTCCAGAGTTTCCTGAGGCAGCCAGGTGTCCTGATCGTAAACTTGGGTGGCTTTCTCTCCGGCGTAGACTTCCATCCAAGAGATTTTGCGCTGACCGCCGTAGGCTTTTTCGACAGCCGCATCGACGACTTTGATCATCACCGGACTGATATCAACACCGATACCATCACCCTCGATGTAAGGGATGATCGGGTTGTTCGGGACGTTCAGGGATGTATCGGCATTTACGGTGATTTTGTCACCGGTGGCAGGCACCTGGATCTTTTGGTATCCCATGCTGGACTCCGTCTTGTGGTTAAACAATCAGATCACCCGAGAGTAACCCACTTGAATCGGGCGAAACCATATGTTCATTGGTCTTATGTGCCAAGGCATTCTGCGACGCGCTGTCGCAATGATATACTTGCAAGATGACTAACAGGTCATAAGGCGCGGAGCTTCTAATCAAGCTATCCGCCTCTTGAAACCGTCGAACTGCTACAGCAATTCAACGGCTCGAAACGCTCAACACTCTACTGGCGCATCCAACATCACCGCGGCAAGATCTCGACTACAGGCTCGTTTGCTTGAGCCTCAGCGTTTACCCGCGCATGTCGAGTGCCTATGCACGCTCAGCAAAGAAGAGAGTTAACTCTAATGCCCACCCCCTCGAAGATCATCTACACCTTCACCGACGAAGCTCCGGCCCTTGCGACCTACTCGCTTCTACCTATTGTAGAAGCCTTCGCCGCCTCTGCTGAGATTGCCGTCGAAACGCGCGACATTTCTCTTGCCGGGCGTATTCTTGCAAGCTTTGCCGACCAACTGGGTGACGACAAACAAGTCGACGACGACCTTGCCAAGCTGGCTGTACTGGCCACCTCGCCAGACGCCAACATCATTAAATTACCCAATATCAGCGCTTCGGTACCGCAACTCAAAGGCGCAATCGCCGAGTTGCAAGCCCAGGGCTATAGCATCCCGAACTTCCCTGAAGACCCACAAACGGAAGCCGAAAAAGATACCAGCGCCCGCTACAGCAAGGTGTTGGGTAGTGCGGTAAACCCGGTACTACGTGAAGGCAATTCGGACCGTCGCGCCCCCGCAGCAGTGAAGGCTTTCGTGCGCAAGCATCCGCACTCCATGGGCAAGTGGAACATGGCCTCGCAATCCCATGCCGACTACATGCGCGGCGGTGATTTCTTCTCCAGCGAGCAGTCGATCACCATGGCCAAGGCCGGTGATGTGCGCATCGAGTTTGTCGGTAAGAACGGCCAAGCAGTAATCAAAAAGCAGCTCGCCCTGCAGGAAGGCGAAGTCTTCGACAGCATGTTTATGAGCTGCCGCAAGCTGCGCGAATTCTTCGAGCGCACCCTGCAGGAATGCAAGGACACTGGCGTGATGTGGTCCCTGCATGTCAAGGCGACCATGATGAAAGTCTCGCACCCGATCGTCTTCGGCCACGCCGTCAGCGTTTACTACAAAGATGTCTTCGACAAATACGGTGAGCTGTTCAAAGAACTGGGCGTTAACCCGAACAACGGCATCAGCAGCGTCTACGACAAAATCAAATCCCTGCCTGCTTCACAGCAGGAAGAAATTCTTGATGACATCCATGCCTGCTACAGCCACCGCCCGGAAATGGCGATGGTTGATTCGGTCAAGGGCATCACCAACCTGCACATTCCTAGCGACGTAATCGTCGACGCCTCGATGCCCGCGATGATTCGCAGCTCCGGGCAGATGTGGGGCAAAGACGGCAAACTTAAAGACACCAAAGCGGTGATGCCGGAAAGCACCTACGCGCGTATTTACCAAGAGATGATCAACTTCTGCAAAACCAACGGTGCGTTCGACCCAACCACCATGGGCAGCGTGCCGAACGTTGGCCTGATGGCGCAGAAGGCCGAAGAATATGGCTCACACGACAAGACCTTCGAATTGACCGAAAGCGGCATCATGCGCGTCGTCGCAGCCGACGGCACGGTGCTGATGCAGCATAACGTCGAAGCCGGTGACATCTGGCGCGCCTGCCAGACCAAAGATGCGCCGATTCGCGACTGGGTCAAACTGGCCGTTACTCGCGCCCGCCAGTCCGGCACTCCGGCAATCTTCTGGCTCGACCCAGAACGCGCCCATGACCGTGAGCTGCAAAAAAAGGTCGAAACCTACCTGCAGGAACACGACCTGACCGGCCTGGACATTCGCGTCATGGACTACAACCAGGCCATCCGCGTGAGCATGGAGCGCTTGATTCGTGGCCAGGACACCATTTCGGTGACCGGAAACGTGCTGCGTGACTACTTGACCGACTTGTTCCCGATCATGGAACTCGGTACCTCGGCCAAAATGCTCTCCATTGTGCCGTTGATGGCGGGTGGCGGCATGTACGAAACCGGTGCTGGCGGCTCCGCGCCCAAGCATGTGCAGCAGTTGATCGAAGAAAATCACCTGCGCTGGGACTCGCTCGGCGAATTCCTCGCCTTGGCAGTTTCTCTGGAAGAAACCGGGATCAAGACCCACAACCCAAAAGCCAAACTCCTGGGCACCACCTTGGATGCGGCAACTGGCAAGTTGCTGGACAACAACAAGTCGCCTTCACGCAAGACCGGCGAGTTGGACAACCGTGGCAGCCACTTCTACTTGGCGCTGTACTGGGCTCAGGAACTGGCCGCGCAGAACGATGACGCCGAACTGAAAGCACAGTTTGCGCCGCTGGCCAAAACCCTCACTGAGAATGAAGCGACCATCATTGCCGAACTCAGCGCGGTGCAGGGCAAGTCCGTAGACATCGGTGGCTACTACCGCTCCAACCCGCAATTGACCAGCCAGGTCATGCGCCCAAGCGCGACATTCAACGCTGCGCTCGCTGCCTTGAACTAAGGCGCACCTCCCGCGCGCTCGGCGCGGCAACACCACAAGCCCCGGCCTTCTCGCCGGGGTTTGTGCATTGAGGGCTGAGAGAATCAGGATATGATCGCCTTTTTTCACAACAGGCAGCATACCCATGCAATGGCAACCGCATATCACCGTGGCCACGGTTATCGAAGATCAAGGCCGTTTCCTGTTGGTCGAAGAAATGGCCGAAGGTCGAGCGGTGTTTAACCAGCCTGCCGGGCTTTTGGACGCCAACGAAAGCCTCTTGCAGGCCGCCATACGTGAAACGCTTGAGGAAACCGGCTGGGATATCGAGCTGACCGGTGTCACCGGTATTTACCTGTATACCGCGCCCAGCAATGGCATCACGTACCAGCGCATTTGCTTTGCCGGCAAAGCCCTGCAACAACGCCCCAATCATCCGCTGGATGACGGCATCATCGGCCCACGCTGGCTGAGCCGAGATGAACTGGCCGCACAACCCGAACGCTGGCTCAGTGAACTGGTGCTGCGCTGCATCGACGACTACCTCAGCGGGCAACACTTCGACCTGTCGCTGATTCGCGATTAACGGCGCAGGTGCGCAGCCTGTTAGAATCGCCCCCTCTTTTTTATCGCACGCAAATATCCCCATGCCAGATCCAACCACCCAGCGCGTCATTGTCGGCATGTCCGGCGGTGTTGATTCCTCAGTATCGGCCTTGTTGCTGCTCGAACAGGGCTACCAAGTCGAAGGCCTGTTCATGAAGAACTGGGACGAAGACGACGGCACTGAATACTGCACTGCCATGGATGATCTGGCCGATGCTCAAGCAGTCTGCGACAAGATCGGTATCAAGCTGCATACCGCTAACTTCGCTGCAGAGTATTGGGACAACGTCTTCGAGCACTTTTTGGCCGAATACAAGGCGGGGCGCACGCCCAATCCGGACATCCTGTGCAACCGCGAGATCAAGTTCAAAGCCTTCCTCGATTACGCGCTGATGCTCGGTGCCGACCTGATTGCCACCGGCCACTACGTGCGCCGTCGTGATATCAACGGACGCACCGAACTGCTCAAGGGCCTCGACCCTAACAAGGACCAGAGCTACTTCCTGCATGCGGTCGGCGGTGAGCAGATTGCTAAAACCCTGTTCCCGGTGGGCGAGTTGGAAAAACCGGCCGTGCGTGCCATCGCTGAAAAATACCAGCTGGCCACGGCGAAAAAGAAAGACTCCACCGGCATCTGTTTTATTGGCGAGCGTCGCTTCAGCGACTTTCTCAAGCAGTACCTGCCGGCCCAGCCCGGCAATATTGAAACCACCGAAGGCGAGGTTATCGGTCGGCACCATGGCCTGATGTACCACACCATCGGCCAGCGTCAGGGCTTAGGCATTGGAGGCCTGAAAGATGCCAGTGATGAGCCTTGGTACGTGCTGCACAAAGACCTGTCCCGCAACGTGCTAGTGGTCGGTCAAGGCAATGAACACCCGTGGTTGTTTAGCCGCGCCCTGCTCGCCTCGGATATTTATTGGGTTAACCCGATTGATCTCAGCGCGCCTCGCCAGCTGACTGCCAAAGTGCGTTACCGCCAGCAAGACCAAGCCTGCACACTGGAAAAAACGACCACCGGCTACAGCGCGGTTTTTGCTGAGCCACAACGGGCGGTCACGCCGGGTCAATCCGTGGTGTTTTATGACGGGGACATCTGTTTGGGCGGCGGCGTGATCGAAACCGCTGAACCCTGGACCGCGCGGGAGCAGTCGGCATGAACCCGATTCGTGAGCAACTTATAGCCCTCGGCGCCGTATTTGAATCCGCCGTGCTGGTCGACAAACTGGCTCGCACCGGCCAGGTCAGTGAGCCAGCGGTAGCCTGTTTGATCAGCAGCTTATTGGTGCGCGATCCGAAGGACACGCTGGATGTATACGGCGGCGACGACCTCAACCTGCGTGACGGCTACCGTGCACTGGTGGGCGCTCTTGAGCGTGACCCAGCCAGCCTGCAACGTGACCCTCTGCGCTATGCCTTGGCGCTGCTGGCATTGGAGCGACAACTGGATAAGCGCCCCGACATGCTTAACGTCATGGGCAGCCGACTGGATCAGGTGCAGCAGCAGGTCGAGCATTTTGGCCCGGCGCATGAAAATGTCATCGCCAATTGTGCCAGCCTGTATCAGGACACCATCAGCACCTTCCGCCAACGGATTCAGGTACAAGGCGACATGCGCCATCTGCAGCAAAACAACAATGCCGCGAAGATTCGCGCCCTGCTGCTCACTGGCATTCGCTCGGCGCGGCTGTGGCGACAACTAGGCAGGCATCGATGGCAAATGGTGTTCAGCCGCAGCAAATTGCTCAAGGAACTCTACCCGCTCATACGGGCTTAAAGCATGACTGCGCGCGCCGTCAAACCCCTGCAGGGTGCCGCCCTGCTTGCCCTCTCCGCCCTGCTCTTTGCGCTCATGGGACTGGGCATTCGTGAGGTTTCCAGCGGCGTCAACAACGAGTCCGTGGTGTTCTGGCGCAACCTTGTAGGGGTGCTGTTTTTTCTGCCACTGCTGCTCAAGGGCGTTAGGCCGCTTAAAACCGCTCGGCTCAAATCTCACCTCGGTCGCACCCTGTTCGGCCTGGCGGCGATGTATTGCTTCTTCAATGCCATCGCCCACTTGCCCCTGGCTGATGCCATGCTCTTCACCTACTCAGCCCCGGTGTTTACCCCACTGATTGCCTGGTGGTGGCTTAAGGAACCGCTGAGCAAACGCATGCTGCTGACAACCGGCATTGGCCTTATTGGCGTGCTGTTGGTGGCCAAACCTTCAGCCGCATTACTCGACAGCCATGCATTGATCGGCCTGGCAGCCAGCATCTTGGCGGCCTTCGCTTTTGTGTCGATTCGCGAGATGAGCGATACAGAACCTGCTTTTCGTATCGTGTTCTATTTTTCTCTGTTCAGCGCCCTGATCTCGGCTATTCCGCTGACGTGGGCCTGGCAACCCCTGACACAAGCGCAACTGGGCTTGCTGCTGGTGATCGGTTTGTTGGCCACCGCCAGCCAAATCATCATGTCCAAGGCATACAGCCTCGCGCCACCTGGCCAGATTGGCCCCTTTGCTTACCTGGCCATTGTCTTCGCCGGGTTGATCGCCTGGCTACGCTGGGGCGAAGTACCTGATTTGACCTCACTGCTCGGTGCTGCGCTGATTTTCAGCAGCAGCCTGCTGTCGATTAGTCTCAGCAAGCGCCGCTGAAGCAATCGCGGCCGGCCGCCCTTTTATGTATGATACGCGCCCTTTTCAACGCCCGATTGTCCGAGAACGCCCTCTTATGCAGCCTTCCTCGCTCATGCAGCTTTCCTCGCTCACCGCGGTTTCCCCCGTCGATGGCCGCTACGCCGGCAAAACCAGCGCTCTGCGCCCTATTTTTAGCGAATACGGCCTGATCCGTTTCCGCGTTATGGTTGAAGTGCGCTGGCTGCAACGCCTGGCCGCCCACGAAGGCGTGGCCGAAGTGGCACCTTTCTCCGCCGAAGCCAACGCCATACTCAACGAACTGGCGGACAACTTCGCCGTCGAGCACGCCGAGCGCGTCAAAGAGATCGAGCGCACCACCAACCACGACGTTAAAGCCGTCGAGTACCTGCTCAAGGAACAAGCGGCCAAGCTGCCTGAGTTGGACAAAGTGAGTGAGTTCATCCACTTCGCCTGCACCAGTGAAGACATCAACAACCTCTCCCACGCCTTGATGCTGCGCGCAGGCCGTGACGACGTGCTGCTGCCACTGATGCGCCAAACGGCTGAAGCCATTCGCGAACTGGCGATCAAATTCGCCGACGTGCCGATGCTCTCGCGCACCCACGGTCAGCCGGCGTCGCCGACCACCTTGGGCAAGGAGTTGGCCAACGTGGTTTACCGCCTTGAGCGGCAAATCGCTCAAGTGGCTGCCGTGCCGCTGCTGGGCAAGATCAATGGCGCAGTGGGCAACTACAACGCACACCTGTCGGCTTATCCGCAAATCGATTGGGAAGCCAACGCCAAGCAATTTATCGAAGGTGACCTGGGCCTGCAGTTCAACCCCTACACCACGCAGATCGAGCCGCACGACTACATCGCCGAACTGTTCGATGCCATCGCTCGCTTCAACACCATCTTGATCGACTTTGATCGTGATATCTGGGGCTACATCTCCCTGGGCTACTTCAAGCAGCGCACCATCGCTGGCGAAATCGGCTCTTCGACCATGCCGCACAAGGTCAACCCGATTGACTTCGAGAACTCCGAAGGCAACTTGGGCATCGCCAACGCGCTGTTCCAGCACCTGGCCAGCAAGCTGCCGATCTCGCGCTGGCAGCGCGACCTGACCGACTCCACGGTGCTGCGTAACCTCGGTGTGGGCTTTGCTCACAGCGTTATCGCTTACGAAGCCAGCCTCAAGGGAATCAGCAAGTTAGAGCTCAATGTTCAACGCATTGCTGATGACTTGGACGCGTGCTGGGAAGTGCTCGCCGAGCCAATCCAGACCGTTATGCGCCGCTATGCGATCGAAAAACCTTACGAAAAGCTCAAAGAACTGACCCGCGGCAAGGGCATCAGCCCCGAAGCGCTGCAAACTTTTATCGACGGCCTGGATATGCCAGCCGCCGCCAAGGCTGAACTCAAGCGCCTGACCCCTGCCAGCTACATCGGCAACGCAGTCGCCCAGGCCAAGCGCATCTAAGCGGCAACAGCCTCCCAGACGCCCGGCTGCGCCGGGCGTTTTCATTTATGGGTATTTATTTACTTCAAGGGCTTAGCGATGAATCCTGATACTCCGCTGCAACTATTGGGTGGCCTCACTGCCCGTGAGTTCATGCGCGATTACTGGCAGAAGAAACCCCTGCTGGTACGCCAGGCCATTCCTGACTTCGAGAGCCCAATCTCTCCAGACGAACTGGCTGGCCTGGCACTCGAAGAAGAAATCGAATCACGCCTGGTGATCGAGCACGGCGCACACCCCTGGGAACTGCGCCGCGGCCCGTTTGCCGAGGACGCGTTTGCCGAGTTGCCAGAGCGCGACTGGACCTTGCTGGTGCAGGCCGTTGATCAGTTCGTCCCGGAAGTGGCTGAACTGCTGGAAGCGTTCAAATTCCTGCCCAAGTGGCGTATCGACGACGTAATGGTCAGCTTCGCCGTACCCGGTGGCGGCGTGGGCCCGCATTACGACAACTACGATGTGTTTCTGCTGCAGGGTTACGGCAAACGGCGCTGGCAGGTTGGCCAGATGTGCGATTCCGATAGCCCGATGCTGCAACACGCGGATCTGAAGATCCTTGCCGAATTTGTTAAAACTGAAGAATGGGTTCTGGAGCCTGGCGACATGCTTTATCTGCCGCCGCGCCTGGCCCACTGTGGTACCGCTGAGGATGACTGTATGACGTATTCCGTAGGCTTCCGCGCACCTAGCGCTGCTGAAGTCCTGACCCATTTCACCGATTTTCTCGGCCAATTCCTGCCTGATGAAGAGCGCTACAGCGACGCAGACGCCGTGCCGACCAGCGACCCGACGCAGATCCAGCGCGACGCGTTGGATCGCCTTAAAGCCCTGCTCACCGAACACATGAGCGATGAGCGCCTGCTGATGACCTGGTTCGGCCAGTTTATGACCGAACCCAAGTACCCGGAACTGATTGCGGGTATCGAAATCGACGCAGAAACTTTCCTCGCCAGCTTGGACAATGGCGCGATACTGGTTCGCAACCCCAGCGCGCGCATGGCATGGTCGGAAGTCGGCGACGACTTGGTGCTGTTTGCCAGCGGTCAGAGCCGCCTGTTCTCGGATAACCTGCGTGAACTGCTGAAACTGGTGTGCGCGGCCGACGCATTGCACATCGAAAACCTTGGCCCATGGCTGGCCAACGACGAAGCGCGTAACCTATTGGTCGAACTGGTTAAGCAAGGCAGTCTGGGGTTTGCGGATGAGTGACATACAGGTTCGTTTGGCTGATTGGCAGAAAGATAACGCTGCTCTTCGGCGTATTCGTGAAATCGTATTTATCGCTGAACAATCCGTACCAGCGGAACTCGAATGGGATGCCGAGGACGCCGATGCCGTGCACTTTCTCGCCCTTGAGGGTGACTACCCCATTGGCACCGCGCGCCTGCTGCCCGACGGGCATATTGGTCGGGTCTCGGTACTCAATGGCGCGGAATGAACGTAGGCGTAACGCTGATCCAAACAGTGCTTGCCGAAGCCGAAAAACGCGGCCTGACTCAGCAAATGCTCAGTGCACAAGTACATGCGACGGCATTCTATGAAAAACTTGGTTTTGCCATCGTCAGTGACGAGTACCTTGACGCGGGCATTCCGCATGTAGACATGGTGCGGCACAGCCACTAGAGGCCTCTATGCGCGACGAAAACGCCCCGACTGAGCAAACCGAAGGCCACGAACTGCCCGCCATCGAGTTTGAATCACCGGGGCGTTTTACTGTGCGCAACCCAGCCAACGTAGCCGCCGATCCAGCCCTGTTTGAGCCAGCCCCCTTTGAGCTTGGTGCTCACACCCCACTGGAGCGCTTCAACCAGCCGGATCAGGCTCGCGCGCACAGCCTCGCCCTGCTGCAACAAGCTCAACGCAGCTTGTGCATCTACAGCCATGACCTAGAGCCCTGGCTCTATCATCACAGCAGCGTGCAACAAGCTTGCACGCGCTTTCTACTGGCGAGCCCGCGTAATCAGCTGCGTATTTTGCTGCGTGAGCCGGGGCGCGCCGTCAAGGAAGGCAGCCGTTTGCTCAGCCTGTCACGCCGCCTGTCGTCTAACTTGCTGATCCGCAAACTCCACCCGGACTACCCTAATGAAGCGCTGGCCTTTCTACTCGCCGACGACAACGGGCTTTTGCTATTACCGGACTTAGGCCAGCCAAGCGGGTATGCGCTGTACCACGACCCCATTCGCACTCGCCAACGCCGCGCCCAATTTGAGCAGGCTTGGGATACCAGCATCACCGACGCCGATTTACGGAGTTTTTTGCTATGAAGGCTCGCGCCCTGTTTGCCGCCGCACTGCTCACCTGCAGCCTGTCGCTAAGTGCTGCAACCGAACTCATGCCGCTTAATTACCGCACTGCGGATGAAGTGCTCAGCGTGGTGCAATCGGTGCTGGGCCATGAGGGCCGCGTGAATGCCTACGGCAATCAGCTGATCGTCAACGCCGACCCTGCAAAGATTGAGGAAGTGCGCACCCTGCTGCAGCAAATCGACACCGCGCCACGTCGCCTGTTGATCAGTGTTGATACCCAGGAATCTGGCTTCCAGGGTGATCGCGGTTTCAGCGCCAACGGCAGCATCAGCACTGGCAATAGCGAAATCCAAATTAGCCAGGGCGAGGTCAACGGCCGTGACCAGGTGCGCATTATTCGCCGCGCAACAGACAGCCGTAGCGGTGGCGTTCAGCAGGTGCAGGCGAGCGAAGGCTACCCTGCATTGATACAGGTCGGCCAAAGCGTGCCACTGACTACACAGGGGCGCGATGTCTACGGCCAACCCTATAGCAACACCCAGTATCGCAATGTCACACGTGGGTTTTATGTCACCGCCAGCCTCACCGGCGACCGGGTGCATATTGCTATCAGCAGCAATCGGGATCGCCTGAGCCAGACCCAACCAGGCGCTATCGATATACAAAACACGGATACGCGCGTCAGCGGTCGTATTGGTGAGTGGATCACTATCGGCGGTGTCAGTGAGCAAAGCCAGAGCGAACAAAGCGGTTTTGTTCAGCACCGCGCAACCCAAGGACGCGAAGACATGAATATGCGCGTCAAGGTTGATGTGCTGCAGTAGGTTTTCCGCATCCGGCAATAACCCACAACCGCTTGTCGCCTTGCGCGAAGAACGTGCCATGACACGTCAACTGCACCGTTTCATAACGCCCACTGTAGCGCGACCAAGCCCCGCGCAGCGTGACTGAGCGGTCGCTTTACTACTTATGTAGTAGTCATTCGAAAGCCACTACAAAATAATTGACGAACCTATTAGGCAGAGGCATCATTGCACCGCTCCCGCTAATCAGAGGCGCTGAAAGGCCCTCCGAGTCGCGCTCCAACTTACCGTCAGAGCCGATTTGCGTTGTAAAGCCCACAAGGCCGTCCGATGAGATTGCGACTGGAACGAAGTTGTCCTGAGGGACGGGGAAGCGTTTAGCAACAGTGCGCATTGCGCCGTAGCAGGTTGAGACATCGGGAGGCTTCCACGAGCCGGTTTTATCGAAGTCAAACACAACCTACTCTGCCTGCGTGTTGTTCAGTTCGTCGCCCTCCTCCCGGATCAATTCCGTCTACAGTCGATTTCTCGGCGTCTGCAGTGAGCTACAACAGCCTCCGGCAACACAGGTGTTAAGTGGGAAAGCCGGTGCTCAACCAAACACATACTTTGAAGGATTGACCATGTCAGCTTATCAAAACGACATCAAAGCCGTTGCCGCCCTGAAAGCCGCTGCTGGCAGCAGCTGGAGCGCTATTGACCCTGAGTCCGTGGCCCGCATGCGCACCCAGAACCGCTTCAAAACCGGCCTGGAAATCGCTCAGTACACAGCCGACATCATGCGCAAAGACATGGCTGAGTACGATGCTGACGCCTCCGTCTACACCCAGTCGCTGGGCTGCTGGCATGGTTTCATCGGTCAGCAGAAGCTGATTTCGATCAAAAAGCACCTGAAAACCACCAACAAGCGCTACCTCTACCTGTCCGGCTGGATGGTTGCTGCTCTGCGTTCGGATTTCGGTCCGCTGCCGGATCAGTCCATGCACGAGAAAACCTCAGTTTCCGGCCTGATCGAAGAGCTGTACACCTTCCTGCGCCAGGCTGACGCCCGTGAGCTGGATCTGCTGTTCACCGCTCTGGATGATGCTCGCGCTGCTGGCAACAAAGTCAAAGCTGACGAAATCCAGGCGCAGATCGACGGTTACGAAACCCACGTCGTACCGATCATTGCCGACATCGACGCTGGTTTCGGTAACCCAGAAGCCACCTATCTGCTGGCCAAGAAGATGATCGAAGCGGGTGCTTGCTGCATCCAGATCGAAAACCAGGTTTCTGACGAGAAGCAGTGCGGCCACCAGGACGGTAAAGTGACCGTTCCTCACGCCGACTTCCTGGCCAAGATCAACGCTGTTCGCTACGCATTCCTCGAGCTGGGCATCGACAACGGCGTGATCGTTGCGCGTACCGACTCCCTGGGTGCTGGCCTGACCAAGCAGATCGCTGTTACCAACCAGCCGGGCGACTTGGGTGACCAGTACAACTCCTTCCTGGATTGCGAAGAAGTTTCCCCTGCTGACCTGAAGAATGGCGACGTGGTTCTGAACCGCGAAGGCAAGCTGCTGCGTCCTAAGCGTCTGCCGTCCAACCTGTTCCAGTTCCGTGCTGGCACCGGTGAAGCGCGCTGCGTACTGGACAGCATCACTTCGCTGCAGAACGGCGCTGACATGCTGTGGATCGAAACCGAGAAGCCACACGTTGGTCAGATCGCCGAAATGGTTGACGAGATCCGCAAGGTAATCCCGAACGCCAAGCTGGTTTACAACAACAGCCCATCGTTCAACTGGACCCTGAACTTCCGTCAGCAGGCATTCGACGCCTTCGCTGCTGAAGGCAAAGACGTTTCCGCCTACGACCGCGCCAAGCTGATGAGCGTCGATTACGACGAAACCGAGCTGGCCTTGGTTGCTGACGAGATGATCCGTACCTTCCAGCGTGATGGCTCGGCTCGCGCCGGTATCTTCCACCACCTGATCACTCTGCCGACCTACCACACCGCCGCGCTGTCCACCGACAACCTGGCCAAAGGTTACTTCGCAGACCAAGGCATGCTGGCTTACGTGAAAGGCGTTCAGCGTCAGGAGATCCGTCAAGGTATCGCCTGCGTTAAGCACCAGAACATGTCCGGTTCCGACATCGGCGACGCTCATAAAGAGTACTTCGCTGGTGAAGCAGCCCTGAAAGCCGGCGGTAAAGACAACACCATGAACCAGTTCAGCTAAGAACCGGTTCACTCAACCGAGGCCACGATCAAGGTTGAGTGTGTTGAGAAAACCCCAGCAGAGATGCTGGGGTTTTTTTATGGTGCGCCAGGCATGGCGCGTAGCGCCGTGACTGGCGCTGTTCGGTTCACCGTGGTGGTGAGCTGGATGACTTGGAGGTGAAAGTCCTCTACACACCCGGCAAGGGGAAGTGTTAGCCAGAGGCAAGGGTGTCGCGGGTGA
>CAMCJM010000083.1 GCA_945874835.1 Pseudomonas synxantha | reverse complement strand
GTGACCAGCCATTTCGGTAAGTCGTGACCGCCTGTTTCGGAGCAGGCTGGAAATCGGTCACGCTGATAGCGAAATGAGCGGTCACGCGTTAGCGAAATGACCGGTCACGATCTACCGAAACAGCCGGTCACGGTGGGCCGAAATACGCAGCTGGTGGACGTGGCGCAGCGCATTGAAGCCCTGGGCGCGCAGTCCGAACGCATCAGCAGCATCGTTCAGGTGATCCGCGGGATTGCCGAGCAGACCAACCTGCTGGCCTTGAACGCCGCCATTGAAGCGGCCCGCGCCGGCGAGCAGGGGCGCGGGTTTGCGGTGGTCGCAGACGAAGTGCGCAACCTGGCGGCGCGCACCAGTCAGGCCACCGTGGAAATCAACGACGTGGTGCGCTTCAACCACGACCTGGCCACGCAGGCCGTCAGTGGCATGGCCGGCAGCAAGTTGCATGCGGAGAAGGGCGTGCAACTGGTCAATCAGGCCGGTGAGATGATCCTGAAAATCCGTGATGAGGCGCAGCGCGTGGTTGATGCGATCGGCCAGTTCACCAATGTGATAGAGGACGAGTAGCGCCCCGCTGCAGTCGGGGCGCTCACCCTCAGCGTCTTTGAGGGGCGGGCTGTTGTTGGGTGATGCAGTGGATGTTGCCACCGCCCAGCAGAATTTCCCGCCCGGGCACCATCACCACCCGGTGTGCCGGGAACAGGCGAGCCAAAATGGCCTGCGCTTCGGCATCTTTAGGGTCTTCGAAGCTGGGCGCGATGATGCCGCCATTGACGATCAGGAAGTTGACGTAGGAGCCGGCCAAGCGGATTGAGGGGTCGCGCTCCTGAGTGCCGGCCACCAGATCGACACCGGCGCATTCCTCGTCAGTTGCATACAGCGGGCCGGGAATCGGCATTTTGTGCACGATCAATTGACGGCCCTTGGCGTCCCGGACGTTTTCCAGCACGCGCATGGCGGCTTGGCAGCGCGGGTAGTTGGGGTCATTGGCGTCGTCAGTCCAGGCCAACAGCACTTCACCGGGGCGCACGTAGCAGCAGAAGTTGTCGACGTGGCCGTCGGTTTCGTCATTGAACAGGCCGTCCGGCAGCCAGATCACGGTGTCGATGGCCAAGTGATCCGCCAGGTACTGCTCAATCTGCTCGCGCGTCAGGTGCGTGTTGCGGTTGGGGTTGAGCAGGCACTCTTCGGTGGTGATCAGGGTGCCTTCGCCGTCAACGTGGATTGAGCCACCTTCCAGCACCAACTCATCAGTACGGTATCTAGCGCAGCCTTCGATTTGCAGGATTTTGCGCGCCACCTGATCGTCACGCATCCAGCTGGCATACAGCCCGCCGTTATGGCCGCCCCAGGCATTGAAGGCCCAGTCCACGCCGCGCACCTCGCCGCTGCTGTTGGTCACAAAAGTTGGGCCGGTGTCGCGCACCCACGCGTCGTCGGTAGTGATCTCCACCACGCGGATATTGGCCTGGGCCAGGCGTTCGCAGGCGTTTTCGTATTGGCCGGCGGATACCGCCATCGTCACCGGCTCAAATTCGGCAATGGCCCTGGCCACGGCGCTAAACGCGGCCTGCGCGGGCTTACCACCCAAACGCCAGTTGTCTGGCCGCTCCGGCCAGACCATCCAGGTTTGGCTGTGCGCTTCCCACTCGGCAGGCATGCGGAAACCATCGGCGCGTGGTGTGGTGTTCAGGGCTGTCATAGGTTCACCAAAAATGGGGCGGCTAAGTGGGCGGCGGTCGATGCCTGGCGTGGGCTGCTACCTTACAGAGGCGTTAAGCGACGGTCATCTGACGCTAACAACGTACGGTTACGCTAGCTTTACCTGCGTGCTCGATACAGTAGGTGGGCTATTTATAGCCGATAAGAATCGGCTTTTAAAGCATAAAAATCTTTCTTAACGTGTTTTTAATCGTCTAATATCCAATAAAAATCCGTTAAAACGCTTTGGTGTACACCAAGATCAGGTTTGCACAGTCCGCTTAAATGAGGTGGGCGACATGGTTCAAGGTGAACGAGCGGCGTCATGCCGTGTAGCTGACGACGCTAACCCAGCAGCATTTCCCACTGCAGTGTGAGCACTGCATAACCCCGCATCATCCAGTGGTGACAACATGATTGAAGTAACCGAGCTTTCCATTGCCGAGCTGCGTTCGGCACTTGAGGCAGGCCAAACCAGCGCTGTTGAACTGGTACAAGCCTACTTGGCGCGTATCGACGCCTACGATGGCCCCGGCACGCCGACCCGCCTCAATGCCGTGGTGGTGCGTAACCCGGACGCCCTTAAGGAAGCTCAGGCCTCTGATGCGCGCCGCGCCCGTGGTGAAACCCTCGGTCCGCTGGATGGCATTCCGTATACCGCCAAGGACAGTTACCTGGTCAAAGGGCTGACGGCCGCGTCTGGCAGCCCGGCCTTCAAAGACCTGATCGCCTACCGCGATGCCTTTACCGTGGAGCGACTGCGCGCGGCCGGGGCGATCTGTCTGGGCAAAACCAATATGCCGCCCATGGCCAACGGCGGTATGCAGCGCGGCGTCTATGGCCGTGCGGAAAGCCCGTACAACGCGGCCTACCTGACGGCACCCTTCGCCTCGGGCTCGTCTAACGGTGCCGGTACCGCCACCGCCGCCAGCTTTGCCGCGTTCGGGCTGGCTGAAGAAACCTGGTCCAGCGGGCGCGGTCCGGCCTCGAATAACGGCTTATGTGCCTATACGCCGTCGCGTGGGGTGATTTCCGTGCGGGGTAACTGGCCGCTGACGCCGACCATGGACGTGGTGGTGCCGTTTGCGCGCACCATGAGCGATTTGCTTGAGGTGCTGGAAGTGGTGGTCGCCGATGACGCCGACAATCGCGGCGACCTCTGGCGTTTGCAGCCTTGGGTGCCGATCCCGAAAGCCTCGGACGTGCGCCCGGCCGCTTACGCCGAGCTGGCCGTCAAGGCGCAAACCCTGGCCGGAAAACGCCTGGGTGTGCCGCGCATGTTTATCAACAAAGATGAAGCCGCTGGCACCAGCGAAAACCCCGGCATTGGCGGCCCGACCGGCCAGCGCATTCACACCCGCGCCTCGGTGATCGCTCTCTGGGAGCAGGCGCGCCAGGCGCTGGAGGCCGCAGGTGCTGAGGTCATCGAAGTGGATTTCCCGCTGGTGTCGAACTGCGAAGGCGACCGCCCCGGTGCGCCGACTGTTTACAACCGTGGCATCGTCACGCCTGAGTTTTTACATGACGAGTTGTGGGAACTGAGCGGCTGGGCCTTCGATGACTTTTTGCGGGCCAACGGCGACCCCAAGCTGAATCGTCTGGCCGATGTCGACGGCCCGCAAATTTTCCCCCATGACCCCGGCACCTTGCCCAATCGCGAAGGCGACCTGGCCGCCGGCATGGATGAATACGTCAATATGGCCAAACGCGGTCTGAAAAACTGGGATGAAATCGAAACGCTGCCCGATGGCCTGCGTGGCCTGGAGCACACACGCAAGATCGATCTGGAAGACTGGATGGACAGCCTTGGCCTCGACGCCGTGCTGTTCCCCACCGTCGCCGATGTCGGCCCGGCGGATGCCGATATCAATCCGGTTTCGGCCGACATCGCCTGGAGCAACGGTGTGTGGGTGGCCAATGGCAACCTGGCCATTCGACACCTGGGCGTGCCCACTGTGACCGTGCCCATGGGTGTGATGGCGGATATCGGCATGCCGGTCGGGTTGACCTTTGCCGGCCGTGCCTATGACGACTCGGCGCTGCTGCGCTTGGCGTCCGCGTTTGAGGCCACTGGCTCAAAACGTCAGATCCCGCCGCGCACACCGCCACTGAGCTAAGAGCAACGGCAAACGGGGCTGACGCTGCAGGCGTCAACCCCGTTATGGCATCAGTGCGTGATGTGTCAGGCGCTGTGGCGTTTGTGCAAAGCGTATTGCTCGTTGCCATCGTCCCAGCCCGCTTCCCAGGCGGCCAGCAAAACATCGGCAGCCAAGGCGCGTGGGGGGCTTTTTTGCCCTGTCAGACCCGCCATATAGCCTTGCTGGTAAGCCTTGTTGAGGCTTTCCAGGCTCCAGTGCTGGTCATCTTCCGTGTGGATATCGGCGCAGGCCATGGTGGCAGCTCGCAGTGGGGTTACCCCTGTAATGCTAGCGGTATGCCTGCCCCGAAGCTGTGCCGCTGATCCTGCTTTTGCCACCGCTGGCTGTTTATGTGATGGGGTTGGCGAAATGCCGGCTCAGTGTGAGTCAGCACACCGGCTGTTCAGTTGGCCGGCGCCAGGATGCTGGCCTGATAAGCCGCCGCAAAGCTGTCGAAGTCGCCCTGTTCCTGAGCTTCCAATTCGGCCTGCTGGTGCAGTGATTGTGCGACGCTGGCTTCAAACGCGGCCTGCACGTCAGTACTGAGCGGCTGCTTGCGGAAGAACGCCGCATGCAACTGACTCTGGTGCAGGGCAAAGGCCGTAAAGCTTTTTCCCTGCTGCAGTTGCGCGAGTACCTGCGCTGATGGCGTCAGGCTGGGGTCGGCGACCTTGGCCTGTTGCGTGTGCAGCGCCTGCAGATGCGCCTCGCTGCCGTGGCACTGGTCGAGCAATTCGGCCAGCGGACGGATCTGCTCCAGCAGCTCACTGGCCCAGGCGTGCAATGGCACGGGTTGGCCCTGACGCTGCAAGTGCAGGTCCGGGCGGCGACCTTCTTTGACCACTGCGGTGAAGTTGTCGGTGCAAGCATGGCACTCGCCGGTTTCCAGCAGTGGGCTCTCGGCCAACGCGCAGAACAGCAGGAAGGCATCCAGAAAACGCGATTCGGTCAGGTCAATGCCCAGCGGCAGGAACGGGTTGATGTCCAGGCAGCGCACTTCCACATACTGCACGCCACGGGCCATCAGCGCCTGGATCGGCCGCTCGCCGCTGTGGGTGACGCGCTTGGGGCGGATGTTGGAGTAGTACTCGTTTTCAATCTGCAGGATGTTGGTGTTCAGTTGCAGCCACTCGCCATCGCGTTTCGCGCCTATCTCCACATAAGGCGGGTAGGGCGTGCCGACCGCTTTGCGCAGGCTGTCGGTGTAGCTGCTGAGGTCGTTGTAGCAGGGCGTAAGGCCCGACTGGGCATTGCTCTGGTAGCCCAGGTCGCTCATGCGCAGGCTGGTGGCGTAGGGCAGGTAAAGGGTTTCCTCATCCAGCTCCTGCAGTTGGTGCGGGCGGCCACGCAAAAAGCCCTTGTGCAGAGCCGGTGATGCGCCGAACAGGTACATCAGCAGCCAGCTGTAACGGCGGAAGTTACGGATCAGGGCGATGTAGCGCGCCGACTGATAATCCTGCGCGCTGCGCGTGTCGCCTTCGGCCTGCTGCTGCAATTGCCAGAGGGCATCCGGCAGGGAGAAGTTGTAGTGAATGCCGGCAATGCACTGCATGGTTTTGCCGTAACGCAGGGCCAAACCCTTGCGGTAGACGTACTTGAGTTCACCGATGTGCGAGTGGCCATAGCGGGCAATCGGGATCGTCTCCTCATCCGGCAGAGCGCACGGCATGGACGGGCTCCACAGCAACTCGTCACCGAGCTTGCTGTAGGCAAACCGATGGATCTGCTCAAGGTCAGCCAACGTCGCCGCCGGATCCGCTTCGGCTGGGGTGATAAATTCCAGCAGCGATTCAGAATAATCGGTGGTGATCTGCGCATGCGTCAGCGCCGAGCCCAAGGCTTGCGGATGCGGGGTCAGGGCCAGTTGACCGCGACTGTCCACGCGCAGGCATTCGCGCTCGATGCCATGCAGGCACTGGGACAGCAGGGAAAGGTTGGCGTGCTCGCCAAGCTGGGCCAGGCGGCGGGTTAACAGGTCGCTCAAGATCGCATTCCTTCACGCATCGGTTGCCACGTTATGGGGGCGGTTGGCGTGCTCTACAAGGGGGCAAGAAAACCGGTTGTGCCGGTCAATAGGGCTTTATAACCCGAGGTGGGTGAAGAAGGTTAGAGCTGGGCGCTGTGTTGCTGCCTTAAAAACGACGGAATTGCGTTCAGGCGGTGCGCGGCGGACAAGGTAGCACTATGTCCGCCGCGCATTAGGCTGAGGGATGAGGCTGGGCCTTACTTCTTCAACTGCTTGGCATTGGCAAAGAGCGAGGCCATGCCGCCGCTGGCGGGGGCGGGTTTGTCTTGGCTGGAGTAGCGTTCGCTGCGCGGGGCGTTGCCGGTCGGCTTGCCACCACGGGATTGCCCGCCACGCGGCCCTTCGATTTTCTCGCCGGGGGTGTCGCCCATGCGCATGGAGAGGGCGATGCGGTTACGCGGGATGTCGACTTCCATGACCTTGACCTTGACCACGTCGCCAGCCTTGACCGCTTCGTGTGGGTCTTTGATGAACTTCTCCGACAGCGCCGAAATGTGCACCAGCCCGTCCTGGTGCACGCCGATGTCGACGAAAGCACCGAAGTTGGTCACGTTGGTGACCACGCCTTCGAGCATCATGCCCAGTTTGAGGTCGTTGAGGGTTTCTACGCCCTCCTGAAACTCAGCGGTCTTGAACTCTGGGCGTGGGTCGCGGCCGGGTTTTTCCAGCTCGTTCAAGATATCGCCGACGGTCACCAGGCCGAATTTTTCATCGGTGAATTGTTTCGGGTCGAGGCGCTTGAGGAAGGTCGAGTCGCCGATCAGCGAGCGGATATCACGGCCGGTATCCAAGGCGATGCGTTGCACCAGCGGGTAGGTTTCCGGGTGCACGGCGGAGGCGTCGAGCGGGTTGCTGCCGTTCATCACGCGCAGAAAGCCGGCGGCTTGTTCGAAGGTTTTATCGCCCAAGCGCGGCACCTTGAGCAGTTCGGCGCGAGATTTGAACGCGCCGTTGGCGTCACGGAAGGCGACGATGTTCTGCGCCAGGGTGGCGTTGAGGCCGGAGATGCGGGCGAGCAGGGCGGCGGAGGCGGTGTTTACGTCGACGCCCACGGCGTTTACGCAGTCTTCCACCACGGCGTCCAGGCTGCGCGCCAATTTGAGCTGCGACACGTCGTGCTGGTATTGGCCCACGCCAATGGATTTCGGGTCGATTTTCACCAACTCGGCCAGCGGATCTTGCAGGCGACGGGCGATGGATACCGCGCCGCGCAGCGACACGTCCATGTCCGGGAATTCTTTGGCGGCCAACTCGGAGGCCGAATACACCGAAGCGCCAGCCTCGGAGACCATGACCTTGGTCAGCTTCAGGCCCGGCAGTTGTTTGATCAGGTCAGCGGCCAGCTTGTCGGTCTCGCGGCTGGCGGTGCCGTTGCCGATGGAGATCAGGTCCACCGCATGTTTGGCGCAGAGTTTGGCGAGAGTCGCCAAGGTGCCGCCCCAATCGTTGCGCGGTGCGTGCGGGTAAACCGTAGAGGTTTCCAGCACCTTGCCGGTGGCATCGACCACCGCCACTTTGCAGCCGGTGCGCAGGCCGGGGTCGAGCGCCAGAGTGGCGCGCGGGCCCGCCGGGGCGGCCAGCAGCAGGTCGTGCAGGTTGCGCGCGAAGACGTTGATGGCTTCGTTTTCAGCGCCTTCGCGCAGCTCGCCGAACAGGTCGGTTTCCAGGTGGGTGTAGAGCTTGACCTTCCAGGTCCAGCGCACCACTTCGCCTAGCCATTTGTCGGCGGCGCGGCCCCGGGCGCTGATGCCGAAGCGTTCGCCGATCATGCCTTCGCAGGGGGGCATGGCGCCGGGGACTTCGTCACCGACCTTGAGGCTGGCGCTCAAGATGCCTTCGTTACGGCCACGGAAGATCGCCAGGGCGCGGTGCGAGGGCGCGCCTTTGAGCTTTTCGTCGTGCTCGAAATAATCGCGGAACTTGGCCCCTTCGTTTTCTTTGCCGGCGACGACGCGGGCGCTGAGGATGGCGTTGTCTTTGAGGTAGCTGCGCAGGCTGGCCAGCAGGTTGGCGTCCTCGGCGAAGCGCTCCATAAGGATGTATTTGGCCCCTTCGAGCACGGCCTTGATGTCGGCAAAGCCTTTTTCGGCGTCGATAAAGCGCTCGGCTTCGCTTTCCGGCGTCAGCGTTGGGTCGTTGAACAGTGCGTCGGCCAGTTCGCCGAGGCCGGCTTCCAGGGCAATCTGGCCCTTGGTGCGGCGCTTCTGTTTAAACGGCAGGTACAAATCTTCCAGGCGGGTTTTGGTTTCTGCCAGGTTGATTTCGCGGGTCAGTTCGGGCGTCAGCTTGCCCTGTTCTTCAATGCTGGCGAGGATGCTGGCGCGGCGCTCGTCGAGTTCGCGCAGGTAGCGCAGGCGCTCTTCCAGGTTACGCAGTTGGGTGTCGTCCAGGCTGCCGGTGACCTCTTTGCGGTAGCGCGCAATAAACGGCACGGTGGAGCCTTCATCAAGCAGCGCCACGGCGGCAGCGACCTGTTGCGGGCGCACGCCCAGTTCATTGGCGATGCGGTTGTTGATGCTATCCATATAAATGCTACCCACACTGAAACGACAGGGCGGCCACGCAGACCACGGGCCAGAAACGAAAGGCGCGCATTATAACCATGTGCGGCAAGGCGGGTGGCCGCCCCTTCAATGCGGCACGCGCGAGCAGCGAAGGTTGCAGATTTGTCTGAGCGCGCCAGGCTGGGGCTGACCCGACAAATCTGCTAACAATGGCCTTCACGTTGCCAGCGGCGTCTGAGCAATAATGCCGACCATTGCACACTGCCAGCGCGTCCGCGCCCGGCGGATGCCCGGACAAGGAGCCCTGAATGAGCAGCACTGCACTTCCCGCTGAAGGCGAAAAAATCCTTATCGTCGATGACGATGCCCGCCTGCGTCGTCTGCTCGAGCGCTTCTTCGACGAGCAGGGCTACCGCGTGCGCGCCGTTGAAAACGTTGAGCAGATGGACCGTTTGTTGGCCCGTGAGCTGTTCAATCTGGTGGTGCTCGACCTGATGCTGCCGGGTGAAGACGGCCTGTCGGCCTGCCGCCGCCTCCGTGAGGCGAACAATCAGGTGCCGATCATCATGCTCACCGCCAAGGGCGACGAAGCCAGCCGCATTCAAGGCCTGGAACTGGGCGCGGACGATTACCTGGCCAAGCCGTTTAACCCGCGTGAATTGCTGGCGCGGATTAAGGCTGTGTTGCGCCGTCAGGCACCTGTGGTGCCAGGTGCGCCGGGTGCTGAAGATGAAAGCGTGAGCTTTGGCGAGTATGAACTGTCCCTGGCCACCCGCGAGCTGAAGAAGGGCGATGAAGTCCACATGCTCACCACGGGCGAATTTGCCGTGCTCAAAGCGCTGGTGCAGCATGCCCGCGAGCCGCTGACCCGCGACAAGCTGATGAACCTGGCCCGTGGCCGCGAGTGGGATGCGCTGGAGCGCTCCATCGACGTACAGATTTCCCGCCTGCGCCGCTTGATCGAACCCGATCCGTCCAAACCACGCTACATCCAGACCGTTTGGGGTGTGGGTTATGTCTTCGTGCCGGACGGTAATAAGTGATTCGTAGGTTGGCGCTGAGCGCAACGAAGCCCAACGGTCTGTTTGCGAGCCTTGCGTTGGGCTTCGCCGCTGCGCGTCTCAACCCAGCCTACATTGAGTCGTGATGAAAACCCCTCTCTGGTTCCCGCAAAGCTTCTTCGCCCGCACCCTGTGGCTGGTACTGATCGTGGTGCTGTTTTCCAAGGCGCTGACCCTGGTTTATCTGATGATGAACGAGGACGTGCTGGTCGATCGGCAGTACAGCCACGGTGCCGCGCTGACGCTGCGCGCCTACTGGGCAGCAGATCCGGAAGACCGTGCCACCATTGCTGAGGCCGCCGGGCTAAAACCGGTGCCGCATGAGCAGGTGCCCGCCACCGAGCAACACTGACCCTACAGCGAGATATTCGAACGGCAAATGCGCACCGAGCTCGGCCCGGATACCGAGGTGCGCGTCCGCGCCAAAGGTCTGCCCGCGCTCTGGGTGCATGCGCCGACATTGGGCGATGAGTGGTTACGGGTGCCGCTGTACCCGCATCCGCTGCGTGGTCAGCGCATCTGGAGTGTCTTGGGTTGGTTTCTGGCCATCGGCTTGTTGTCGACAGCGGCCGCCTGGATCTTTGTGCGTCAGCTTAATGCGCCGCTCAAAGGCTTGGTGTTCGCCGCCCGGCAAGTCGGCAAGGGGCGCAGTGTGCGCCTGCCAGTGAGTGATACGCCAAGCGAAATGACCGAGGTTTATCGCGCGTTCAACCAGATGGCCGAAGACGTTGAGCAGGCCGCCCGTGAGCGCGAACTGATGCTCGCTGGCGTGTCCCATGACCTGCGCACCCCACTGACACGATTACGCCTGTCGATGGAGTTTTTAAACACCGATTCGGAACTGACCGAAGACATGGTGCGTGACATTGAGGACATGGATGCCATCCTCGATCAGTTCCTCGCCTTTATCCGTGATGGGCGCGACGAGCCGCTGGAGCAACTCGACCTGCTCGAATTGATTCGTGAAGTGGTCGCCCCCTACAACCAGCAGCAGGAGAGGGTGCGACTGTGCCTGGAGCCGGTTCCCGCGTTCCCGCTGCGCCGCGTTTCGCTCAAACGCATGCTGGTCAACTTGATCGAAAATGCCTTGCGCTACGGCGGCAATGCCGTGGAGGTGGCGGTATCGCTGAGTGGCGACAATAACGCGCCATACGTGGTGCTGAGCGTACTCGACCGTGGCGCAGGGATTGATCCGGCTGAGTTGGGTCACGTGTTTAATCCGTTTATTCGCGGTGACCGGGCGCGCGGCGGGCAAGGCACCGGCTTGGGCCTGGCTATCGTCAAACGCATCGCGGCTCTGCATGGCGGCAGCGTGGAGTTGCGCAATCGTTCCGGTGGCGGCCTGGAGGCACGTGTTTGTTTGCCTCTGGGCTTGCTGTTACCGCGCGACGCGGTTTGATCGAGCCTGACATACTGTGATCACAGCGCTGAACTAAGCTCAATCAGCGCCCTGACACGAGGTCAGCATGTCTGCAGCTCCCCACCGCCTTGCACACTGGACCTGGTTGCTGCCGCTGCCACTGCTGCATTTGGCTACCTGGCTGTCGCTGGTCACCCAGTTTAGCGACGGCGCGTCGCTCTGGTACGTACCGTTTGGCCTGGTACTGGTGCTGGTGCAAACCATTCTGATGATTGCCCGCAACCTGGGGCTCGAATGTGTGGCTGAAGGTATCGAGAGTGAGTGGCAGTTGGATTGCCTACGCAACAACGGTTGTTCATTGGGCCAGGGCTATTACTTCAGTCGACCGTTGCAAGAGGCGGATTTCCTCGCCTGGATGGCCCAGCATCAACCGTTAGGCTGAGGCCAGTGCCGAGGGTAGGGTGGATGACGCTGTACCCATCCACCAGCGGGGCGGATGAAAAGAGCCTCATCCATTCCACGGTTGTTTAGCCCTTGCCTTTGGTGCGGGTCAGGTGCGGGCCGCCGTTTTTCTCGATGTATTGAATGATCATGCCGGCGACGTCTTTGCCGGTGGTGGTTTCGATGCCTTCCAGGCCAGGCGAGGAGTTCACTTCCATCACCAGCGGGCCGTGGTTGGAGCGCAGAATGTCCACCCCGGCCACCGACAGGCCCATGACCTTGGCCGCGCGGATGGCGGTCATGCGTTCTTCCGGAGTGATCTTGATCAGGCTGGCTGAGCCGCCGCGATGCAGGTTGGAGCGGAACTCGCCGGGTTTAGCCTGGCGCTTCATCGCGGCGATCACTTTGTCACCGACCACAAAGCAACGGATATCCGCACCGCCAGCTTCCTTGATGTACTCCTGCACCATGATGTCCTGCTTAAGGCCCATAAAGGCCTCAATCACCGACTCGGCAGCGGTGGCCGTTTCACACAGCACCACGCCAATGCCTTGGGTGCCTTCCAGCACTTTGATCACAAGGGGGGCGCCGTTGACCATCTCGATCAGGTCGGCGATATCATCCGGGGAGTGGGCGAAACCAGTCACCGGCAGGCCGATACCACGGCGTGACAGCAGTTGCAGCGAGCGCAGCTTGTCGCGTGAGCGGGCGATGGCCACCGATTCGTTGAGTGGGAACACGCCCATCATCTCGAACTGGCGCAGCACGGCGCAGCCATAGAAGGTTACCGATGCGCCAATGCGCGGGATCACCGCATCAAAGCCCTCCAGTGCTTTGCCGCGGTAGTGGATCTGCGGCTTGTGGCTGGCGATGTTCATATAGGCGCGCAGGGTATCGATCACCACCATTTCGTGACCGCGTAACTGTCCGGCTTCAACCAGGCGGCGGGTGGAACACAGGCGCGGGTTGCGCGACAGCACGGCGATCTTCATTGGGCACCAGAAGGGTCAGCAAGAGAGGGTTTGTTTTGCACATAGGTCAGCGCCGGGTTGACCAGCAGTTGGCCGTCAACCAGCGCTTTGGAACCGAGCAGCACGCGGTAGCGCATGGTTTTGCGGCAGGTCAGGGTGAACTCCACGAGCCACTCGCGCTCACCCAAGGTCACCGGGGTGCGGATCACATAGCGCGACTGCGTTTGGCCATTGGAGCTTTTAATGGTTTTCAGCGAGACCAGCGGCGCTTCACAGCGATGACGGCGTTGCACCAGCGTGCCGAGGTGAGCGGTAAAGCGCACCCATGGCTCACCGCCGCGGTCGAATGGCTGAATATCGCTGGCATGCAGGCAAGAGGTGCTCGCGCCGGTGTCGATCTTGGCGCGCAGGCCGACCATGCCCAGTTGCGGCAGGTTGATCCACTCACGCAGGCCGATCACGCCAAGTTGGTCAAACGTCTTCACGGGGCGGTTCCAGGCTATTTGCGGGCATTCTAGTTGGCCCTTATGACAACTGCATCAGGCAAAATGGCCGCATTACGCCGTGCAATCAGCGAGGACGGGATGAACGAGAAAAATGACGACAAGGTACGCCTCGACAAATGGCTTTGGGCTGCACGCTTTTATAAAACCCGCGCCTTGGCCAAGGCTGCTATAGAAGGTGGCAAAGTGCATCACCGGGGCGAGCGCTGCAAGCCGGGCAAGGAGCCGAATGTCGGTGATGTGTATGTGATCCGCAGCGGCTTTGATGAGCGCAGCGTGGTGGTGCAGGCATTGTCCGCCGTGCGGCGCGGTGCGCCCGAGGCGCAAGCCTTGTATGCCGAGACGGCCGAGAGTATCGCCCGTCGTGAGCAGGCCGCCTTGCAACGCAAGGCCGGTGGGTTAGGTATGCAGACCGATGGCCGGCCAAGCAAAAAACAGCGCCGGCAACTGCATGATTTTAATGAGCGACAGGATGGCGGTGTGCGTCATCCCTGGGCGGACGAGGACTGACGCGTGCGCCGCGCATCAGTCCATGCTCAGTCATCGCACCACCGGCCATTGCTAATCAGTCCGCTCGCCCACCGTTAATGATGCTCAGACGGCCTAGCAAGGGTAATTTAGCGAGCCGGTGCGTGAGTGGCAGTGTGACCTCCTCCAACCATTCGCTGGCTTGGTAGGCAAAAGGTGTGAAGCAGGCCCAGGCCAGCCCCAGTAAAGCCAGGAGCAGCCCGCCAACAAGTGCGTCGGATACCCAGTGAGCACCGGCCACTAGGCGTGGCAGCATGAAAATCACCGCCATTGTCCAGACCAGCAACAGTCGCCAGTTACGCGCAAAGAACGTCATAAACATCGCCCAGAGCAGTAGCACAGAGGCGTGATCGCCGGGAAAGCTGCGGCTGGCGCTGTCTTTCATATCCCAGCGTTCTTCCCAGGATGGGAATAGCTCAGTCAGACGTGCGGCACCTTCAACCACCAGCGATGCGCTGGGGCGCTGCCAGCCCATGAGCTTGACCAGGTCAGCAAAGCCCACGCGAAACAGCAGCATAACGACCAGTGCTGCGATAAAGGCAAACAACGCTTTGCGCATCTGCGCTGCGCTGAACACCAGATCCGTTTTGAGCATCACCGCCAGCATCAGCGCGCCCACAGCCATGTCCGCCGGGCGCATGCTGCCGATAGCCCAGGTTTTCGCCCACCAGCCGGCGTCATGCACTGGGCCGTTTAACAGGGCGAAGGCGAGCAGGTCAAAGCGGTCCCATAACTCGCGGCTGGGAGCCCATAGCCAACTGGCCAACAACAGACGGGCGGCAAGGTGGCAGGCGATCAACGGGCGAATTCGCCACTGTGCATTAATAAAAGAAGGGTTCATCAGCTGGCATCCTTGTCATAGCGGACTTTTAAACGGTCGGCATGCTAGGTTCTGTTGACGTAAGCCAGCGGCTAGAATCTGGCTTTTGCCATGACCGACAGAAGCCAGTTAAGCGATACCGAGTGGGCTCATATACAAAGCCTGCTGAGTGCCACAAAGGGGATACGGCTACTGAACGCACCCAGTTGTCGACGATTTGTCGA
>CAMCJM010000082.1 GCA_945874835.1 Pseudomonas synxantha | reverse complement strand
ATCAGCAGGCCCAAGATCTTGGGTAGATTTGAGGGGAAACCTCAGGGACGGCGGCGTTATAGCGCGGCCACGATCATCATCTCTACAAGCACTTCAGGCTTGTACATCTTTGCCTCGACACAGGCGCGAGCGGGCGCGGCACCGGGGGCAACCCAGGCATCCCAGACCTGATTGAGCCCGGCGTAATCGCGCTCCATGTCCTTCAGGTAGATGGTCACGGAGAGGATCTTCGACTTGTCGCTGCCGGCCTCGGCCAACAGGCGATCGGTGCTGGCCAGGGTTTCCTGAGTTTGCTGCACGATATCGCCATTAAGATCGTCCGCCAGCTGCCCGGCCAGGTAGACCGTGCCGTTATGGATGACGATTTCGCTGTAGCGACTTTCAATGTGCAGGCGCTGTACTGACATGCTTATGACTCTCCTGGGAACGGCTGTAACGGGAAATATCCAGACCTTCGGCGCTGATCTGCGGACGCTTTTTCGCCATCAGATCGGCAAGCAGGCGACCGGAGCCGCAGGCCATGGTCCAGCCCAGTGTGCCGTGACCGGTGTTGAGGAACAAATTGCGCAGGCCGGTGGCACCGACAATCGGCGTCCCGTCCGGGGTGGCTGGGCGCAGCCCGGTCCAGAATTCGGCCTGACTCAGATCGCCGCCCTGCGGGTAGAGATCGGCGGTGATCATTTCCAGGGTTTCACGACGACGCGGGTTGAGGCTCAGGTCAAAACCGGCAATCTCAGCCATGCCACCGACGCGGATGCGGTTGTCGAACCGAGTAATCGCCACCTTGTAGGTTTCATCGAGGATGGTCGAGGTCGGTGCCATCGCCGCGTCGGTGATCGGCACGGTCAGCGAGTAACCCTTGAGCGGGTACACCGGCGCTTTGATACCCAGCGGCTTGAGCAGTTGCGGGCTGAAACTGCCAAGCGCCAGCACGTAGCTGTCGGCAGTTTCCAGCTTGCCGTCGATCCACACGCCATTGACCCGGTCACCCACCGCATCAATGCGCTGGATGTTCTGACCGAAGCGGAATTCCACGCCCAGCGCCTTGGCCATTTCGGCCAACTTGATGGTGAACAGTTGGCAATCGCCAGTCTGGTCATTTGGCAAACGCAATGCCCCGGCCAGCTTATCCGTCACTGCCGCCAGAGCCGGTTCAACGCGAGCAATACCGGCGCGGTCAAGCAACTCGTAAGGCACACCGGACTGTTTCAGCACCGCGATGTCTTTGGCGGCGTTATCCAATTGCGCTTGGGTACGGAACAGCTGGGTGGTGCCCAACGTACGGCCTTCGTAGGCGATGCCGGTCTCGGCGCGCAATTCGTCAAGACAGTCGCGGCTGTATTCGGACAGGCGCACCATGCGCTCTTTGTTCACCGCGTAACGGCTAGCGGTGCAGTTGCGCAGCATCTGCGCCATCCACAGGTATTGACCGATATCGGCGGTGGCCTTGATCGCCAGCGGTGCGTGCTTTTGCAGCAACCATTTGATGGCTTTCAGCGGCACGCCCGGCGCGGCCCACGGCGAGGCGTAGCCCGGAGAGACCTGACCGGCGTTAGCAAAGCTGGTTTCCATGGCCGGAGCCGCCTGCCGATCGACCACCACCACTTCACAGCCCTGACGCGCCAGGTAATACGCACTGGCTGTACCAATCACACCGCTGCCGAGAACTAGAACCCGCATACCGCTCTCCTCGCCGCGACAGAGCACGGCGGAAAATTCTTGAGATCACAATTGAGCGCAGTATAGGAAGAGATCAGCAGTGCTTTTCACTATATAAATAGCTATATTTGGCGACAATTCTGGGAAATATCGCCTTCCGCAGAGGGGTATCCACCATGCGCACCCAGCACCAAAGCCGCCGCGAACTGGACAAAATCGACCGTAATATCCTGCGCATCCTGCAGGAAGACGGGCGTATCAGCTTTACCGAACTGGGTGAACGGGTTGGCCTGTCGACCACGCCCTGCACCGAGCGCGTGCGTCGCCTGGAGCGCGAAGGCATCATCATGGGCTACCACGCCCGGCTCAATCCGCAGCAGCTCAAGGCCAGTCTGCTGGTGTTTGTCGAGATCAGCCTGGACTACAAATCCGGCGACACCTTCGAGGAGTTCCGCCGCGCGGTGCTGAAACTGCCGCATGTACTCGAATGCCACCTGGTCTCCGGCGACTTCGACTACCTGGTGAAGGCACGCATCAACGAGATGGCCAGCTACCGCAAACTGCTCGGCGACATCCTGCTCAAACTGCCGCACGTGCGCGAGTCGAAGAGCTACATCGTCATGGAAGAAGTGAAAGAGAGCCTGAGCCTGCCGATTGCCGACTGATGCTCGGACTGCATCCGCTAGAACGCCGCCCGGTTGGTGATAACGAGACTTGGCCAATCGCGGCTAAAGCCCCTCCCACAGACGCCATTTTAACGCCCCCGTGGGAGGCGCTTTAGCGGCGATAAAATCAGACTCGCCAAGCCCAACCTACACCAACACCTGGCGGGTTGTGGCGATCAGCCGGTGCACCTGCTTTTCTACCGCAGGCTCAGTCATTTGCTCCGGCCCCTGGCCACGCGGGCACGGCAAGCTGGGCGTGGTGCCAAACAGGCGACAGATCAGTGGGCGCTGGTCATACACCGTGCACCCCTGCGGCCCAAGGTGCACGCAATTGTATTCCGCCAACGCGGCATCATGCTCGGCATCGCTTTTCACCGGCAGTCGCGACATTTCTTCGGATGACGCGGTGACCGGCCCGCAGCAGTCATGGCAGCCCGGTACACAGGCAAAACTGGGAATCTGCAAACGCAGCGTGTCGATCTTGCGACTGGTGCAACTCATAAACATCACCCTGACATAGCGGCGCGCATAGTAACGGGACATGGCTGTTAATCGCGGCAATTGCGCTATTTACCGACGAAAGTGTGCTTATTTCACGATTGCCTCTTGGCGTTTGGCAAATCCCACGCTTATGCTTCGTAAAATTTTCCAAACACAACAATCAGGATTCCACACATGAACGCCCGCGTTCACCAGCCGGTTCACAGCGACCAGCACGCCCGCTCCTACTACGCCGCCAGCACTAACCGTCAACTCGACTACCCCGCTCTGCGCGGCGAAGTGCGGGTAGATGTATGCATCGTCGGCGGTGGCTTTTCTGGCCTGAATACGGCCATCGAATTGGCGCAAAAAGGCTTTTCGGTCGCGTTGCTGGAGGCGCACAAGATTGGCTGGGGGGCCAGTGGGCGCAACGGCGGGCAGCTGATTCGCGGCGTCGGCCATGGCGTTGAACAATTCGAGTCGGTGATTGGCGCACAAGGTGTGCGCGAGCTGAAATTGATGGGCCTGGACGCGGTTGAAATCGTCCGTGCGCGCATTCAACACTTCGCTATCGACTGCGACCTGACCTGGGGCTATTGCGACCTGGCCAACAAGCCCAGCCACCTCGAAGGCTTTGCCGAAGACATGGCCGAGCTGAAACAACTGGGCTATCGCCACGAGATGCGCCTGCTGCAACCGGAGCAGATGCACGAAGTGGTCGGCTCCGACCGCTACGTGGGCGGCATGATCGACATGGGCTCCGGCCACCTGCACCCACTCAACCTGGCCCTTGGCGAAGCGGCGGCGGCGCAGAGTCTGAGCGTGCAGTTATTCGAGAACTCGGCGGTGGCACGCATCGACTACGGCCCAGAGGTCAAAGTGCACACCGCTCAGGGCGTGGTGCGCGCGGCCACCCTGGTGCTCGGCTGCAACGCTTACCTCAATGGCCTGAACAGCAATCTGGGCGGCAAGGTGCTGCCCGCTGGCAGCTATGTGATCGCCACCGAACCGTTGTCCGAGGCTGAAGCCAAAGCCATCATTCCGCAGAACATGGCCCTGTGTGACCAGCGTGTAGCGCTGGACTATTACCGCCTGTCAGCTGACCGTCGTTTGCTGTTCGGCGGTGCCTGCCACTATTCCGGCCGCGATCCGGCTGACATTGCCGGCTACATGCGACCGAAGATGCTCGCGGTGTTCCCGCACCTGAAAGACGTGCGCATCGACTACCAATGGGGCGGCATGATCGGCATCGGTGCCAACCGCCTGCCGCAAATCGGTCGACTGAAAGACCAGGCCAACGTCTATTACGCTCAGGCCTATTCCGGCCATGGCGTGAATGCCACGCACCTGGCCGGCAAGCTGCTCGGCGAAGCCATCGCCGGCCATGCCAGCAGCGGCTTTGATCTGTTCGCCAAAGTGCCGCACATGACCTTCCCCGGCGGCAAACACCTGCGCTCGCCACTGCTGGCGCTGGGCATGCTCTGGCATCGGATGAAAGAGCTGGTCTGAGCCTTCACGCCTCTGCCAGTCAGGGCTGTGCCGCAGCCAGCGCTGGCGGCTCGGCGAAAGCGCCGCGACGGTACGCCAGCCAGACAAAACCGGCAGCGCCCAGCGCCATCAACATCGGCAGGGCGTGGCCGCTGACCCACTGACTGGCAGCTCCCGTCGACAACGGCCCGAGCAAGCAACCCGCCCCCCAGAGCAAGGCAATGTGCGAGTTGGCCCGCACCAGTGCATCGTCGCGGTAACGCTGGCCGACCAGAATTAGCGACAGGGTATACAGGCCGCCCGCGCTGGCACCAAACAGCACCAGCACGCCCCAGATCAGCGGCGTATGCAGCAACCACGGCATGCTCAGGCTCGACAGCAACAGCACCACCCCGCAACAGCGGAACAGCGTTTGCCGGGGCACTCGGTCGGCCATCCAGCCAATCGGTAATTGCAACGCCGCATCACCGATCACCACCACGCTGACCATAACCAGCGCCATCTGCTGCACAAAGCCCTCGCGCACTAGGTACACCGGCAGCAAGGTCAGCACCATGGCCTCAAACGCAGCAAACAGCACCACCGCCCAGGCAATTGCCGGTGAGGTGCGACAAAACTCGACAATGCCGCGCCCCGAAGCGCTGTGCGCATCCACCTTGGGCGCACCGCCGCGCCCCAGCAGCAACACGCTGCCACCAATCAACAGCGCCGCAGAAAACCAGAAACCGCGATCACTCTCCGTGCCCAGCACGGTCAGCAGCAACGGCCCGCTTAACTGACTGAGCGCAAACCCGGTGCCGTACAAGGCCACCAGTCGGCCACGCAGACGGTCTTCAACCAACTGGTTGATCCAGCTTTCGCCGAGCACAAACACTACGGTCAGCGAGATGCCGATGAGCAGACGCAGCAACAGCCACAGTGGATAGCTGGGCATAACACTGAGCAGCGCCACCGAGGCGGCGCTGGCCAATAAGCACAGGCGTAAGGTCTGCGGCGTGCCGAACCAGCCGGCCAGATGCCCAGTGATGCGCGCCCCGAGCAACACGCCGATGGCCGGCATGGCGGCCATCACGCCGATGGCAAATGAGCCATAGCCCCAGGATGCCAAGCGAAACGACACCAACGGCAGTGTCACCCCCAGTGCCAAGCCGACGATCACCACCGCCGCGCTGACGGCGAAATAGGTCATCCAGTTCATTTTTCTCACTCAACAGCCGGACCGGCTCCGCACCCGCCACACAGATGCAAAACGGCCAGGAACCCGGCCGCAGGTGTGGCCCTTTTCGAGCCTGCCCCAGAGGGTGGACCTTTATCGCACTACTACCCAGCCTGCCTCGACCGGATTGCGCCCCGGAAAAGATCTTCTGGGCTAAGGCCAGGACCAACGACCAGCGGGAGTAACAGCCGCAGGCTTGCCCGCAGGGTGAGCGCCAGCGAATCAGGCGCCCCGTAGCTTTTAAGCGCAGCGTACTGCAGTACGTGAGCATTAAAAGCGAGGACGCAACGCCGTATAGCCGACGACCAGAAGATCGTCCTGCGTACTTACAGCTTGATCCAGGTGGCTTTGATCTCGGTGTACTTGTCGAAGGCATGCAGCGACTTATCGCGACCGTTACCGGACTGTTTGAAACCACCAAACGGCGCGGTCATGTCGCCGCCGTCGTACTGGTTGACCCACATGCTGCCCACGCGCAACGCTTTGGCCGCCAGGTGCGCCTTGGACAGGTTGCTGGTCCAGATCGCGGCCGCCAGACCATAGATGCTGTCGTTGGCAATCGCGATGGCTTCTTCGGTGGTATCGAACGGAATAACGGTCAGCACCGGGCCGAAGATCTCTTCCTGGGCGATGCGCATGCTGTTGTTCGCGTCATCGAAAATAGTCGGCTCAACGTACTGGCCGCCGGTTTCTTCCAGAGTGCGCTTGCCACCGCAGAGCAGCTTGGCCTGATCCTTGTGGCCGGCGTCGATGTAGCCGAGCACGGCATTCAGGTGGCCCGCATCGACCAACGCCCCGACCTTGCTGTTCGGATCCAGCGCGTGACCGGCTTTCCAGTCCTGCATGGCTTCCAGCACCATGGGCATAAACTGGTCTTTGATCGAACGCTCCACCAGCAGGCGCGAACCGGCGGTGCACATCTCGCCTTGGTTGAAGCAGATCGCCGCAGCGGCGGCCTCGGCGGCGGCTTTGAGGTCCGGCGCATCGGCAAAAACGATGTTGGCGCTCTTGCCGCCCGCTTCCAGCCAGACGCGCTTCATGTTCGATTCGCCGGCATAGATCATCAGTTGCTTGGCGATCTTGGTCGAACCGGTGAACACCAGGGTATCGACATCCATGTGCAGCGCCAGCGCCTTACCCACGGCATGACCGTAACCCGGCAGCACGTTGAGCACACCTGCAGGGATACCGGCATCCAGCGCCAGCTGGGCCATGCGCAGGGCGGTCAACGGGGATTTCTCGGACGGTTTGACGATCACCGAGTTGCCGGTGGCCAGCGCCGGGCCAAGCTTCCAGGCGGTCATGATCATCGGGAAGTTCCACGGCACAATGGCCGCGACTACGCCAACCGGCTCACGAGTCACCAGACCCAGTTCGTCGTGCGGCGTAGCCGCCACTTCGTCGTAAATCTTGTCGACCGCTTCGCCACTCCAGCGAATCGCCCGCGAAGCACCCGGTACATCGACACCCAGGGCATCGCTGATCGGCTTGCCCATGTCGAGGGTTTCCAGCAGGGCCAGCTCTTCGGCGTGTTGATCCATCAGGTCAGCAAAACGAATCATGATGCGCTTGCGCTGCGCCGGGGCCATGCGCGACCACACGCCAGACTCGAAGGTGGCGCGGGCATCCACAACCGCCAACTCGGCATCGGCCAGATCACAACTGGCCACCAAGCCAAGCAAACGGCCATCAACGGGGCTGATGCATTCGAATGTGGCACCCGATACCGCAGCGCGGTACTCGCCATGAACAAAGGCGCGGCCTTCGATCCTCAGGTCTTTGGCACGCTGCTCCCAGTCGGCACGAGTCAGGCTAGTCATTCGAACATCCTCTATCGCTAGTAAAGCGCCGCAGGTCGGCCGCACGCGCTGTCAATTATTCTGCATGGGCGGCAGAACCTGCTCACCCAATCCTGCCGGCCACACTAAACCAGAGGCTTGCACACTTCCAATATTTTTTACAAAACCCGCTAAAGCCGCCTTGTTATGTGTGCTTTATTAAACATAGACTGCCAAAACTTCCCTCCAACCGATAACACGCCAGGCCAGACCAGGCGCTCACCTTCCAACCGGACCCGCTTATGAACATCGAAAAGGTCGTCGACTTCGCCACCGCCACCACTGCACCCGAGCATTACCGCCCAGCGGCGGAGAAAGTTCTAAAAGGCGACCCCGAGCAAAGCGTACGCAACCACTACGGTAGCCCATGCGGCCAGTTCAACGCAGGGATCTGGGAAGGCGCAATTGGCCACTGGACCGTCAACTACACCGAACACGAGTACTGTGAAATCCTGCAGGGCGTCTCGGTGCTGCGTGATAAAGACGGCAACGCCAAAACCCTGCGCGCGGGCGACCGCTTCGTCATCCCGGCCGGGTTCTCCGGCACCTGGGAAGTGTTGGAGCCGTGCCGCAAGGTCTATGTGATGTTCGAACAGGCCAGCCGCTGAGTTGAATTCATGCGTCACCCTTCGCCCGCCTTGCGCGGGCTTATTCTTGCCTGTAATTCCTACAGCTATCGCCAACACGCTTAAAAATGGCTGCAGGCGTTTTTATCGCCCAAGGTTTACCAAATCGCAGGCAAGAAAAAGCCCGCTATAGAAGCGGGCTTTTTCATCAGGAAGCCAGATCAACTACTTGATCTTGCCTTCCTTGTACATCACGTGCTTGCGAACAACCGGATCGAATTTTTTAATTTCGATTTTGTCCGGAGTGGTGCGCTTGTTTTTGTCGGTAGTGTAGAAGTGACCAGTACCGGCACTCGAGATCAAACGGATCAATTCACGCATGACTTTCCCCTTAAACCTTTTCGCCGCGCGCACGCAGCTCGGACAGAACGACGTCAATACCACGCTTGTCGATGCAACGCATGCCTTTGGCAGAAACGCGCAGACGCACGAAACGGTTCTCAGACTCGACCCAGAAGCGGTGATGCTGCAGGTTCGGCAGGAAACGACGACGGGTTTTGTTGTTTGCGTGGGAAATGTTATTCCCGGTTACCGGACCCTTACCGGTAACTTGACAGACTCTCGACATGCCTCAGCCCTCTAAAACCACATGCCCAACCCGGCATGGGTTGGCCGCTAATATTCAATCTTGGCGCTCAGCGCCGCGTATCTCGAGGGTCTTACCGGCCGTACCTGAAAGCGCAAGAACCGGGCCCCTACAAAAGAGCGCTGCTTTATACCAGAAAGACTCGAATGCAACAAGGCTAACTGCGCTTTATAAAACCAATAGATAACCAACAAACCTGCGTCCGCCCCGGCCAACAAAGGTTAACGCGCCACTCGACCGCTTGTCGCCAAACAGCCGGATTTAGAGCCAACCGTATTCCGCCATCGACAGCGGCTCACCGTCGCCAACAATAAAGTGATCAAGCACGCGCACATCCACTAACTCCAAAGCTTCCTTCAGCCGGCGAGTCAGCACACGATCGGCCTGGCTCGGCTCCGCCACGCCGGAGGGATGATTGTGCGTGAGGATAAGCGCCGCCGCATTGTGCGCCAGTGCCCGCTTAACCACTTGGCGCGGATACACACTGGCACTGTCGATTGACCCATGAAACAGCGCCTCAAACGCCAACACCCGGTGTTTGGCATCGAGAAACAGGCAACCAAAGACCTCATGCGGCTCGTGCCTTAGCAACGCTTTGAGGTAGTCGCGCACGGCCTGCGGGCTTTCCAGCGCCGAATCGCGGCGTAATTGCTCGGCCAGATGCCGCCTCGCCATTTCCAGCACGGCCTGCAGCTGTGCGAACTTGGCCGGCCCCAAGCCCAAGCGCTGGCTAAACGACGGTAAATCCGCCTGCAACAGCAACCGCAGACTGCCGAAGTCGCCCAACAGGTGACGGGCCAAGTCCACCGCACTTTGCCCGGCCACGCCCGTGCGCGAAAAAATCGCCAATAATTCGGCGTCAGTCAGCGTCGCCGCGCCCTGCGCCAGCAGCTTTTCCCGAGGGCGCTCAGCCGCCGGCCAATCACGAATACTCATCACACCTCCTTGTGTTAGCTGGCGTGGCAAAGCGCCACACCCAGACGCGCAAAGCCAAGCCAGGCAAGCGCTGGGAGCGCTACGTCAGCCCCCCCTTGTGCTATCGTAGCCCAACTTTTGCGCGCCGACTGGCCTGGGGAGGCGTCAGCGGCGCGGTGTATCCATCTCAATAAAAGGCAGGCCTATGCAGCGGCTGTATCGGAAACGCATCATTGTTGGCGTGGGTGGCGGCATTGCTGCTTATAAAAGTGCCGAGCTGATTCGCCGACTAAAAGATCAAGACGCCGACGTGCGCGTGGTCATGACCAAAGGCGGTCGTGAATTCATCACCCCGCTGACCCTGCAAGCCTTGTCCGGGCACCCGGTGCACCTTGACTTGCTCGACCCCGAAGCCGAAGCCGCCATGGGCCACATTGAGCTGGCGCGCTGGGCTGATCTGGTGCTGATCGCGCCTGCCACCGCCGACTTGATGGCGCGCCTGGCTCAGGGCGTGGCCGATGATCTGCTAACCACCCTGGTGTTGGCCACCGACGCCCCAGTGGCGCTGGCACCGGCGATGAACCAAGCCATGTGGCGCGACCCGGCCACCCAAGCCAACGCGGCGCTGCTAAGCCAGCGCGGCCTGCACCTGTTTGGCCCTGCCGCTGGTAGCCAGGCCTGCGGTGATGTCGGCCTGGGCCGCATGCTGGAAGCCGAACAATTGGTGCAATGCGCCGCCAACTGCTTCCAGCACCAGGCACTGACCGGCAAACACGTGCTGATTACTGCCGGCCCGACCCAGGAAAATATCGACCCGGTGCGCTACATCACCAACCACAGCTCCGGCAAGATGGGCTTTGCCTTGGCCGAAGCGGCCGCCGAAGCCGGGGCTAAAGTCACCCTGATCAGCGGTCCGGTGCACCTGCCCACGCCCGAGCGCGTAACGCGCATCAACGTCACCAGCGCCCGCGACATGCTCGCGGCCTGCGAAACCGTGATGCCCTGCGACGTGCTGATTGCCGCCGCCGCCGTGGCTGATTACCGCCCAGAAGTGGTCGCCCAGCACAAAATGAAAAAAGACCCTAGCAGTGGTGACGGATTGCTCCTGCAAATGGTGCGTAACCCCGATATTCTCGCGACCCTGGCCGCCCGCCCGGATCGTCCGTTCAGTGTGGGTTTTGCCGCTGAAACCGAGAACCTGCTGGAATACGCCTCACGCAAGCTGCGTGACAAGAATCTCGACCTGATTGTGGCCAACGACGTGGCCAACCCCAGCATCGGCTTCAACAGCGAAGAAAACGCCATCACCATCATTGACCGTGAACTCCAGCAAAGCAGCTTCGCCCAAACCAGCAAAAGCAAAATTGCCCGCCAACTGGTGCAGTTTATTGCCGAACGCATGGCCAGCCGCTGACGCCCACTCACCGAACAGAGCCTGATATGCACGCCTTACAAGCCAAAATCCTCGACCCGCGCCTGGGCAATGAATTTCCCTTGCCGCACTACGCCACCCCAGGCTCAGCCGGCCTCGACCTGCGCGCCATGCTCAAGCAAGAACTGGTGCTTGAACCGGGGCAAACCGTGCTAATCCCGACCGGCCTGTCGATCTACATCGGTGACCCTGGCCTGGCGGCGATGATCCTGCCGCGCTCGGGACTGGGCCACAAACACGGCATCGTGCTCGGCAATCTGGTCGGTTTGATCGACTCCGACTACCAAGGCGAGCTGATGGTGTCGTGCTGGAACCGTGGCCAAACGCCGTTCACCATGGCCATCGGCGAACGTATTGCCCAGCTGGTACTGGTGCCGGTGGTGCAGGCGCATTTCGAGATCGTTGAGCAGTTCGACGAGACCCAACGCGGCGCAGGCGGTTTCGGTCACTCCGGCAGCCAATGATTGCCCTTACTCTTTCCAGGATGAATTGCCGAGGAGACGCCGCATGAAACTCTTCAAGCGCACCACCAAGGACGCTGACCCCGCCACACACAGCGCCGAGTTGGCTGCCAGCGTTGCACCGCAAAAGCCCAAGCGCGACCTCAACGACCTGCTGCCGGGCCTGGCCGCTGCATGGGCGGGCATTGCCTTGGCCGGCGCGCTGCTGTGGTTTGGCCCGCTGAGCAACGCCAACCAGGCGCACCTGCAGCAACTCAGCCAGGCGTGGGGTGGCAGCCAAGCTGCCGTCATGCAAAAAGCCCTGCAGCAACTGGCCGCCGACACGCAAGTCGCTGCACGCAACCCACAGCTGCTGCAGGCCCTGCAAAGCCAGGACATTGCCCAGGTTCGCGCCGCCGAGCGCAACCTGACCTATTGGCACGGCGTGGTCGATGCACATCTGAATGCCCGTGGACAGGCCGTTCAGGACATGAGCCGCAGCGCGCCGATGAACTTTGCGGCGCTGGACATGCTGCGTCGCGTCGAGAGTGGTCAAACGCCGCCGCCCGAAGCCTACAAAGTGGGCCAGCGCTGGCTGGTGTACAGCGCCGCGCCGCTGCGCCTCAACGAAGGCGAACCACTGCACGGCACGTTACTGCTGGCTGTAGACTTGGAGCGCCTGCTCGCCAACCTGCCGGTAATGCCCGCCGAGGTTGGCCAGATCCAACTGGTACAGCAATTCAATAACACCGCCGCCCAAGTTCTGGCGCAACGCGGACAAGCTGAGGGCGTGGCGCAGCCATTTAGTACGGGCAACCCCAACTGGAGCGCCAGCTTTATCCCGGGGGCCTCGCTCACCGGGTCAGTGATCTCACCGTTGCTGCTGGGCATAGCGGGCCTGCTGGCATTAGTCGGCGCGATGGTTGGGCTGTTTTTGCTGAACAACCATCTGCAACGCAAGCTGCAGACTGACGTGCTGCAACTGGGTCAAATGGTCAAAGAACTCAATGCCGGCAAGCCCGTCAAATCCTTTTGCCTGAGTCTGCCGGCCCTCGACAGCCTGGCTCAGAGCCTGGCTCGCTTACCGCGCCGCACTCACGAACCAGCAGCAGCTAACACCGCTACATCCAACAGCGGCAGTCCTGCACGCAACGTGGCGCACACCCCAACGCATGCGGCGGCAGACACACTGCTCCAAGCCAACGGCATCCTGGACACCGATATATTGGACATCGACATTCTCGACGAAGATCAAGACCTGCTGGGTCCGGATCAAGCGCCGCCAGCGCCGGCGCCAATCAACGCCCCCAAACTGCCTGCCGATATCTTCCGCGCGTACGATATTCGCGGCGTGGTCGGACGCACCTTGAATGCGGAAACCGCCTACTGGATCGGCCGCGCCATCGGCTCGCAAACCATTGCAGAAGGTGAACCCAACATCGCCGTCGGCCGTGATGGCCGCTTGTCCGGCCCGCTTCTGGCGCAGCAGCTGATCCAGGGCTTGCTGGACAGTGGCTGCCATGTAAGCGATGTCGGCATGGTGCCGACGCCCGTGGTGTACTTCGCCGGGCATGTGCTCACCGGCAAATCGGCGGTGATGCTCACCGGCAGCCACAACCCGGCAGACTACAACGGCTTCAAAATCGTTATCGCCGGAGACACCCTGGCCAATGAGCAGATTCAGGCGCTGAAAACGCGCATTGATAACAATGATCTGATCAGCGGCGTGGGCAGTGTCGAGCAAGTCGATGTACTGGACCGCTACTTCAAACACATCCGCGATGACATCGCCATGGCCAAGCCCATGCGCGTGGTGGTCGACTGCGGCAACGGCGTGGCCGGCGTGATCGCCCCGCAGCTGATTGAGGCACTGGGCTGCTCGGTGATTCCGCTGTACTGCGAAGTGGACGGCAACTTCCCCAACCACCACCCCGATCCCGGCAAGCCGGAGAACCTCGCCGATCTGATCGCCAAGGTTAAAAGCGAGAAAGCCGACATCGGCCTGGCCTTTGACGGCGACGGTGATCGTGTCGGCGTGGTGACCAATACCGGCACCATCGTCTACCCGGATCGGCTGCTGATGCTGTTCGCCAAGGACGTAGTCTCGCGCAACCCCGGGGCGGACATCATTTTCGACGTCAAATGCACACGCCGCCTGACCCCCTTAATCAGCGGTTACGGCGGTCGCCCGGTGATGTGGAAAACCGGCCACTCGCTGATCAAAAAGAAGATGAAGGAAACCGGTGCCCTGCTCGCCGGGGAAATGAGCGGCCACGTGTTCTTCAAAGAACGCTGGTTCGGCTTTGATGACGGCATCTACGCCGCCGCGCGCCTGCTGGAAATCCTCAGCCAGGATCGCCGCGATGCCGAGCACGTATTCAGTGCATTCCCGAATGACATCTGCACCCCGGAGATCAATATTCAGGTCACCGAACAGAGCAAGTTCAGCATCATTGATCGCCTGCAGCGCGACGGCGTGTGGGGCGAAGGCAACATCACCAACCTCGATGGCGTACGCGTGGATTACCCCAAAGGCTGGGGCTTGGTGCGCGCATCCAACACCACGCCGGTGCTGGTGCTGCGCTTTGAGGCGGAAACCGAACAGGAACTCGAACGGATCAAGGAAGTCTTCCGCGCCCAGCTCTACAGCGCCGCGCCCGACCTCAATCTGCCGTTCTGACTGACTCACACACCTTTTACTGGAGCCCTGCATGACCCTCGAACGTGACGCCGCCAGCAACGTCGCCAAGGTACTGTCCGAAGCACTGCCGTACATCCGCCGCTTTGTCGGCAAAACCCTGGTGATCAAATACGGCGGCAACGCCATGGAAAGCGAGGAGCTGAAAGAAGGCTTCGCCCGCGACATCGTGCTGATGAAAGCCGTGGGCATCAACCCGGTGGTGGTGCATGGCGGCGGCCCGCAGATCGGCGACTTGCTCAAGCGCCTGTCC
>CAMCJM010000081.1 GCA_945874835.1 Pseudomonas synxantha | reverse complement strand
GCTGACGCAGCGGCGCTGGCAGATCGGCAAAAGGTGCACCGTTACGCAGCGCGCCGGGCTTGCGCTCAATCAGCGGGATGTAGTGCTGCCAGTCGTAGCTGACCTGGTCGCGATCCAGCAAACGCGCATGGCTGGCAATCAGCGCATCAGTGGTTGGTGTTCTGGTCCTTCCGCGTGATGGTCGGCATTGGCCTGGTGATGATCGCCTTCGGTCTGACTGGCCTGGTGCTGCGCCGTGGCGGTCGTTACTGGCAAGCGCCGTGGTTCCTCAATGGCCTGCGCTGGATGAGTTTCACGCCGTTTCTGGCGGTGCTCGCCGGTTGGGTGGTGACAGAAGCCGGTCGCGCGCCGTGGCTGATTTACGGGGTGATGACCCATGCGCAAGGGCTGACACCGTCGCTGACGGGCGGCATGGCCCTGTTCACCCTGATTGGCTACATCGTGGTCTACGCGATGGTCTTCAGTGCCGGTCTGTATTACCTGTTCCGCGTGCTGCAAGCGGGCCTGGAAGAAGACCTCAGCGCAGAAGACACCCATGAAGTGGAGCGGGCCTCGCGTCCGTTGTCGGCAACCCATGTACGCCTAGAACAGGGGGGACACTGAAATGGTGCCTTTTGACCTCACAATGATTTGGGCGGTCATCATCGCCTTCGGCATCATCATGTACGTGCTGATGGACGGCTTTGACCTGGGCGTGGGGATTCTCTTCCCCTTCGCCCCGGACGAGCAGGCCCGCGATGTGATGATGAACTCGGTGGCACCGGTCTGGGACGGTAACGAAACCTGGTTGGTGCTCGGTGGCGCAGGACTGTTGGCGGCCTTTCCGCTGGTGTACTCGGTGTTGCTGCCGGCCATGTACATCGGGGTGTTTTTGCTGCTGGCGGGTTTGATCTTCCGTGGCGTGGCCTTTGAGTTCCGCTTCAAGGCCAATACCTCGCGCTACCTGTGGAACTGGGCCTTTGCTGGTGGTTCGATTGTCGCCTCGTTCGCCCAGGGCGCGGTGGTGGGGGCCTACATTCAGGGCTTCAACACCGAGGGGCTGGTGTATGTGGGCGGTGCGCTGGATTGGCTGACGCCGTTCACCGTGCTAACCGGTATCGGCCTGCTGGCCGGTTACGCCTTGCTCGGCTGCACCTGGTTGATCATGAAATCCGAAGGCTACATTCAGGACTGGGCCTACAGCCTGGCCCCGAAACTGCTGGCGGCCGTGCTGCTGGTGTTTGTCGCCATCAGCATCTGGACGCCATGGATTGACCCGTCGGCCTATGCGCGCTGGTTCTCGGCCATCGGCCTGATCTGGATCTTCCCGGTAATGGCGGCATTGTGCGCCCTGCAGATTTTCCGCAGCCTGCGCAAACGCTGTGAGGCCATGCCGTTTATCGCCACCATGGGTTTGTTCATCTTCACCTACCTGGGGCTGCTGGTGACCAAATGGCCGTACATCATTCCGCCTAACCACACCATCTGGGACGCCGCCTCAGCCCCTGAGTCGCAGCTGTTCCTGCTGCTGGGCCTGTTGTTCGTCATCCCGATTGTGTTGACCTACACCGCCTGGACCTACTGGGTGTTCCGCGGCAAGGTGAAAGCAGGTGTCGGCTATCACTGATAAAACCCGCCAACAGCGCAGCCGCCAGTGGCTGCGCCGCCAGCAGCAGGCCGTGCGCCCGCTGTTGCGCGGCGCAGTGGCGGCCGGTGTGCTCGGCGGTGTGGCGATTGCGGCGCAAATGGGCTTGATGGCCTGGCTGGTGCACGCCTTGCTGATCGACGCGGTTCCGGCGCACAGCCTGTGGCCGGTGATGGCGGCCTTGCTGCTGGCCGTACTGTTGCGTGTGCTGGCGGCGGCCGTGCAGGAGCGTCTGGGTCAACTGGCCAGCGCCAAGGTACGCCAGCAAGTGCGGGTGGAGTTGAGCGCCTTGTGGGCCCGGCTTGGGCCGGTGCGCTTGGCTGCGCTACCCAGTGCCAGCCTGACCAACCAATGGGTCGAGCAAGTCGACGCCCTCGACGGTTATTACGCCCGTTACCTGCCGCAACAATGGCTGGCGGTACTGGTGCCGCTGATGCTGGTGGCGCTGGTGGTCTGGCTGGATTGGCTGGCGGCGCTGTTTCTCTTGCTGGCTGCGCCGCTTATTCCGTTGTTTATGGCCCTGGTCGGCATGCATGCCGAACGCATCAGCCAGCGCCATGTGCTGCAGGCCGGACGCATGGCCGGGCAGTTTCTCGACCGTGTGCGCAACCTCACCAGCCTGCAGTTGTTTGGTCAGGTCGGGCGCTCCATCGCGCGTATCGAGCAGGCCACGCAGGCTTATCGCACGGTGACCATGGCCACGCTGAAAGTGGCGTTTTTGTCCTCGGCGGTGCTGGAGTTTTTCGCTTCGGTGGCGATTGCCGTGGTGGCCATGTACATCGGCTTTGGTCTGTTGGGCTATATCGACTATGGCCCTTCGCCTGAACTGAGCCTGTTCAGCGGGCTGTTTATCCTGCTGCTCGCGCCAGAGTTCTTTCAGCCGCTGCGCAGCATTACCACGACCGGGCGGCGGCGCTGGCGGCCGCCGATGCGCTGGCCGAACTGGAGACGCTGGACAGTCCGCCTGCTGCGCCGCAAGACCTGCCGAATCACGCGTCAGAAGATGGCATTCAACTGCGCGATGTACACCTGAGTTACGCCGGGCGCGGCGAGATTCTGCGTGGGGTGAACCTGCACATTCACGCGGGCGAGGTGCTGGCGCTGGTCGGGCCATCCGGCTCGGGCAAGTCGAGCCTGCTGCATGGCCTGGCTGGTTTTATCCAACCAGAAGCGGGGACGATCCATCTATTCGGTCAGCCACCCGGTCAGCGGTCCGTGGCTTGGATGGGCCAGCGGCCGTTTCTGATCAAAGGCAGTTGGGCCGACAACCTGCGCTTAACCGCACCCGAAGCCACGCCGGCCGCCATGCAGCAGGCGCTGGCGGCGGTGGGCTTGAGCGCGTTGTTGGCCGCTCAGTCGCAGGGCCTCGACAGCCCGTTGGGTGAGGGTGGGCGCGGGCTTTCCGGTGGGCAGGCGCAACGGCTGGCGTTGGCGCGGGTATGGTTGAGCAACGCGCAGCTGGTGCTGCTGGACGAACCCACCGCCAGCCTCGATGAACAGAGCGAGGCCGAGGTGATCGACGCCCTGCAGGCCTTGGCCAGCAGCGGGCGCACGCTGATTATCGCCACCCATCATCCTGCTTTGATGCAGATGGCCAACCGCGTGGTGCGCCTGCATGAAGGGAGATTGCTCGATGCATGAGCTGAGCCCCTGGCTGCGAGACATGCGCCACTGGCGCGGGCGGCTGTGCATCGGCGCGCTGCTGATGCTGCTGACGGTGCTCAGCGCCATTGGCTTGCTGGCGTTATCCGGCTGGTTTATCACCGCCACGGGCGTCACCGCGTTGCTCTGGGCAGCGGGCAACCGGGTGTTTTTCGATATTTATGTGCCGGGCAGCGGCATCCGCTTTTTTGCCCTGGCACGCACGGTGGCGCGTTACACCGAGCGGGTGTTCAACCACAACACGGTGCTCGGTTTGCTCGCCGATTTGCGTGTGCGTCACTTCAGCGCCCTGGCGCAACTCGACGGCGCTACGCTGGGTCGGCTGCGCGCGGCGCAGTGGCTCAACCGCCTGACCGCCGACATCGATGCCCTCGACACGCTCTACCTGCGCTTGCTGGCGCCGCCCGCTGTGGCCTTGCTGGCGATCCTGCTGGTGTGTGGGATGGTGGCGCTGTTCCAGCCGTGGCTGGCGTTGCTGTTGTTGCTGCTGTTGCTGGCGCTGTTGCTGCTGGTGACGGTGGGCATGGCCCGCGCCGGTCTGCACCTGAGCGCCCAGCGCGTAGAGCAACTGGATGGTTTGCGCGTGCAGTGCATCGAGCAGTTGCAGGGTTTGGCCGAGTTGACCGCCGCCGGCAGCCTCGGCCTGCATCAACAGGCCTTGCTGGCGCGCAGCGCGCAGCTGCTCAACGATCAACTGGCGTTGCAGGGGCGCGTGGTATTGGGTCAGGCCTTGAGCCTGTTTGGTGTGCTGGGCGCGAGTTTGCTGGGCCTGTTTGCCGGGGTGATCGCCTATCAGCAAGGGCTGCTCAGCGGGCCGCTGATGGTGATGATTGCCCTGGCGCTGATGGGCCTCAATGAAGCCTTTTCCGCCTTGCCAGCGGCGTTCGCGCAATGGGGCGCTACCTGCGCGGCGGCGGCGCGGCTCAACCAACAAGTGGCCATGAGCGGACGCTTGCCCCACGCCGCCAGCCCGCTTGCCGTACCGGCCAACCTGGCCTTGAGCTGGCAGGATGTGTCGGTGAGTCATGCTTGTTTGAGTGGTGTGCAATTGCAGCTTGCTGTTGGAGAACGCTTGGCGCTGATCGGGCCTTCCGGGTGTGGTAAATCCACCCTGGCGGCGCTGGCCGCGCGTTTGCTCGACCCGGATGCCGGTGCGGTGTGTGTGGCAGGCGTGCCGTTGACGGCATTGGATCTGGACACTTGGCGCGGGCACATCGCCTACCTGACCCAGGAAACCGAACTGCTACACGGCAGCATCGCCGACAACCTGCTGCTCGGCCGACCTGATGCCAGCGATGCGCAGCTCTGGTGGGCGCTGGACATGGTCGATCTGGCCGACACCGTGGAAGGCACCGCTAACGGCCTGAACACCTGGGTCGGTGAAACCGGCAAACAGCTTTCCGGTGGTGAAGGCCGCCGCCTGGCGCTGGCGCGGGTGCTGCTGCGCGATGCCCCTTTGGTGATTCTCGATGAGCCCTTCTCCGGGCTGGATGAGGCCACGCGTGAGCGTATCAAGCCGCGTATCAACGCTTGGTTGCAGGGCCGCAGCGCACTGCTGTTGGACCACAGTGAAGCGGCGTTGCCGCAGGCCGATCGTCTGTTGAACTGGCAGCAACTGCCGCGATGATGCTTCTGTAGGTTGGCGTTGAGCGCAGCGAAGCCCAACGGGCTGTGTGATTTGTTGGGCTTCATCGCTGCGCGTCTCAACCCAACCTACGGATGCTGCCGCTCTTAAAGCTGCCGCTGTACGTTGGGCTTGTGGTTGTTAAGGGTTAATCAAACGCGGGCAATTGCGCGGTTTGCACCGGCTTGCCGGCGGCGTGCCAAGCGTCATAGCCGCCGGCAATCGACAGTACGTGGCTATAGCCCATGTCCTGCAGCGCGCAGGCCGCGAGGGCCGAGCGGCCGCTGTTTTTGCAATACAGCACCAGGTTGAGGTCGCGCCGCGTCAGGGTCGGGTCATTGCTGAGTTTGAATTCCAACAGGCCACGGGGAATGTTGACCGCGCCCGGAATGTGCCCGGCCTGGTATTCGTCTGCTTCGCGTACATCGATCAGCACATCGGCTGTGCGGATGGCGGCATCGGCGGCCTGCAGGTCGACTTCGTCGATGCGTGTCTTGGCGTCGCTGACCAGATCGTGGGCGCTTTTCATCAGGGCTTCCTGTTGGCAATGGGGGAGGGCGTGGCGGGTTGCATGGTCTGCGGGGCGAGGGTTTTCAGCGCGTCGAACTGGCTGATAAACACCTGCCCGGCAAAGGTGTTGAGAAAGCTGGAACGACGCAGTTGATCCATTACCGGGCCTTTGACCTCCGACAGGTGTAACTGCACGCCTGCGGTTTGCAGGCGCTCGACGATGGCTTCCAGCGAATCCAGCGCGCTGGCGTCGATCAGGTTGACGCCTGAACACATCAACACCAGATGACGCACTTCGGGCCGGCTGGCGATCAGCTCGCCGATGCGGTCTTCGAGGTAGCGCGCGTTGGGGAAGTACAGGCTTTCATCGACGCGCAGCGAGAGCACGCTGGGCGACTCGATCACCTCGAAGCGCTCGACGTTGCGGAAGTGTTCGCTGCCCGGTACCTGGCCCACTACGGCGATATGCGGCTGGCTGGTGCGCCAGAGAAACAGTAGCAGCGACAGGCCCACACCGAGCAGAATGCCTGCCTCCACGCCAATCAACAGTACGCCGAGCATCGTCGCCACCTGCGCGGCCCCGTCCTGGCGCGAGTAACGCCAGGTGCGGCGCAGCGAGCCGAGATCGACCAGGCTCAACACCGCCACCATGATGGTCGCCGCCAACACAGCATGCGGCAGGTTGTGCAGCAGCGGCGTTAACAGCAGCACACTGACGGCGATGCCGGCGGCGGTGAACACGCCGGCCATGGGCGTTTGTGCGCCAGCCTCGTAGTTGACCACCGAGCGGGCAAAGCCACCGGTCACCGGGAAACCGCCGCTGAAGGCGGAAGCCAGGTTGGCCGAGCCGAGGCCGAGCAGCTCGTTATTGGGTTGAATGCGTTGGCGGCGTTTGGCGGCGAGGGTCTGTCCGACGGACACCGATTCGACAAAGCCCACCAGGCTGATCAGCAGCGCGGCGGGCAGCAGTTGCAGGGCCAGGTCGAGGTTCAGGGTGGGCAGGGTCAGGCCCGGCAAACCTTGCGGGATCGCTCCGACCACCTTCACGCCAGCCTGATCGAGTTGCAACGCGCTCACCGCCACAATCGCGGCAATAATCGCCAGCACCGGGCCTGCTTTAGCCAAGTTAGCGGCCGCAGCGGCAGGCAGGCCCAAGCGTTGCAGCGCACCCTTCAAATGCGCCCGCGCCCACCACAGCCAAGCCAGGCTCAGCAGGCCGATCAGCAGCGTTGGCCCGTGCAGGTCGGGCAGGCCCAGCCAGAGCGGCGGGAGCAGGTGCAGCAGGTTTTCGCCCGAAGCGGTGATGCCCAGCAGATGCTTGAGCTGACCGATGGCTATCAGAATGCCCGAGGCACTGATAAAACCGGACACCACCGGATGGCTGAGGAAATTGGCGAGGAAACCCAAACGCAGCACCGCCATGGCGCTGAGCAACAGCCCGGAAAGCAAGGCCAGCAGCATGGCTGCGCCGATGTATTCGGCACTGCCTGCCGGAAACAGCGGCTGCAACGCGGCGGCGGTCATCAGCGACACCACCGCCACCGGTCCCACCGCCAGCGTGCGGCTGGAGCCAAACAAGGCATAGGCCAGCAGCGGCAGGATGCTCGCGTACAACCCCAGCACCGGCGGCAGCCCGGCGAGCATGGCGTAGGCCAGGCTCTGTGGGATCAGCATCAGCGTGACGATCAGCGCGGCCAGGCCATCCTGGCTGGCGTTGCTGCGATTGTAGTGTCGCCCCCAGTCTAGGCAGGGCAGCCAGCGGCTCAGCTTCATGCTGTGCACGCCTGGATGCTGCAACAGGCCATATCCATGGACAGTTCCTCAGAGCACGTCGAGGGGGATTTTCAGGTAGCGGGTGCCGTTGTCTTCGGCAGGCGGCAGTTGCCCGGCGCGCATGTTCACCTGCACCGACGGCAGAATCAGCAGCGGCATGCCGAGGGTGGCGTCGCGAGCGCTGCGCATGGCGACAAAATCGGCCTCACTGATGCCTTCATGCACATGCACGTTCAGCGCGCGTTGCTCCGCCACCGTGGTCTGGTAGCGGAAGTCATCACGCCCCGGTGCCTTGTAGTCGTGGCACATAAACAGGCGGGTGTCGCCGGGCAGGGCAAACAGTTTACGGATCGACTGAAACAGCGTGCGCGCATCGCCACCGGGGAAGTCGCAGCGGGCGGTGCCGTAGTCCGGCATAAACAGCGTGTCACCGACAAACCCGGCATCGCCGATCACGTAGGTCATGCACGCCGGGGTGTGGCCGGGCGTGTGGATGGCGCGGGCCTGCAGGCTGCCGATCGCAAAGGTATCGCCATCCTTGAGCAGATGATCGAACTGGCGACCATCGGTGGCGAATTCGCTGCCTGCATTGAACAGCTTGCCGAAGGTGTTTTGCACGGTGGTGATGTGTTCGCTGATGGCTAGCTGGCCGCCCAACTCACGCTGCAAATAGGGCGCAGCCGAGAGGTGATCAGCGTGTACGTGGGTTTCCAGCAACCAATCCACCTGCAGCTTGTGCGCCTTGACGTAGTCGATCAGCCGGTCGGCACTGCTGTGCGAAGTGCGCCCGGAAGCGGGGTCGTAATCCAGCACCGAGTCGATGATGGCGCAGCGCTGGGTGCTGGGATCGCCCACCACATAGCTGTAGGTGAAGGTGGCGGGATCAAAGAATGCTTCTACATGGGGCTGCATGGCGATCGTCCTTCCCGTATACCCTGAGGGGTATTAATTAAGGTGCAGCGTAACTATTTTTCTGTTCTATGCATAGATTAAAAAAGAATATAGAGCGTGAGCATCGCACGCCTGCGCCATAAGCCGCCCTGGAAGCGTTCTGGATGAGGCGTACGAGTACGTCCGGTATGACAACTTCTTCTGGGACGGCGACGATCAGCCGATGTTTTGCGCAGCACCGGGGCGCTCGGCTTACCTGTCGGTCAATCTGAAGCTGTAAGGTTCGTGCGACGGCTTAACCGCCACAGGTAAATCGCATAAAAAACAATGCGCCCGAGGTGGGCGCATTGGTTATTGAGCGCAGGCATTGCACCTGCGCAGCGTTGGCTTTACAGCAGGTCGAAGCGGTCGGCGTTCATCACCTTGCTCCAGGCCGCGACGAAGTCATGGACAAACTTCTCGCGGCTGTCGTCCTGGGCGTACATCTCGGCGTAGGCGCGCAGGATTGAGTTTGAACCGAACACCAGATCGACGCGGGTGGCTGTCCACTTGGTCGCACCGCTCTTACGCTCGACGATGGCGTAGCTATTACGCCCAGTCGGCTTCCAGTTGTAGGCCATGTCGGTCAGGTTGACGAAGAAGTCGTTGCTCAGCACACCGACCCGATCGGTGAACACGCCATGCTGGCTGTCGCCATGGTTGGTGCCCAGTACGCGCATGCCGCCGATCAATGCGGTCATTTCCGGTGCCGTGAGGCCCATCAATTGTGCGCGGTCGAGGAGCATTTCCTCAGGCTGAACCACGTAGTGCTGCTTCTGCCAGTTGCGGAAGCCATCGTGCAGCGGCTCCAGCACTTCGAACGACTCAACATCAGTGTGTTCCTGGCTGGCGTCGCCACGTCCGGCAGCAAACGGCACCTTAACGGTCACGCCAGCTGCTTTAGCCGCTTCTTCGATGGCCAGGTTGCCACCCAACACAATCACGTCGGCGACGCTGGCACCGGTTTCGCTGGCGATTGTTTCATACACCGCCAACACCTTGGCCAGGCGCGCTGGCTCGTTGCCGTCCCAGTCCTTTTGCGGGGCCAGACGAATGCGCGCGCCGTTGGCGCCGCCACGTTTGTCCGAGTGGCGGAAGGTGCGCGCGCTGTCCCATGCGGTGCTGGTGCGTTCGCTGATGGACAGGCCGCTGGCGGCAATCTTGGCGGCTACGGCAGCCACGTCGTAATCACTGCGACCGGCTGGCACCGGGTCTTGCCAGATGAGGTCTTCAGCCGGTACATCCGGACCGACGTAACGGGCTTTCGGGCCCATATCACGGTGGGTCAGTTTGAACCAGGCGCGGGCGAACACGTCCGAGAAGTAGGCCGGGTCGTTGTAGAAGCGCTCGGAGATTTTGCGGTACTCCGGGTCCATCTTCATCGCCATGTCGGCGTCGGTCATGATCGGGTTGTTGCGGATGCTTGGGTCTTCCACATCAACCGGCTTGTCTTCTTCCTTGATGTTGATCGGCTCCCACTGCGAGGCACCGGCCGGGCTCTTTTTCAGCTCCCAGTCGTAGTTCAGCAGCATGTGGAAGTAGCCGTTGTCCCACTGCGTCGGGTTGGTGGTCCAGGCGCCTTCAAGACCGCTGGTCACGGCGTCGCGGCCGACGCCACGGGTGACGTGGTTGTTCCAGCCCAGGCCTTGTTCTTCAATATCCGCCCCCTCGGGCTCGGGGCCGAGGTTCTTCGCATTGCCGTTGCCGTGCGCTTTACCCACGGTGTGACCACCGGCAGTCAGGGCGACGGTTTCTTCATCATTCATGGCCATGCGGGCGAAGGTGATGCGCACGTCATGGGCGGTTTTCAGCGGGTCGGATTTGCCGTCCACGCCTTCCGGGTTGACGTAAATCAGACCCATCATCACCGCTGCCAGCGGGTTGGCTAGGTCACGCTCGCCGGAGTAGCGGCTGCCTTCGCTGCCGGTTGGCGCGAGCCATTGTTTTTCCGAACCCCAGTAGATGTCTTTTTCTGGGTGCCAGATGTCTTCGCGGCCAAAGGCGAAACCGAAGGTCTTCAGGCCCATGGACTCGTAAGCGATGGTGCCAGCCAGGGCCAGCAGGTCAGCCCAGCTGACGCTGTTGCCGTACTTTTTCTTGATTGGCCAAAGCAGGCGACGAGCTTTATCCAGGTTGGCGTTGTCCGGCCAGGAGTTGAGCGGGGCAAAGCGCTGGTTGCCGGTGCCTGCGCCACCACGGCCGTCGGCGATGCGGTAGGTGCCGGCGGCGTGCCAGGTCAGGCGAATCATCAAACCACCGTAGTGGCCCCAGTCAGCCGGCCACCAATCTTGGCTGTTAGTCATCAGTGCGGTGAGGTCGCGTTTCAGCGCGGCGGCGTCGAGCTTCTTCAGCGCTTCGCGGTAGCTGAAGCCCTCGCCGAGCGGATTGGACTTGCTGTCATGCTGGTGCAGGATGTCGAGGTTCAGCGCGTTAGGCCACCAGGCGACACTCGATTGCTCATTGGCAGTGTTGGCACCGTGCATAACGGGGCATTGGCCGGCAGTACTTTGGCTTTTCGGGTCCATATCAAGCTCCTCAGGTTTGTAGATGCCCGCTGCTGCGCGGGTAGCTCAGGGCGGGCATGTTCTCGGCTGTCTTAGATAGTCAGGTCAGCCGTTTGTCGATTCGCCTATGAGGTTAGCAGCTCAAAATTGATTAAAGGGCCGAACAAAGATTGGGATTCTCTATGGGTTCGTTAGGCAGAATTGCAGGCGGGCCCGGCGCGAAAATGACGCTTGTGTTTTGTCTGTGTGCGCCTGTGCCAAGGAGGCTGGTCAGGGCTGGACTGAGCAAGGCTGCGGCGCTGATGTGTTGGCCGTGGCTCAGGCGCGAACCCAGCGCTGTCGGCTCCAACTGCTGGGGCTGTCGACCGCTAACACCAACAGCAACATGGCCAGAATCACCGAGCTGGCCTGCGCTTCCTGAAACAGGCTGAGGTTGACGTAGAGCATCTGCCCCAGGCCTCCGGCCCCGACGAAACCGAGCACGCTGGCCATGCGGATGTTGTTTTCCCAGCGATAAAGGCTGTACGCCAAGAGTTGCGGCCAGAGGTTGGGCAGGGTGCCGTAGCAGAAGGCAAGCAGCTGACTGCCGCCCTGCAAGCGAATGGCTTCGGCCGGTGCGGTGGGGGTGTTTTCCAGTGCCTCGGCAAACAACCGGCCGAGCACGCCAGCGGTGTGCAGAGTCAGTGCCAGGGTGCCGGCATTTGGCCCCAGCCCTGCAGCCAGCACCATCAACGCTGCCCAGACCAACTCCGGAATCGCCCGCAGGGCGTTGAGCAGCAAACGCGCCACGCCTTGCAGCGGCCCGCCAAAACGCCCGGCTGCCGGTAGGGCCAGCAGCAGCCCCAACACGGCTGCCAGCAAGGTGCCGAGGGCCGACATGGCCAGGGTTTCCAGCGCGCCATGGGCAATGGCGCTGAGGTGCGCTTGGCTTACATCCGGCTGCAGAAAGCGCTGCACGTAACTGGCCATCTGGCGCAGGCTGTCGGCGCTGCTCAGCGCGCCCAGGTCGATGGCCAAATAGCTGAATGAGGCGATAACAGCCGCGCCGATGGCCAGCACTATAAGCAGGTTGAACAGGCGGCTCATGCCAGCCGTCCGCGCAGCAAGCGACTGAGCTGATCGGCCAGCAACACCAGAATCAGGAAGGTCAGCAGCATGCTCGCCACTTCATTGCCGGCGAACATGCGCATCGACAAATCGATCTGCTGGCCCAGGCCGCCCGCGCCGACAAAGCCCATCACCACCGAGGCGCGAATGGCGCATTCCCAGCGGTACACCGTGTACGAGGTCAGCTCGGCCGCCGCATTCGGCAGGATGCCGTAGACGAAAGCCGCCAAACGACCGCTGCCCGCCTGCATCAGCGCATGGGCTGGGCGTTGATCGACCGATTCGTAAATTTCCGCGTAGACCTTACCCAGCATGCCGCTGTAGGTGATGGCGATGGCCAGCACCCCGGCCGTGGGGCCCAGACCGACCGCGCGCACAAACAGCAGCGCCCAGACAATCTCCGGCACGCTGCGCAGCACGATCAGCAGGCCGCGCACTGGCCAGCGCAGCAGATTCGCCAACGGCTTGGGACGACCCGCGCGTGAGGCCGCCGACAGGGACAGCGCGCGACTGGCCAGCAGGCTCGCCGGAATGGCCAGCAGCGCCAGGGCCATGCCCGCAGTGGCAATGGCCAGCGTTTGCACGGTGGCCTCGAACAGTAAAACGAGGAAGTCGGTGCTGTGCGCCAGCGGCCAGAAGGCGGCGAGGAAACGGCCCATATCGCGCTGGTTATCAGCGTTCAGCAACACGCCCACATCCAGTTCGCTATGCTCAAGCCCCGGCCACAATAGCGCCAGCACCAGCAGGGTTAGCAGCAGGCGGGGCAGGGCGGCTGGATCGCGGGTTACACGGCTCAGCATCGCGCTGTCTGCACGCTCAGGCTGACGGCGGAAGTGGCGGGCGCATGCAGGTGTTCGTTGGCGTAGAGGGCGTCGAGTTGTGCCTGATCAACGTCTTGTGCGCGGCGATCAAACAACACCTGGCCGTCACGCAAACCAATGATGCGCGGGAAGTGCGCCAAGGCCAGTTCCACTGCATGCAAGCTGGCTACCAGGGTGATGCGCTGGGCCTGCGCGTGCTGACATAAAACGGCCAATGTGTGGTCGGCCAGCACCGGGTCCATGGCCGACACCGGCTCATCGGCCAGCAGCAATTCGGGCGCTTGATACAGCACGCGGGCAATGCCGACGCGCTGCAATTGGCCGCCGGAAAGTTGCTGGCATTGGGCAAACAACTTGTCGGCCAAGTCCAGCCGGGCCAGTTCGCGGCGCGCGCCGGGAATGTCCAGTGGGTGTAACCAATTGAGCAGGCTTTTAGCCAAGCCCCACTGGCCGAGCTTGCCTGCCAGCACCGCCGTTACCACACGCTGGCGTGGCGGCAAAGGCGGTGCTTGGTGAATCAAACCAATACGGGTACGCAAGCGTTGCCGCTGGCGATTGGCGAGCTGCCAAGGGTGCGCGCCGAGCACCTGCAACTCGCCGCTGCTGGGCGTTAACGCAGTGGCCAGCAGGTTCAGTAGGCTCGATTTACCCGCGCCAGACGGGCCGATAATTGCCACCTGCTCGCCGCTGTCGATCTGCAGGTCAATCGCGCGCAACGCCTCAACCGCATTGGCGTGGCGCAGGCTGACGGCGCGCAGGTTCAGGCTCATTTCAGCAGGTCGGCCGCGCGCGCCGCGTCTTCGATGCCCTTGTAGTTTTCCGGCGAGGTTTCGATAAAGCGACTGGCCGACTGCAGATCAAGGATCGCCTTGTGCGCCGGGTTGGCCGGGTCGAGGGCAAGGAACGCCGCTTTGATTTTGCTCGCCAGGGCTGGATCGAGGCTGCCGCGCACCGTCCAGTTGTAGTCGTAATAGCTCGGTGTGGTGGCGAAGACCCTGACCTTGTTCGGATCGACCTTGCCGGTGGTGACCAGCTTGTCCCACACGCTGGCATTCAGCACGCCGCCGTCTGCCTTACCGGCCTGCACCCAGGCGGCGGTGGCGTCATGCGCGCCGGAGTAACCGATGCGGCTGAAATAGGTTTCCGGCTTGATGCCGTCTTGCAGCATGAAATAGCGCGGCATCAGGCTGCCCGAGGTGGACGACACCGAGCCAAAGGCAAAGGTTTTGCCTTGTAAGTCGGAGAGCGCCGTGATCGCCGGATCGGCTGTGATGAACACGCTGGTGAATTCGGCATCCTGCTCGCGCTGCACCAGTGGGATGGCATTGCCGGTTTTCAGGCGCGCCTGCACGAAGGTAAAGCCGCCCAGCCAGGCCAGATCAATCCGATCACTGGCCAGCGCCTCGACCACCGCCGGGTAGTCCGCCACCGGGGTGAACACAACCGGCATGCCCAATTGCTCTTGCAAATACGCCCCCAGGGGTTTGAATTTGCGCAGCAGTTCTGTTGGCACTTCATCCGGAATCGCGCTGACGCGCAGCACTTCGGCGGCCACGCTCAGGTTGGCCGACACGCAAAGGGCAAAGCCGGCGACCAGCGCCACGGTACGTTTGAGCATGAGAAATCTCCGGTTCAAGAGCGGAAAAGAGCAGGAACTGCGGCCTAACGCGGGGCGTAGGAAGTGGCGCGATTATAGGAGTCGCAGCGTCAAAGACCAGCTTTGCTAGGTTCTGTTGACGTAAGCCACCGGCTAGAATCTGGCTTTTGCCATGACCGACAGAAGCCAGTTAAGCGATACCGAGTGGGCTCATATACAAAGCCTGCTGAGTGCCACAAAGGGGATACGGCTACTGAACGCACCCAGTTGT
>CAMCJM010000080.1 GCA_945874835.1 Pseudomonas synxantha | reverse complement strand
TGATTGTCCGGCAACCAGTCTTCGATGGAGGGCGGCAGCAGGTAGCTGGTGTGGCGATCAACTGGGCGGAAACGGCTCATGCTGGGTCTCGCTGAGGGCAAGCCGCTATCATCGCAGAAAACCATAGGAAAGCCCGACAGGCTGCTAGCCGCTATAAAAAGGCTATGTGCCAATTATGTGTTGTACACAGCTTTTGTAGGGTGGCTCGGGCCGCGCAGGTTAGCGGCGCGCTACGCAATTCGAGCGACGCGTAACCCGCCATTTCGGTTTTTCGGTAGACCGCCATGGTGGGTTACGGCGCGTTGAGCGACGAGGGTGTTTTGCTGATCTCGGTTCGCGCCTAACCCCCCCTACGTATTACCGCGCCACAACACATGCACCGTATTGCGGCTCGGGATAATTCAACGCATAGCGGGTACATAGCCATACAAAAGCCCCGCGAGCGGGGCTTGGTCTGTTTGCTTAGGGGTTATTGCGCGGCGCTTAACTGCGCTTGCTCGCGGCAGGCATCGCCGAAGGCTTTGAAGATGTTCACCGAGTGCGGATTGTGCGCCGCCTGCCATTCCGGGTGCCATTGCACGGCGAGGGTGAACTGTTGCGCGGCGGGCAGGTGAATCGCCTCGATTAAACCGTCCTCGGCATGGGCCAAGGCTTCGATGCCTTCCCCCAACTGATCCAGCGCCTGACCGTGCAACGAGTTAACCGGAAAATCGGCCTCGCCCATCAGCTCGGCAAACCAACTACCGGGCACGGCACGCACCGTGTGGCTGTCGGCGTACTGCACCTCGACCGGCGCGCTGGTGTCTTCGCGATGGTCATTCATACCGGGCACTTCGTAGACCTTCTGGTGGATATTACCGCCCAGCGCCACGTTGATTTCCTGCATGCCACGGCAGATCGCGAACAGCGGCAGGCCACGGGCCAGCGCGGCGTGAATCAGTGGAATATCAAACAGGTCACGGTCGCGATCCTGACCCTTGCCGGGGGTTTTGTTCGGCTGAACATACAACTCCGGGTCGATGTTGCTACCGGCACCGGTCAGGTAAACACCGTCGGCCATCGACAAATATTGCTCGATGTCATCAGGCCCGCAGCAGCTGGGCACCAACACGGGCACGCAGCCAGCCAGCTCGACCAGTGGGGTTATGTATTTGTGAGTCATGACTTGGTAGGCATGCCCCTTGCGCTCTTGCGCGCCCATGGACATGAGGACAACCGGTTTACGCGCGCCTGAGCGCTGTTTCGTATTGTTGTTGGACATACATCACCTTGGGGCAGGCTGTTCCTGCCGTTGTTTTGCAGGAGGCTGACGGCTGCCAGACGCGTCCTGTATTTCGCGGATTCGCCGACCGAGAAGCCTGCTGAAGAGGCAACGGGTGTGCTCACGACACCTGTCCGGTGGTCAAAACCTGCTGCCAGCCTGCCAAATCCGTAAAATATGTCAAACAATTAAGCGTTAGTTATTAACCCATTAGAGCGCTATCGATAAATACGGCCAGCGCCTTTAATTCGTAAGCCTTTGTTTTATATAGATTTACCAATAAAAAGCAGTCGCAGGCAGTCCATTATTTTTTACGCCTTAGCGCAGGCTATCCACTACGCGCTCAACGTCCGGCAGCTGCATGGCGGCCAAGTCAGCCAGCAGGTAGTCTCGTAATCGCTGGAAGCGCTCCTGACCGCGACGCGCTTTGGGCCAGACGAGGTAATAGCTGCAGCCACTGGTTACGGCGCTGCGCCAAGGCAGGCCAAGCCGGCCTTGAGCAACATCCTCGGCGACCATGACCAGATCACCCATCGAGACGCCGTATCCACGTGCCGCCGCGACCATGCCCAGCTCCAGGGTATCGAACACCTGACCGCCCTTGAGTGGCACCTGTTCAGCCAGACCCATGGCCTGCAACCACTGCCGCCAGTCGCGCCGGTCCGGCGTGGGGTGCAGCAGTTCGGCGGCCTGCAAGCGCGGCAAATCCCAGGGCTGCTCACTCAAGGCCTCCGGCGCGCACACCGGAATCAGCCATTCGGCGAACAGCTCGGTGCTTTCCCACTCCTCGGGAAAATCGCCCTGGCTGAGCAGCACGGCGCAGTCGAAGGGTTCGTGCAGAAAGTCCACTTTGTCCACGTCCATCCAGGCGCTGGTCAGTTGCACTTCATGGGCACTGCTCAGGCGACAGCCGCGCCAGCCGCGCCAGCAGCCAGCGCATGGTCAGGGTCGACGGGGCCTTCAGACGCAGCACCGCGTCATCGACGCGCAGGGTATTACAGGCGCGCTCCAGCGCCTCGAAGCCATCGCGCAGCCCCGGCAGCAGCATGCGTGCGGTTTCGGTGAGTTGCAGGCTGCGCCCCCGGCGCTCGAACAGGCGACAAGCGAAGTGCTCTTCCAAGGTGCGCACATGCCGGCTGACCGCACTCTGGGTAATCGCCAGCTCCTCGCCGGCACGGGTAAAGGAACTATGCCGCGCCGCCGCCTCGAAGGCGCGCAGGGCATAGAGCGGCGGCAAGCGCTGATTCACGACTGCAATCCATGAGTAATAGTCATGCCTGTCATCGCTATTATCCTTTTGTGCTGCCACGGCTGGCTTATGAGAATAGGCGCATTCTCTGCCTGCGCGGATCACCCGGGCAAGCCTTCTAACTGAGTAGAACTCATCATGCTACATCCGCTTCGTGGCGAACTGCGCGCTATCCTGAAACTCGCTGGCCCATTGATCGCTGCGCAATTGGCGCATGTGCTGATGGTGTTCACCGACACCCTGATGATGGGCATGCTCGGCCCGGCCACCCTGGCGGCGGGCGGTCTGGGCGCGGCTAGCTATTCCTTTGTGTCGATCTTTTGCGTGGGGGTGATTGCCGCCGTGGGCAACCTGGTTGCGATCCGCCATGGCGCGCAGGACGCCGCTGGTGTCACCCGCCTGACGCAGAACGGCCTGTGGCTGGGCTGGGGGCTGGCGTTACTGGCCGGCGTCGCGCTGTGGAACCTGGGGCCGGCCTTGCTGTATGCCGGGCAAAAGCCGGAGAACGTCGACGGTGCCATGCAGTTTCTGTCCACGCTGGTCTTCGCCCTGCCCGGCTACATGAGTTTTATGGCGCTGCGCGGCTTTACCAGCGCCATCGGCCGCCCAGGCCCGGTAATGGCCATCAGCATTGGCGGCGCACTGGCCAACTTCGCCCTCAATTACGCGCTGATCAAAGGCTGGTTCGGGCTGCCGACACTGGGTCTGGCCGGGATTGGCCTGGTCACCGCTGTGGTGATGAATATCATGGCGCTGCTGCTGGCCTGGCACGTATTGCATCACAGCGCCTACAGCCCTTACCCCCTGTGGCGCGGCGTGTTGCGGCCAATCTGGGCCGAGCTGAAAGAACTGCTGCGCCTGGGCCTGCCGATTGGCGGCACCTATGCCGTGGAGTCGGGCCTGTTTGCCTTCGCCGCGCTGTGCATGGGCGCGCTGGGCAGCACCCAGTTGGCGGCGCATCAGATCGCGATCATGTCGGTGTATGTGGCGTTTATGGTGCCCGTGGGGATTTCTTACGCCGTAACCTTCCGTATCGGCCAGCACTATGGCGCTGGGCGCCTGCAGCAGGCGCGTCAAGCCGGACGGCTGGGCATCGGTTTAGGCGCGCTGTGCATGCTCGGTTTCGCCCTGCTGTTCTGGCTGGCACCACATTGGGTGGTCGGTTTATTTCTCGATCATCACGACCCCGCCTACCAGGAGGTGGTGGCGATGGCAGTGGCGCTGCTGGCAATCGCCGCCTGGTTCGAGTTTTTTGACGGCATCCAGACCATCGCCATGGGCGCGATTCGCGGCCTTAAGGATGCCAAGACCACCTTCTGGGTTGGCCTGGGCTGCTATTGGGCGGTGGGCGCGCCGCTGGCCTGGGTACTGGCCTTCCCACTGGGCTGGGGTGCGCAGGGTGTGTGGTGGGGATTGGCCGGCGGCCTGGCCTGCGCAGCCATCGGCCTGACCCTGGGCTTTGAATGGAAAACCGCGCGCCTGATCGACCGCGCGCCGCCCTTCAAGGCTGTGCAGGCTTACTAAAGCGATAAAACAGATTGGGCTCACTGACCAGATACAACACGCCCTGACGGTCCATGGCGATGCCTTCAGCTTGCGGCACGCAGCGATTCAGGCCGCTGCGCCCAGCCAGCAACGACAGGCTGCTGATCGGCTTACCCTCGGTATTAAGCTCCAACACTAAGCGTGACTCATCGGACAGCGCCAGCAAATGCCCGCTGCGCTCGTCGAATTGCAGGCTGGACAAGTCGCGCACAAACAAACCGGCATCGCGCTGCTGATCATCCAGCACGTGCACGGCAAAGGGTTGGTCAGGGTCCCAATGGGGGAAGCCGTGAATCTCGAAGATGCGCATTGGGTCGCGCTCCTTGGCGACAAACAAGCGCTGGCCTGCGACGTCGTAGGCCAAGCCCTCAAAGCCTTTGTTGCCATTCGAGCCGAGGCTCAGCGTTAGCTGCTGCTTCACGTCGGCGTGCAATTCACGGGTGTCATCGTCGATCTGCACCTTGATCAGGCGTTGGCGACGTTCATCGGCAATCACATAGAGGCCTTTGCTGATGTACTCCACCGCCTCGGCATCGCCAAAGCCATGCAGATCAATGCGCCGCAGCAACTCACCGTCCAGCGACAACTCGATCAGCTGCGCCTTTTGGTTGGTCACGGTAAACAGACTGTTGCGGTCGGGGTCGTAGGTCAGTGCCGAGACATCATCATCAAGCCCCGCAATGACTTTGGCATCAATCTCGACCTTGTAGTCACCCAAGCGCAACGAGCTCGGGTCAAGCTGATCTGCCTGCTGCCACTGCTTTAGGTTGAACCAGCCCCGCTCAAACAAACGCAATTCCTGAGCAGCCACACCCAGCAGTAACAGCAGCAGCACAAGCAGGCCAGACAACAGCCGTTTGAGGGTGAAATGATCTCGCATAGAAGCTCGCCGGGAATGTTTCAGGGGAAGCACGACAACGCCAGTCCGCAGCATGGCTTCGGGCTGACGTGGCTTAGAAGAGTGGCTTAGTTGACCAGCTCAAGGTACTCGACATCGACCTCACGGCTCATCAGATCACGGTCCACTTCGCCGCTGATCTTCACCGTGGCCGTCTCGGAGATGGCCTGGGCTGGCCAATGCTCATCGTCGATTTCGACATGGATGGTGCCACTGGCATCTTTGAACTCGTACAGTTCATCTTGCAGACGCTTGACGATCTGCCCTTGCAGCACCACCGGCGTATCGTCAGCGGCATCCAGCGCGGCAGCCACACTGGTAACCTGCGCCGTAGCGCCCGGGCCGGTGTAACCGGCGGCCATCACAGCAGTGGAAAACAGCGGAGCCAGCAGCAGAGCCAAGGTAAAACGCTTCATGGGGTAACCCTCTATCGATTAAGTGGTGGGGTTAGCTTAGGCAGCGAAGCTGAATCCAGGCTTAAAGGTGGCTTAAGCCAAACTTAATGTGCCGCGCGTCGTGGCGTTCGAAACGCAGCCGGCACATCCGCTAAAACGCGCGGTCGATACCGGCTGGTGAGCGCGTTAAAGCGCGCGGCTGATGAAGCGGCTGTGCCCAACTAGCTCCAGCACCAGTTCATCGCCTTTGTGCAGCGGGCCAACGCCGGCGGGCGTGCCGGTGAGGATGACATCGCCCGGCTGCGGGCTGAAATGCCCGGCAATGTGCTGGATCATCGGCAGAATCGGGTTGAGCATGTCGCGGCTATTACCGTCCTGGCGCACATCGCCATTGATTGCCAGACGAATGCCGAGGTCAGTCAGGTCTTCAACGGCATCACCGGGTATAAACGGCGCGAGTACGCAGGCACCGTCAAAGGATTTAGCCACTTCCCAGGGATAGCCCTTGGCCTTGAGCGCGCTTTGCAGGTCGCGCAGGGTCAGGTCCAGCGCCGGCGCAAAACCGGAGATGGCATCGCGCACTTCTTCGGCATTCGGCTTGCGCGACAGCGGCTTGCCGATCAGCACGGCGATCTCCGCCTCAAAATGCACATCACCACGGCCTTCAATCAGGGTGAAGCCATCATCAAGCGGCACCACACAACTGCCCGGCTTGATAAACAGCAGCGGCTCGCTCGGCACCGGGTTGTTCAACTCGGCCGCATGCTCGGCATAGTTGCGGCCGATGCACACCACCTTGCCCATCGGGAAGTGGATGTGGGTGCCGTCGATGTACTGATGCTGATAACTCATAAAAATCCTCCGCAGCGGCAAGCTTCAAGCGCGTAGCCTGGATAAGCGCAGCGCAATCCGGGATGGTCGGCGCTGACCCGGATTGCGCCAGGGCTTATCCGGGCTACATAGGTACAGCGATGATCAAAGCGGAAAGATCTTACCCGGGTTCATGATGCCGTTCGGGTCGAACACCGCCTTGATTGCCTTCATATAGCCAATCTCGGCGTCCGAGCGGCTGTAGGTCAGGTAATCGCGTTTGGTCATGCCCACGCCATGCTCGGCGCTGATCGAGCCGTTGTACTTCTGCACGGTCTCGAACACCCACTTGTTGACCGTGGCGCACTTGGCGAAGAACTCGTCCTTGGACAGGTTATCCGGCTTGAGGATATTCAGGTGCAGGTTGCCGTCGCCAATGTGGCCGAACCACACCACCTCGAAGTCCGGGTAGTTTTCGCCGACGATGCGGTCGATGTCGTGCAGGAAGGCCGGCACCTTGGAAACGGTGACCGAAATATCGTTCTTGTACGGCGTCCAGTGGCTGATGGTTTCCGAGATGTACTCGCGCAGCTTCCACAGGTTCTGCAATTGCTGCTCGCTCTGGCTCATCACGCCGTCCAGTACCCAGCCCTGCTCGACGCAATGCCCGAAGGTGGCCAGCGCTGCGTCGGCGACTTCCTCGGTGGTGGCTTCAAATTCCAGCAGGGCGTAGAACGGGCAATCAGTTTCAAACGCTGGCGGTACATCGCCACGGGCCATGATCTTGGCCAGGGCTTTGTCGGAGAAGAACTCGAAAGCGGTCAGGTCCAGCTTGTTCTGGAAGGCATGCAGCACCGGCATGATCGAGTCGAAATCCGGGGTGCCGAGTACCATCGCGGTGAGGTTTTTCGGCGCACGGTCCAGGCGCATGGTGGCTTCCACCACAAAGCCCAGCGTGCCTTCGGCACCGATAAACAGCTGGCGCATGTCGTAGCCGGTGGCGTTCTTGATCAGGTCTTTGTTCAGCTCCAGCAGCTCGCCGGTGCCGGTAACGACCTTCAGGCCAGCCACCCAGTTGCGGGTCATGCCGTAGCGAATCACCTTGATGCCGCCAGCGTTGGTGCCGATATTGCCGCCAATCTGGCTGGAACCCGCCGAAGCGAAATCCACGGGGTAATACAGCCCTTTGTCCTCGGCGAACATCTGCAACTGCTTGGTCACTACGCCGGGCTGACACACCGCCGTGCGGTCAAATTCGTTGAAGTCGAGAATCTGGTTCATGTAATCGAACGCCACGACCACTTCACCGTTGGCAGCGACCGCACCCGCCGAAAGCCCCGTACGACCGCCCGACGGCACCAGCGCAACCTTGTGCTGATTGGCCCAACGCACGATGGCCTGCACCTGCTCGATGCTCTTGGGGAAGGCAATCGCCAGCGGCGCGGGGGCGAAATGCTTGGTCCAGTCCTTGCCGTAGGTGTTGAGGGAATCGGCATCGGTCAGCACCTTGCCAGGCTCAACCAGGGTCTTCAGCTCTTCGATCAGCGCAGGATTGGTCATCAACGGAACTCTCAAACGATTCATGGTCACCCTGAGCACGCTTCATCTGCCAGGGTAGGTGTTTCGCGGGGGGCTTATGCTAGCATACGCCCCCCGCGAATCGTGCCCCCGCGCCGATCTGCGGGCTGCGGCCGGCGGCGTTCGGCCTCTTCCCTGACACTCTATTGTGGGACAACAGGTACTCCGATGAGCAAGACCTCTCTCGACAAGAGCAAGATCAAGTTCCTTCTTCTTGAAGGCGTCCACCAGAATGCAGTGGACACCCTGAAGGCCGCTGGCTACACCAACATCGAGTACCTCAAGGGCGCACTCTCCGACGACGAACTGAAAGAAAAGATCGCCGACGCGCACTTTATCGGTATTCGTTCGCGCACCCAGCTGACTGCCGAGGTGTTTGACTGCGCCAAGCGCCTGGTCGCCGTGGGCTGCTTCTGCATCGGCACCAATCAGGTTGATCTCGACGCCGCCCGCGAGCGCGGCATTGCCGTGTTCAACGCGCCGTACTCGAATACCCGTTCGGTAGCCGAACTGGTGCTGGCTCAAGCCATCCTGCTGCTGCGCGGCATTCCTGAGAAAAACGCCTCCTGCCACCGTGGCGGCTGGATCAAATCGGCAGCCAACTCCTTCGAAATCCGCGGCAAAAAGCTGGGTATCGTCGGTTACGGCTCGATCGGCACCCAGCTCTCGGTATTGGCTGAAGCCATGGGCATGCAGGTGTTCTTCTACGACACCGTGACCAAGCTGCCACTGGGCAACGCCACTCAAGTGGCCAAGCTGCACGACCTGCTGGGCCTGTGCGACATCGTCTCGCTGCACGTTCCTGAGCTGCCCTCCACCCAGTGGATGATCGGCGAGAAAGAAATCCGCTCCATGAAGAAGGGCGGCATTCTGATCAACGCCGCACGCGGCACCGTGGTTGAGCTGGAGCATCTGGCTGCGGCGATCAAGGACGAGCACCTGATTGGCGCCGCCATCGACGTGTTCCCGGTCGAGCCCAAATCCAACGACGAAGAATTCGAAAGCCCGCTGCGTGGCCTGGATCGCGTGATCCTGACCCCGCACATCGGCGGTTCGACCGCTGAAGCGCAGGCCAACATCGGCCTGGAAGTGGCCGAGAAACTGGTCAAGTACAGCGACAACGGCACCTCGGTATCGTCGGTCAACTTCCCTGAAGTGGCCCTGCCGGCGCATCCGGGCAAGCACCGCTTGCTGCACATCCACGCCAACATCCCGGGCGTGATGAGCGAGATCAACAACGTGTTCGCCGAAAACGGCATCAACATCTCTGGCCAGTTCCTGCAGACCAACGACAAGGTTGGCTACGTGGTCATCGACGTAGACGCCGACTACTCCGACTTGGCGCTGGAGAAGCTGCAACACGTTAAAGGCACCATCCGTAGCCGCGTCTTGTTCTAACGCGGTGCAGGCATTAAAAAGGCGACTTCGGTCGCCTTTTTAATGCGCGCTCGACCTGCTCAGGAATACCTATGTCGACCCTCCCAGTCCGTTTTGCGCTGCTATTGACCGGTTTGATAACCCTCGGTTGCACTGACGCCCAATCCAACGCCAACAGCTTGAGCGTGCGCTACGAACCCGCGCCGCCTGAACTGCGCGACATTGCTGCACAGGCCGAGCAGGATGCCATTCTCGAGGGTTGGCGTGAGCAGATCGACGCATTGCTGCCGGATCAGGGCCTGCAGCTGCTGCTGACGATGCGCACATGCGATGAGGCCAACGCGTTTTACGACAGCGACGAACAGAGCATCATTTATTGCTACGAAGAGCTGCAAGACACGCAAAACAACTTCGCTCAATTTGCAGCCGAGGGCCAACTCAATGCCGAAGAGGCACAGGCGTTCGCCATCGGCTGGAGCGACTACCTGTTCTTCCACGAACTGGGTCACGCGCTGATCGATCAGTTGCAAATCCCCATGCTGGGGCGCGAAGAAGATGTGGCCGATCAGATCAGCACCTACATCTGGGTGCACCGCGAAGACGGCGAACACATTCTTAACGGTGCCATTTTCAGCTTTGGCGCGTGGGAAGACGACATCAGCGAAGACGGGCTGGCCGCGACGCACAGCCTGAACGGGCAACGCTATTACAACGTGATGTGCTGGGCATACGGTGCCGACATTGAGCGCTACAGCGACGCGGGCGATCAGCTCCCGGAGGAGCGCCGTGAGTGGTGCGAGGAGGAGTATTGGCAACTGGCCAATGCCATCGAACAACTTGTGCCACTGCACTTCGATGAAGACCCAGCGCCTTAAGCAGCGCCGTCCAGTACCGCCAGAAAGGCCTGCGCCGCCACGAGTTCCTCTTCACTGAACACACGCACCCCGGCGCGGCGCAAGGCAGCCGCCGTCACGCCTTCGCCAGCGACCTGGGTGCCGCTAAAACTGCCGTCATACGCTTCGCGATTGCCGCATGACGGACTACGCGCCTTGAGCAGCGCCATGCGGATGCCATGCTGCGCCACCAGAGCCAATGCCTGCTGTGCGCCGTCAATAAAAGCCGCGGTGACATCCTCGCCATCCACGGTCAGCACCGGCAGGTGCCCATCCAGTACTTTTGCCCCCTGGCCGCCGGCAATTTCCGCCGGGGCGCGCGGCGTCGGCAGGCCGCCGGCGACTTCCGGGCACAGCGGCACCACGCGCCCTTCCTGCTGCCAGCGCTGCAGCAGCCCGAACGGGCCATGGGCGCCGCCGTCATAGCGTACGTGCTGCCCCAGCAGGCAACGGCTTACCAACACTTTGTGCATGATTGACGCAGCTCCAGTCACTCGTCGTAACACCTTCAGGTTACTGCGTTGGCCCGCTGCCGATCAAAGGGATGGGCCTGATGATGTTTTGCCAAGCCGTTCGCACCTGCAGCTGCGGCGGCGGGTTTAGGCGACCTATCCTTCGGCGGGAAGCGCCCGCCAGACATGGCGCGCGCACAAGGCCCGGCCCGGCCAGACTCTGGCCACATTCACGGAGGACGCCCCATGCACCGCCTGATTCGCGCCGCCCTGCCCCTGACTGCCAGCCTGATCGCGCTCGGCCTGCCCGATGACGGCGGCCATGCCTCACTGCGCAATGTGAAGATCGACAACGCCTGCCTTACCCCGGCCAGCTGCCCGAACGGTTCTGGCGGCAGCTTCGCCTTTGGCGCGGCGCAACTGGGCCTGACCCTGCCGATTTTCGGCGTCAACCTGCCCACCCTGAAGGTCGATGTGGTGAGCAACGCCAGCGGCCGTCAGCAACTGCAACTGACCTTGCCGGACCTGACCAGCATCAATGAACAGTTGGTGGCCAGCGGCATTCCGGCGCAGCGGATTCGTGTGCGCGTGGCGGCCGACATGCACATTGGCGAAAGCCGTTTAGGCAGCATCGAGATTCGTGACATCACCGACCTGCGGGGCACCTTCAAGGTGTGGGGGCATTGATCCGGCGCTAAAACCCGAGTCGGGCGTCAACCCCTACAGCGGCCCGTTGCCACGCCGGCGGAACCAACCGGTTAACGACAGACGATCGCGGCTGGCCGGCAACACCTCATGGGGCATGTCGGCCGACAGAAACACCAGCAAGCTGCCCGCCTGCGGCAGTACATCGCGAATTTCACCATTACCCAGATACAAGCGCAGCGCACCGCCGTGCTCAGGCTGCCACTCATCGTTCAGGTAAAACACCACAGACACCGCCCGCCGGTCGTCATCGCGAAAGCGGTCCACGTGCTTCTGGTAAAACGCCCCCGGCGGGTATAAGGCGAAGTGCCCTTCAAAGTCCTCAAGCCCCAGGTACAAGCCCTGATTGAGCGCCATGCGCAACTCATCCAGCGCCTGCAGGTAGTCATCGCAGGCCGGATGCTGGCCGGCGTCCAGCCACTGAATATGATCCCCACGCACGCCTTCGCGCACCTGTTGCTGCGCGCCCCGGCCAACGCCAGCGGGTGCCAGCGCGCCTTGCGCCGCACGCAGACGGCACTCTTCGGCCAGTTTGCGGGTCAGAGTCTGGGGGATGAACTGTGGTTGCAGTGACCAGCCGTGCTCGGCCAGGTCATCGACGATGCGCGTCAGGCACGCGCTGTGGGTATCGGTAGTCATGCCGCGATTCTACCAGCGCCTCGATGAGCCTCGACAAGCGTCAGCATGCCGCAGAAAATAGCTGCCCCCTATGGAGTCCCTATGCGCGCCTTTACCTTTGCCCTGTCCTTGCTGCTGAGCCTGCCCGCACTGGCCGATGACTATCTGCAGCTGTATCAGACCGCAGGCTGGCCGCAACAGCGCATGCATTTCAGCGATGCCCTGCAAGCCGCTCAAGAACGCTATCGCGGCAGCCTGCCGCCGGCCGTGCATCAGGCGTTGGCGAATAACAGCAATCAGCGCTTCGCCCCCAACGCCATGGACCAACGCGCCCTGCAGGGTTTGCGCAGCCACCTCAGCGCACCGGCCACTGCCCTGCAGTTCTTCCAGTCGCCGCTGGGGCGCAAAATTGTTGATGCCGAACTGTTGGCCACGCGCAGCGACCAGTTGGCGCGCTATGCCAATGGCCTGCCGCGCACCGACGCCAGCGCCACCCGCCGCTTGCTGATCCGCCACTTGGCGCAAGCCTTACCGGCGCGTGAGGCCGGGGCGGAAGTCAGCCTGGCGTTGGCCGGTGTTGCTGCTGACAGCCTCAGCCAGATGCTCCCAGGCCTGCTCGGTAATGGCAGCAGCCAGGCCCTGCTCGACGGCCAGCGCCAACGCCTGATTGAGCAAATCGGTGCAGACCTGGACAACACCCTGCTGCACGTTTACCGCGAGTTGAGCGACCCGGAGCTGGAAGAGTTTGTCAGCTTCGCCCAGTCCGATGCTGGCAAAGCCTATTACCAGGCGGCCCTGGGCACCTTGCGCGGCGGTCTCGCGGTTGGCGCTAGCGCAGACGCTCGCTGAGAAAATCGAAGTAACGCTGGCGCAGGGCAGGCAGCTCGTTGGCCAGGTGATGCCGCGCCTCGGGCAAGCGCAGAATCTGCGGCGCGGCGAACTTATCCTGCAACACCTCCAGGTTGTGCCGCCAGGCCACGGTCATGTCCGCTTCCCCCTGAATGATCAACGGGCTGCGCATGCTGCGCGGCGCGGCCTCGATGCGCGGCACCCACTGGCTGAGCGCGCCGACCCAAGCGGTCGGCAGGCTGCGCGCTTGCAGTGGGTCGTGGTGGTGCACGAAGTCGATAAAGTCGGCGTCGCTGGAGTTAACGCTAAAGCGCCGGGGAATTTCGCTGACAAAGTGGCGCATCACCCGGTAGCTGAACTGCGACCACGCCCAGGCGCGCGGCCGCACCAACGGGGCCAGCAGAATGGTTTCGCCAATGTCCGCCGCAGGCGCGCCGGTCAACAGGTAATCAATCAGAATCGCCCCGCCGGTGCTTTGCCCACACAGGTGCCAGGGCGGCGGCAGTTGCAGCGCGGCGGCCTCGGCCAGCACGGCCTGTAGCACGGTTTGGTACTCGGCAAAATCGCCAATGCTGGCCCGCGCGCCGCTAGACAAACCATGCCCGGGCAAATCGAAACTGAGCACGGCAAAGCCCATGCCCAGCGCCCACTCGATCACATGCCGGTACAACCCGCTGTGGTCGTAATAACCGTGCAACAACACCAAGGTGGCGCGCGGCTGCTCGGGCCACCACGCCTGCAAGGCGATCTGATAACCACCCACCTGCAACTGGCCAACGCGACTGTGCAGCGCCAGCCCGTCACTAAAGCCGTAAAACTGCCGGTAATGCTGCTCGGCCGCCGACAGCGGCGCGGCTGCGGCCAAGGGTCGCAGATTGGCAATCAGGTGATGCGGCACAAACAGCTCAGGCATGGGGCTTCCATCATTAAACCGGGGGGGGGGGCAGCAGGCCAGCAATTGCCCCTGATCAAGTTGCGGATATTCAGCTGTGGCGCGAGTCATGGCAAGCTGCGCACCTCTTCACGAAGATTGATTATGACCCGACCCTCACGCAAAACCCTGCTCGCCAGCCTGCTGATCCTCTGTTGGGCCGCTGCCATGCTGGCCGCCTATTGGTGGTACGAAGCGCGCTACCTGCGCACCTTTAGCGAACAAACGGCGCTGTTCTATGGCGAGCAACTGCGCCTGCCGGATGAACTGGCCGGGCCAGGGCCCATCCGCCTGGTGCACTTCTGGGACCCCGCCTGCCCCTGCAACGTGGGCAATCAGCAGCACCTGGCCGAGGTGATCGAGCGCTTTGCGGCGTTGGATGTGGAATTTTACGCGGTACAAAAACCCGGCAGCAGTGGCCAGTTGCCGAACACCTTGCGCGCCTTCAAGGCCTTGCCCGAGCTGATCGGCAGCGCACAGATCCCCGCCAGCCCAGCCGTGGCCATCTGGGATCGCGGCGGCCAACTGGCCTACTTCGGCCCCTACAGCAAAGGCGCGGTGTGCACCTCAAGCAACAGCTTTATCGAGCCGATTCTCGATGCCCTGGTGGCGGATCGCACGGTCAGCGCCAGCAACACCCTGGCGGTGGGCTGCTTCTGTGATTGGCAGAGCAACTGACTACTTCAGGCCGTCCGGGGTAAAGCGCTGAAAGATCTGCTGCGCCTCACCACTGGCCTGCATCTGCTTAAGCTGCTGATCAAACTGCGTGATCAGACTTTCACCGCGCGGCGAGCCCTTGCTGACCAGCAGAAAGAACTCCTTACCGGCGACCAGCGGCACATGCCGCAACTGTTCATGGCCTTGATAAATACCCAGCGCCAGGCCGCCATTGTCAATCAGCATCCAAAACTTTCCATGCAACAGCGTCCAAAAGTTTCCAGTTGCTCAGGTGCTTTTCACCGCCTTTTTGCGTTGCTTGAAGCGGAATGAGTCGTTGCCGGTTTCGAGGATGTCGCAGTGGTGAGTGATGCGGTCGAGC
>CAMCJM010000079.1 GCA_945874835.1 Pseudomonas synxantha | reverse complement strand
GGTGCTGGGATTTCGGCAGTTCTCGCTGCGTGGCGTGAACAAGGTCAGCGGCGAATGGACGCTGGTGTGCCTGGCGTGGAACTTGAAGCGCATGGCCGTATTACGCCCGCAAATCAGAAATTGAGCAAGAAACAGGCATAAATCCGGGTGAATTGGCAAAAAATGCCTGATTTCCGGAAAAGCCAATGCTCTATCGGTCTGCGGGACTCAAGTCCGACAGGCTGCTAGATCGTTTGATTGTCTGTATCCATCAGGCGGATGTATCGCCGTCATGACGCTGCTAGCGCTCACCCCGCTCGTATTTATCCAGCGTATCGCTGGCGATCTGCCTGCCAAGCATGATCAGCTCCGGGGCCTTGTAAAACTCGAAGAAACGGCACACACGCTTGGGTACGTTGATCAAAATATCGGGTGGATAGCCAGCGATTTTGTACTGCGCCAATGAGGTTTGCATCACCTCAAAACTCTGGTTGATCAGTTCCAGCAGTGAAGCCGGGCCGCTCAGGTCGGCGACCCGTGAACCGCTGGCCGATTTTGGCGTGGTGGTTTTATCCAGCGGCGGGTTGAGGTGCTGCTGCCAGGGGTTGATGGCTTCTGGTTGCAGGCGTCGGCTGTGGTCTTCGAGGAGCAGCAAGGCGTCGTCTTCACCGGGTTTGCGTTTGAACGAGGGCAGGCGTGAGCCGAGTGAGTTCATCAGTAAGTCAAAACGCCCTTTGAGCGCGGGCGTGCGCTCAATGATCGGCAGTTCGTAATGTTGCGGGTGGGCCGAGTTAAGATTGACGGCGATTATCAGGTCGCAGCGCGCGGACACCACAGGCACAATCGGCAGCGGGTTGAGCAGGCCGCCATCGACCAGCATGCGCTTGCCTTGCACCACTGGGGTAAACAGGCTGGGAATGGCCGCTGAAGCGCGCATGGCTTGGTGCAGGCAGCCTTCCTGGAACCAGATTTCTTGCTGGTTGGTGAGGTCGGTGGCCACGGCGGTAAAGGGGATCGGCAGGTCTTCGATATTGATCTCGCCGACAATTTCGCGAATTCGGCCGAAGATTTTTTCGCCCCGAATAGCGCCCAGACGAAAGCTCACATCGAGCAGGCGCAATACATCGAGGTAATCCAGGCTCTGGGTCCAGTCGCGGTACTCATTGAGTTTGCCAGCGGCATAAATGCCGCCCACCACTGCGCCCATGGAGCAGCCAGCGATGCAGGCGATTTCATAACCCCGTGCTTCAAGCTCTTCAATCACGCCGATGTGCGCGTAGCCCCGCGCGCCACCTGAGCCCAATACCAATGCAATGCGCTTGCTCATCCCTAATTTCCCCAATTACCGATGGTGTGACCATACGCGCGGTGGGCGTGATCGCCAAGGCATGCGGCCTGAGTTTCTGGCGCCTGCGCGGGCTTGTTGGGCTTTCGCTGAGGTGAATGTGCTCAAGACGCTAACAGCGGCACTTTTCATCAGGGCGCGCATCAGATAAGCCAGTAGCCGTGTGTTGCGGTGCGTCGTATCGTAGCGGCCTGCTGGTATATTCAAACCACGTTCTTGTTTGGGAGTGAAGAAATGAAACTGTGGATCGCGTTACCCATGCTGCTGTTGGTGCTCAGTGGTTGCGCCGGTAAAACCGCTTACCGTGGCAGTTGTGCCAGCCAGCTGGAGGCCGCCTGGCGTGAGTTAGACCTGGCCAAAGCCGATGGTTTTGCCGGTACCGTCAGTTATTCCAAAGCACTGTCGTTGCTCACCGCCGCCAAGACACAGCAGCAGTTCGAGGCCTATGAAGGCTGCACGGCCAAATCCGAGCGCGCGCGCTTTTATATTCGCGAGTCGCGGGCAGGGCGCTGATTATGCTGTTGGACTTTGCGGCGTTAAACCCGCTGGAACGCTACCGCTGGCTGGCCGCCACCATCACTCCACGGCCGATTGCCTGGGTCTCGACCCTGTCGCCTAACGGGGTCAGCAACTTGGCGCCGTTCAGCTTCTTTCAAGTGATCAGTGATGATCCGCCGACCCTGATGGTTAACGTTAACCATCGTCCTGATGGCAGCCTCAAAGACACCCTGATCAATGCCCAAACCAGCGGTGAGTTAGTCATTCAGTTGGTGTCGTTTGCGCAGGCCGAGGCGATGAATGCCAGTTCAGCGCAACTGCCCCACGAGCAGAGTGAGTTTGAGCAGTGCGCTATCGCCAGTTGTGCCTCGCTCAAGGTCAAGCCGCGGCGTGTGGCCGGCGCGGCCGTGGCGTTTGAATGTCGCGTGGTGCAGGTCATGGCCTATCCACCGCAGGCCCCCAATTGCCACCTGCTGTTTGCCGAGGTGCTGCTGGCCCATATCGACGATCAGGTGCTCAACGAGCAGGGTCGTATCGACCCTGCGCGCCTGGATTTGATCGGCCGTCTGGGTGGTGCGTCCTATAGCCGGACGCGTGAGCGTTTTGATTTGCAGCGGCCCTAACCGCTGCGTTTAACCCGTTGCCGAGTCAGGAGTTTCTCCAGTTCGACCACGGCGCACATCAGCCCTGCCAGCAGTAGGCACAGCCCCCAGGCCGCCGCTGGCATGCCTTGGGTGCCAAACAATTGTTGCAGCAGTGGCAGGTGGCTGAACAAGCCCTGCAGTGCAACGATGACCAGCACCATGCTCCAAACCATGGGGTTGTCGCGCCAACTGAAACTGGCTGGGGCGAGCAGGCTGCGGCTGCTGAACAGGTAGCCGATTTCGCAGGCGATGATGGCGTTGACCGCCAGGGTTCGACTGGCTTCCAGGCTCCAGCCTTGTTGCTGGCTGAGGTGGAACAAACCGACGCTGGCCAGGGTCATCAGCAACCCCACCATGACGATGCGCCACAGCAGCCCCGGGCTGAGCAGTGCGCTGCGTGGATCGCGGGGTGGCCGCTGCATCAGGTCCGCCTCGGCAGGTTCCAAGGCCAGCGCCAAGGCGAGGGTGACGGCGCTGATCATATTCACCCAGAGAATTTGCAGCGGCGTGATGGGCAGCGTCATGCCCAACATAATGGCGATCAGCAGCGTGAATGACTGCCCGGCATTGGTCGGCAGAATAAACAAGATGGATTTCTTCAGGTTGTCGTACACCCGACGACCTTCCTCGACGGCGTGGGTGATGGTGGCGAAATTGTCATCGGCGAGCACCATCTGCGAGGCTTCCTTGGCCGCTTCGGTACCTTTAATACCCATGGCGATGCCAATATCAGCACGCTTGAGGGCGGGCGCGTCATTCACGCCATCGCCCGTCATCGCTATTCGTTCACCACGGGCTTGCAAGCGCTCGACCAAGCGCAGTTTGTGCGCGGGACTGGTGCGAGCGAATACCTGAGTCTTGGGCAGCAGCTTATCCAGCTCCGCATCGCTGAGGGTGTCCAGGTCTGCGCCGGTCAGGGCGGCGCTGTCGCCTAAACCGAGTTTTTGTGCGATGGCGCAGGCGGTGCCGGCATGGTCGCCGGTGATCATTTTCACGTCGATACCGGCACTGTGGCAGTGGCGGATGGCCGCGATGGCTTCCTCGCGGGGTGGGTCCAGCATGCCGACGAGGCCCAGCAGCACATAGTCGCCATTGAGGTCGCTGTAATTGAGTTCATGCTGGGGGGCGTTCAGAGGGCGCATGGCCAGCCCGAGCATGCGCAGGCCCTGTCGGCTGCCGCTATCCAAGGCCTGGTGCCAATGCGCGGGTCGATGGGGTGCGGGCTGCCATCGCGCCATTCACGGTTGCACACCTCCAGCAGACGCTCTGGTGCACCGATGATGTAAATCAGGCCGTGCTGAGCGCGGTCGTGATGCAGGCTGGCGGTGCAACGCTGTTCGGAGCTGAATGGAATGGCGTCGACCTGCGGCAGGTGCTGTTGTTCATGCTGCAGATCCAGGCCGACCTTGCCAGCCAGGGTAAGCAACGCCGCTTCGGTTGGGTCGCCGGTGATGTTCCAGCCGTGTTCATCCTTAAACAGCGTGGCGTTGTTGGCCAGCAGGCCAGCGCGAGCCAGTTCGCGTAAATCATGGGTGTTTTCCAGTGTGCACTGCTGGTCATCATCGCCATAAATAGTGCCAGAGGGCGCGTACCCCACGCCGTCGATACGGTAGTGGTGCGCGGCGGTAAAGACCTGCTGCACGGTCATCTCATTGCGCGTCAGGGTGCCGGTTTTGTCCGAGCAGATGACCGTCACTGCGCCCAGGCTTTCTACGGCAGGCAAATGGCGGATGATCGCCCGCCGCTTGGCCATACGTTGCACACCCATGGCCAGGATGATGGTCAGCACGGCCGGCAAGCCTTCAGGGATCGCCGCAACAGCCAGCCCCACGGCGGCCATCAGCATGTCGTTGATGCTGTAGTCACGCAGCCAGACGCCAAGGAAAAAGGTTAAAGCGGCCAGCCCGATGATGATCACCGTTAATTGCCGGGCAAAACGGGCCATGTCGTTAAGCAGTGGGGTTTGCAGTGTGCTGACTTGGTCGAGCATGTGGCTGATTTTGCCAAGTTCAGTTTGCCCGGCGGTGGCCACTACCACGCCGCTGGCGCTGCCTGCGCTGACTAAGGTGCCGGAATACGCCATGCAGCGCCGATCGCCCAAGCTGGCCTGGGCGTCAACGGCGTCAGTGAGTTTGTCCACCGGCAGGGATTCACCGGTAAGGGCTGCTTCTTCAATGCGCAGGTTGCGGGTTTCTATCAGGCGTAAGTCCGCGGGAACGCGATCACCAGCTTCCAGCAGTACCACGTCACCGGGCACCAGTTGTTCAGCATTCAGGTTTTGCACCTGACCGTCACGCCGCACCCGGCTTTCTAGGCTGAGCATGCCCTGAATGGCTTGCATGGCTTGTTGCGCTTTGCCTTCCTGAACAAACCCGACCAGCGCATTGATCAGCACCACGCCAGCGATCACCGCGCTGTCCAGCCATAAGCCAAGCGACAGGGTGATCAGGCAGGCGGCCAGCAGCACGTAGATCAGCAGGTTGTGAAACTGCAGGGCAAAGCGCTTGAGGGCGCTGGTGCGTTGGCCGCTGGGCAGTTGATTGGGGCCGTATTGTTGCAGGCGTTGTTCAGCTTCCGGCGTGGCCAGACCCTGAGCGGAGGTATCGAGCTGTTGCAGGCTGAGATCAGCGGGTTGGCTGTGCCAGTCAGGCGTCGGCGAGATGGTCATGGCAACCTCAAGATGGTGATTTGGGCTTCAAACTACAGGTAAGCGCGCTGCGTACCATTGGTGTGTGTCAACGCAAGTGTGTCTAAGTTCATCAAAAGATTTCCTTGTGCTATGCCGGGGCTGGCCAGCGCAGTAGCATCGACCATCGAAATTCAAGGAGTCAGGCATGCGCGCCAAACTGGATTCAGTGCTAGAGGCGGTTAATCAGGTGTTGCTGGGCAAGGAGCAGCAAGTACGGCTGGCCCTGACCTGTTTGCTGGCGGAAGGGCATTTGTTGATTGAAGATTTGCCCGGCATGGGTAAAACCACCCTGAGCCATACCTTGGCCAAGGTGCTGGGCTTGAGCTTTCAACGCATCCAGTTCACCTCTGACCTATTGCCGGGCGATATTCTCGGTACTTCGGTGTTTGACAAGGACACCGGGCAGTTTGTTTTCCACCCCGGCCCTATCTTTGCCGAATTAGTCTTGGCGGATGAAATCAACCGCGCCACACCCAAAAGCCAAAGTGCGCTGCTTGAGGCCATGGAAGAAGGGCAGGTTACCATCGAGGGCGCGACACGGCCGTTGCCACAGCCCTTTTTTGTGATTGCCACGCAAAACCCGGTCAGCCAGGGCGGCACCTTTGCACTGCCTGAGTCGCAACTCGACCGCTTTATGATGCGCCTGTCGCTCGGTTACCCCGGCAAAGCGGCAGAAAAGGCCCTGTTGTTGGGCGATTCGCGGCGCTCGTTGCTGCCCCATTTGCCGGCCGTGCTCAATCACAGCGAGCTGGCACGGGTGCAGGCGGAAATTCCCAAAGTGCGCGCCAGCGATGCGTTGGTGGACTACGTGTTGCGTTTGGTTGATGCCACCCGCACGCAGCCGCAATTTGCCTGGGGCTTGTCGCCCCGCGCCAGCCTGGCCCTGTTGGCCGCCGCCCGAGCCTGGGCTTTTTTGGCGGGGCGCGATTATGTGATTCCTGAAGATGTGCAAGCGGTGCTGCCTGCCGTGGTTGGTCATCGCCTGCGCGAGCGCGCCGACCCTGCCGGGCATGGTGGTGGCAGCCTGGTGCAGTGGTTGCTGCGTGAGGTGCCGGCGCTTTGATGGCCGCGTTTAAACCTTACTGGAACCGCTGGCTGTCGCGGCGGATTCCGGTGGCCGCCAGTGTGCGGCTGAATCAGCGGCGAATTTTCATCATTCCCAGTCAGGTCGGCTTGGCGTTTATGGCCGCGCTGCTGCTGATGCTGCTGGCGGCGATCAATTATCAAAACAGCCTGGCTTATGCCCTGACGTTCCTGCTCAGTTCGGTGTTTGTGGTGGCCATTTTGCACACCTACCGCAACCTGGCCGGATTGATCCTCAAGGCGGGCGCTGCGCCTGCGGTGTTTGCCGGTGAACCGGCGACGTTTCGGGTGCGCTTGGAGAGCAGCGCACGCGCCCATCAGGCGGTCAGCCTGGGCTGGCCACCGGCGGCTTTACAAACCCTGGATGTACCGGCCGCTGGGCAGGTCGAGTGTCAACTGAACCTACCGACAACCCAGCGCGGCTGGTTGCGCCCCGGTCGCTTGCGCGTGGAGAGCCGTTTTCCGCTGGGTATTCTGGTGGCCTGGAGCTGGGTCGATCTTGATCAGCAAGTGCTGGTCTATCCCCGGCCGCTGGCCGGTGATTTACCGCTGAGCGCAGGGGCCAGCGATGATCAGGAAGAAGAGGGCAGTCGCGCGCACGGCCAGGGCGTGGATGATTATCAGGGGCTGAAAAGCTATCAGCCCGGCGACTCCAAACGCCGCCTGCACTGGAAGGCGTATTCCCGTGGCCAGGGCTTGCTGGTCAAGGATTTTGCCTCCATCACCGGGCGGGATCTGTACCTGGATTTCGAGTCGCTAGGCGGTGATGTTGAAGCGCGCCTGTCGTTGCTCTGTCATTGGGTATTGCAGTTGTCCGAACGCCAGCAGCCGTTTGCTTTGAGCCTGCCGGGCCAGGTGCTGGCGGCCAATACCGGCGAGCTGCACCGTGATGCCTGTTTGCGCGCGCTGGCGCTGTTTGGGCGGGGCGTATGAGTCAGGCTTCAGCAATTCCTCGCATCAGCCTGACTTGGCTGTTGGTGGCGCAGGTGCTGGTGATCATCCCGCACCTGAGCCACCTGCCGCTGTGGGTCATCGGCTTGTGGCTCGGCAGCGCCGCCTGGCGGGTGCAGATTTTCCGCATGCGTGCGCGCTACCCGAATGCCTGGGCCAAGGGCGGCTTAATGCTGGCAGCGGCGTTGGGGGTGTTTCTTTCCCGTGGCAGTTTGATCGGGCTGGATGCCGGCGTGGTGCTGCTGGTGGCCGCGTTTGTGCTCAAATTGCTGGAGATGCGCACGCGGCGAGATGCGCTGGTGCTGGTGTTCCTTGGCTTCTTCGTCGTGGTGACGGCTTACCTGTTTGACGACAGCATGCTCATGGCGTTTTACAGCCTGCTGCCGGTGACAGCCCTGCTGGCGGCATTGATTGGCCTGCAACAAAGCAATCTGGCCACCCAGCCATGGCCCACTGTGCGTTTGGCCGGTGGCATGATGCTGCAGGCATTGCCGGTGATGCTGCTGCTGTTTGTGTTTTTCCCGCGTATGGGGCCGCTGTGGTCGCTGCCGGTGCCGAATGACAAAGCCACTAGCGGGCTGTCTGACAGCATGACCCCCGCCGATATCGCCGACCTGAGCCGCTCGGCCGCGTTGGCGTTTCGCGCCAGTTTTAACGGTGAAACGCCGCCGCGCAGTGAGTTGTATTGGCGCGCCCTGACCTTTGACCGCTTCGATGGCCGGCGTTGGTCGCAATCCGATTACGCTGAGTTCGCTCCCGCAGCGCAGTGGCAAAAGCAGGGTGAGCCGGTGAGCTACAGCATCGTTATGCAACCCAGCTCTCAGCGCTGGCTGTTTGCTCTTGATGTGGCTGAAACCACGCTGGAGCAGACCCGGCAGATGAGCGATTTCCGCCTGCAGCGACGGCAGCCAGTGGATCGCTCGCTGATTTACCAAGCCACCTCATGGCCTCAAGCGCTGCGCGAAACCCAGCCCAGCACCGAGAGTTTACGCCGCGCCCTGCAATTGCCTGAGCAAGGCGAGCCGCGCAGCCGCGCCTGGGCTGAACAGCTCAAGCGCGACTATCCGCAGCCTGAGCAATTGGTGCAGGCCATGCTCAGCCACTTCAATCAGCAACCCTTTGCCTACACCCTGCGGCCACCAGCATTGGGGCAGAACAACATCGATGACTTTTTATTTGAAACCCGCAGCGGGTTTTGCGCGCACTACGCCGGGGCCATGACCTATGTGCTGCGCGCGGCAGGTATTCCAGCGCGGGTGGTGGCCGGTTATCAGGGCGGTGAATACAACCCGGCCGGTAACTATGTGCAAGTGCGCCAGTTCGATGCCCATGCCTGGGTGGAGTATTGGCAGTCTGGCCGTGGCTGGGTGAGCGTTGATCCCACGTTTCAAGTGGCCCCTGAGCGGATTGAAAGCGGCCTTGAAGATGCCTTGTCCGGCGAGCAAACCTTCCTCGAAGATTCGCCTTTCTCACCGCTGCGTTACCGCAACCTCAGCTGGTTGAATGAACTGCGCCTGGCTTGGGACAACATTAACTACGGCTGGCAACGCTGGGTCTTGGGTTATCAAAGCCAACAACAGCTGGAGTTTTTACAGCGCTGGTTGGGCCGGGTGGATGCGCAAACGCTGGTCATGGGTTTAGTGGGAGGCGGCGGTCTATTGCTGGGTCTGCTGGCGCTTTGGTTATTTAAACCCTGGCAGCGCGAGCGTGACCCACAGCAGCGTGTCTTCCAGCGCTTTGAGCGATTACTGGCGCGCCACGGCGTTACTCGCCAGCCGGGCGAAGGCCCGCGCGATTATGCTGCGCGGGCAGCGCTGCAATTGCCGGCTCAAGCGCAAGCGATTCAGGCCTTTGCCCTGGCGTTTGAGGCCCAGCGGTATGCTGGCCAGGCAACGTCGGTGGCCGAGTTGCACCTATGCCTTCGCGCGTTACGCCTCTCCTTGCCGTGGCGCTTAACCCGGTTGGAATCATAACGAAACGCTTTGCCTGATTGATCGCGGCGCAATGGCATGTGATAAGCACACAGCTGTTTAGCAGGCCGTTTAAAAATGTTGGCGAGGTAGGCAAGACAAGGCAAAAACGGCCGAAAAAGCGGAGTTTACGTGCTGTAAATGAGCATTTTGAGGCCGTTTTTAACGCAGTATTGCCAACGCAGGTAGTTTTTCAACGGCCTGTTAGAGCATGCACAGGAGTGAGGTCATGTCCGCTTTGCTGGACGATGTTCAACGCCACGTACTGCGTATCCAGGTGCGCTTGTTTGCCTGCCGTGAGCGCTTGCAGGCCAACACCGACAGCGAGGCGTTGCATGATTTGCGCATCGCGCTGCGCCAATTACGCAGTTTGCTCAGGCCGCTGACGACCATCGCCGCCTGTGCTGAATTGCAGCAGCGCGCCGCAGAGTTAGGCCGCGTTAGCAGCCCGCTGCGCGACCTGGAAGTGTTGCAGGCCTATCTGCTGCAACAGGGATTGGTTGATGCAGCGCAGGCGCGTGAGCCGCAGTTGCAACAAGGCTATGCACAGCTGCTCAGCAGCGCGGCGTTGACGAACGTGCTCAGCGCTCTGGATCAATGGCCATGGCAATGGCGCGTGGCGGCCACTAGCGGTGAGTTGGGCGCAGTGCGCAAACTGATCCGCAAGTGTATGCGCAAAGACCATTCCCGCCTGACGCAAGCGCTGCTTGACCCCGAACATGACCGCCACCGGCTGCGCTTACTGGTTAAACGTCTGCGCTACAGCGCCGAGGCCTATCCGCAGCTAAGTGGTATGCATCACGCTCAGCTGCGTGCGCTGAAACAAGCCCAATCGTCGCTGGGTGACTGGCACGACCAGTGGCAATGGCTATTGCGCGCGGAGGCCGAAGCCGACTTGCAGCCCTGCGTACCCGGTTGGCGCAGCACGCTGCTGGCGGCACAGGCCGAGGCTGACTCGGCCTTGCAGGTGTTGACGAACAAGTTTGCCCAACCTATCGAATAGCTTGGCTGAAAGGTCGTTTTCCATTCGTATTTTTGGCTGAAATGCCTTATCACGCGCTGCAAACTTTGCCCTACCATCACTCGCGTCTTATTTATCGAGGTGGTTATGGGCTTTTCCGAGTTGCTTCAGGCGGTACGTGATAACCCACAGGCCGTGTTGATTCCGCCCCAGTGGGCCCAGGGTCGTGCCAGTTTCGGCGGTTTGATGGCGGCGCTGGTGTATGAAGCCATGCGCGCCAAGGTACCCAGCGATAGGCCACCGCGTTCGTTGGCGATCACTTTTGTCGGGCCGGCCGAGCCGGATGTTGCGATTCAGTTTGAAGTGGAAGTGCTGCGCGAGGGCAAGGCCGTAAGCCAGGTATTGGGCCGGGCTATTCAGCGAGGGCAGGTGGTCACCCTGGTACAAGGCAGCTTCGGCGCAGGGCGCGATTCGCGTGTTGTGGTGCAGGCGGATCCAGCGCCTGAGGCCAAGCCGGTCGAAGCCTGCCAGGAAATGCCCTACATCCCTAAAGTCACCCCCGAATTCACCCGTTTTCTGGCCATGCGCTGGGCCTACGGCGGTTTACCTTTTACCAATAATCCCTCGCGGGAAATGGGCGGTTGGGTACGCCTGCGCGATCAGCACAGCATAGAACCCGCCAACGAGGCGCACCTATTGGCCTTGGTCGATGCCTGGCCACCTGCCGTATTGCCTCACCTGAGCGCGCCAGCGCCGGGCAGTTCATTGACCTGGACCATTGAGTTTGTGCAGCCCATGCCCAGCCTGAGCACTGAGGACTGGTGCTTGTACCGCGCGTATATCGAACACGCCCGCGATGGCTATGGGCACACGGCTGCCGCCATTTGGACAAAAGAAGGCGAGTTGCTGGCGATCAGTCGACAGACCGTGACGGTGTTTGGTTAAGCGCGCGTTTGCGATGAGAATCGATGCCGTTGCATCGTGAGCCTGCAACGGCATCCAGAAGCGGTTTTACAACTTCAGTTGGCCGATGGCCTTGTTCAGCTCGCCCGCCAGGGTGGCCAGCTCATTGCTGGTCGCTGCGGACTCGCTGGTTTGACCGACCGTTTGCTCGGTCACATCACGAATGCGCACTACCGCGCGATTCATCTCTTCTGCCACTTGGCTCTGCTGCTCAGCGGCGACCGCAATCTGCGTGTTGCTCTCACGCATCAATCCCACCGACTCGGTAATGGCCGCCAGCGCATGACCGGCTTCATCGGCCTGTTTCACGCACTCATCGGCCTTGATCGAGCTGTCCTGCATAAAATCGACGGCATCGCGGGTGCCGCTTTGCAGGGTGTTGATCATCTGGGTGATGAGATCGGTTGAATCCTGCACACGTTTGGCCAGGTTGCGCACTTCGTCGGCCACCACGGCAAAGCCACGGCCCATTTCACCTGCGCGAGCCGCTTCGATCGCAGCGTTGAGGGCGAGCAGGTTGGTCTGTTCGGCAATGCCATGAATCTCACTGACCACACCACCGATTTTCTGACTGTCGACTGCCAGTTGCTCGATCATCTGTGCGGTTTGTTGCACGCCACTGGAGAGGCCAGAAATCGACCGTGCTACGCGATTCACTGCCTGCTGGCCTTTGTCCGCCAGTTCTTCCGCCTGTTTGGACTGATCACGCGTGTCGGCCGTGTGCTCGGCGATCTGGTGCACGGTCGCGGTCATTTCATTGATGGCCGCGGCTGCTTGTTCGGTTTCGCTCTGTTGCTCCAGCATGCCCCGGCGCACTTCACTCATGTTGCTGGCCATGCGTTTGGAACCCATGTCCAACTGCGCGGCTGACTGCGCGACGATGCCGACTACACGCTGATAACCGGCTTGCATGGCATTGAAGGCGCTGGCCATCTGACCCACTTCGTCACGGCAGTCCAGTGGTACGCGTGCGCTCAAGTCGCCACTGCGCTCAACCTGCAGCATCACGTCCTTGAGGGTATTAAGGTGGCTCAGCAAAAAGTGAATCAGCAACTGCGATGCCGCCAACAGCAGCAGCATCAGCAACGCCACTACCAGGGCCTAGCTGAGGGCACGGTCTAAAAAAACATCGTAGATGCTCGGCGCTTTGGCGATCACCGCCACGCGCTGTCCCTCGGCACGGTTGACTATTGCGGCACCAATAATCTGCTCAGCGCCGCTCAGTTCCACCCAGCCAGTGGCATTGCTCAGGCGGTTGCCTTGGTTGTCGGGTAGGCGCGGCGACTGGCCGGAACTGAAGACCAGAATGCGCTTGTCGTTGGGTAGCGCCGTGTCTTTGGGCCATTGCTCAAGGGTTTGCGCAAGCTGCTGCGCTGAGGCTTTCGCCGCATGGGCATGAACCTGCTGCTCAAGGTGTATGGCGTACAGCACCAACAGCAAAGTGGTGAAAAACGCCACCGCGTTGACGGCCCAGAACTTGTACTTCAGGGAAAGATCGCTAATCCACTGGCCCATGCACATCTCTTCCGTGTGGTGGTTGGTAGCTCGCCGCGTGTGAACGAGGCTGAGGGTGTTCAGGTGTCTTATCGGCAAGGCGGGCTTGGGGTTTAGGCCTGTAGGTCAAGAGCCTGCTTGGCAAAGTGCCAGCAGTATCGATTAAAGCAAATACTTGGCTATTGATCCTTATCAAACGCCGCAGATTCAGGTTGCCATTTGTGGTCTATTCACATCGGCAGATTGAAAAAACGCCACGGCAGTGGCGCTGGTGTGCGCGGCTAGGTCGGCTTCACTTTCCCCGCGATGCAGGGCCACTTCACGCAGCACCTCGGTGAGGAAGGCGGGTTCGTTACGCCCGTTTTTCGGTTTTGGACGCAGGCTGCGTGGCAGCAGATAGGGGGCATCGCTTTCCAGCATTAAGCGTGCGCGCGGGATTTCTTTAACCAGCGGGTGCAGATGGCTGCCACGGCGCTCATCACAGATCCAACCGGTGATACCAATATGCAGATCCAGGTCCAGATAGTTGAACAGCGCGCGTTTTTCGCCAGTAAAACAGTGCACCACGGCAGCACTCAGTTGGTCACGAAAGTCACGCACAATCGCCAGCAAGCGCTCATCGGCATCTCGCTCATGCAAGAACACAGGTAGTTGCAACTCGACGGCCAGTGCCAACTGCTGCTCCAGCACCTTTTCCTGTTGCGCGCGTGGGGAAAAGTCGCGGTTGAAATCCAGCCCGCATTCACCCACGGCGCGGACCCGTGGATCCTTCAGCAGGGCTGTAAGTTCGTTGTAGCTGTCACTGTTCCAGTTGCTGGCATCGTGAGGGTGAATGCCAGCCGTGCTGAACAAATGTTCGCTGTTTGCGTCCAACTGCTGGCATAACGCTAGGGCATTCTGGCTTTCGGCAAGGCTGGTGCCCGTTAAGATCAGGCGTTGAACGCCCGCGGCGTATGCCCGCTCCAAGAGCGCCTGGCGGTATTCGGCAAAGCTTGGGTGGGTCAGATTGACGCCTATGTCGATGAGTTGCATGGTGCACCCTGCTGTGAAGTGTGAGCAGCATAACAGAGCTTTTTAATTCAATTTAAAAGTCAATAAATACAGTTATTTAGGATGTATACGTGATGTTATGTATGACAACTGGCTGGTGTCTGTGGGTGGTCTGTGCGAACCTCCGCGCCCCGCGTTGGCGGCCATATTGGACTGCGCCTTGCAGGTGTTATGGCGCTTGCTGAACGTTCCTTTCACTATTGCGCAAGCTCTGGAGCCCTGATGTTGCGAGTGCTGCTCATCTGCTGCCTGCTGCTGCTGTCCTGCACGGCCATGGCGCGCGTGACCGGCCCGCTTGAGATCGAAAAGCCCAAGGTGGTGCGCGATCTGGCCAGTATTCGCAGCAGCGGTGAACTGCGTGTGTTGGTCAATCAGAGCCGCCACAGTTCGGGGATGGTGCGAGGCCAAAGCATTGGCATTGAGTACCAGCGGCTGTGCGCATTCGAGCAGTACCTCAACCGTAACGCGCAGGGCAATCGCGCTATCAAATTGACGCTTATTCCACTCGCCAAAGATCAATTACTGGGTGCGTTGCAGCGCGGCGAAGGCGACTTGGTTGCTCCCGGTGAGTTGCTCGACTTACCCCGTGGCAGTCAGCTAAGCGCCAGTGCAGCGATTCACCGTGACGTGCCGGTGATCATCGTGGCGCGACAAGGTAATCGGCAGTACCGGCAGCTTGAAGACCTTTCCGGGCGCAGCCTGGCGTTGCCCGCCGGCAGCGTGGCGGGCAACGCTATTCGTGCGCTTAATCAGCGCTTGATCGACAGCAAACGCTCGCCGGTGGTGATTGAGTGGGTGGACGCGAGCTTGGCGGTCGAGGATGTGTTGGAGATGGTCCATGCCGGTATCTTCAGCGTCACGGCGGTCGAGCAACCCATCGCCGAACGCTGGGCCAAGGTAATGCCCAAGTTGCGTCTGGACCGGCACTTGCCGCTTTCCAATGATGGCGACATGCGTTGGTTTCTGCGCCGTGACGCGCCCATGCTCGTTGCCAGTATTGATCGCTTTCTCAAAACCTACCGCGATCCGGCTGATTTGGATGCCGTGTTTCAGCGCGTCTATCGGCGTTTG
>CAMCJM010000078.1 GCA_945874835.1 Pseudomonas synxantha | reverse complement strand
CTCAATCTGGTAACGTTGGGCCAGGGTCAGCTGCCGGTAATGCGTAGTCATCTGCGCTTGAATCCTTTGGTGTGAGAGCCTGGATTCTACCGGTGGCTGGCCCTCTGCCTATCGTTTCAAACGTTGCACTTATTCTATGAATTCAGGGGCGAAGTTCTTGGCCATCGATATTTCTTTAATCACGCTTTTACCCGCCGCCATCTTCGCTGCTTGCCGATAGGTAAAGTCACGCGACACCTCAAGCTGGGTCGCCATCTCCGCCAGGCGATGCTTGAGCACCCGAAACTTGCCGATCGGCTTACCGAACGCTTCGCGCTCCTTAGCCCATTTCAGTGCCTCTTCAAGCGCCAGCTGTGCTGTCATGTTGGCCATAGTCGCCAGCGACAAACGCTCACTCTGGAAGTTGGCCATGATGCAGGCAAACCCCATATTCTCAGCGCCAATTAGGTTTCCCACGGGCACCATGCAGTCGTCAAAGAATAGCTCGGCCGTATCCGACGCCCACCACCCCATCTTCTTCAGCTTGCGCCCTACGGTGAAGCCAGGCGTGCCCTTCTCCACCAGTAACAGGCTGACACCACCAAAGCCATCGCCCCCAGTACGTACGGCAACGGTGTAGTAATCGGCACGCACGCCACTGGTGATAAAGGTTTTACTGCCGCTAACGCGGTAGAAATCGCCATCACGTACCGCACGGGTTTTCAGGTTGGCCACATCCGAACCACCGGACGGCTCAGTCACCGCCAGCGCCATGATTTTTTCACCTGCCAGCACCTGCGGCACGATGCGCTCACGCAGCTCAGGCTTGGCCCACTTCACCACAGGCGGCAACCCAATATCCAGGGAGCCAGAGCCTGAGCGCATCAACTCCTCGCTGGCCACGACCTTGGCAAATACATCGCCCTCATGACTGCCGCCAAAAACTTCAGGGTAGCCAATACTGAGTATCCCCGCCGCCCCAGCCTTGAGATAGAGCTCGCGAGGAAACTCCTCGGCTTCCTCCCAATCATTGATGTGCGGCAGAATTTCGCGCTCGACAAAGCGCCTGACTGAATCTCGCACCAACTGGTGGGATTCATCAAAATATTCCTGAAAGGCAGACATAGGGACAATTCCACTGAGGTTTCAGTGAAATTACCAAGCGCTTGCTTGGCTTACAAGAAGAGGATAACGCCATGTGCAAGGGCAATCAGGCCGCCAGCAGGCCTGCTACAACAGAATAGGTCGCCGACCGGCAATCGAATGCGCCAGCGTGCCTCCATCGACTAACTCCAACTCCCCCCCCAGCGGCATGCCATGGGCAATGCGTGAAGCAATCAGCCCCTTGCCTGCCAATAATTGGGCGATGTAGTGAGCAGTGGCCTCCCCCTCAACGGTCGGATTGGTCGCCAAAATCACCTCACGGAAAGCGCCTGTTTCGATTCTGACTAATAACTCCGGGATACCGATGGCCTCAGGACCCAGCCCATCAAGTGGCGACAAATGCCCCTTGAGCACGAAGTAGCGTCCACGAAATCCTGTGTGCTCTACCGCATAAACGTCCATCGGACCTTCAACCACGCACAGCAGGGTGTCGTCGCGACGTGGATCAAGACAAAACTGGCACACCTCATCTTCACTTAAACTGCGGCACTGCTTGCAGTGGCCGACGCCTTCCATCGCCTCAGTCAGCGCCTGGGCAAGGCGCAATGCACCCGCACGGTTGCGCTCCAGCAAATGCAGGGCCATGCGCTGGGCCGTCTTTTGCCCAACACCTGGCAAGGTGCGCAAAGAATCAATCAGATGGCGGATCAACGGGCTGAAACTCATAGCGAGACGACTCAAAGACAACGGAAATCGGTTGCGACAGATCAATATCGGCAGGCACGGGCAGCGCCGCGTAAGTCATCAGCCACCCATGCCTTGTGAAAACTTAGAAAGGCATTTTGAAGCCAGGTGGTAATTGCATGCCGGCTGTCATGCCCGACATCTTGTCTTGGCTGTTCTGCTCAACTTTGCGCACCGCGTCATTTACAGCTGCCGCAATAAGGTCCTCAAGAATTTCCTTGTCTTCTTGCATCAGGCTGTCGTCCAGGCTAACGCGCTTGACGTCATGACGACCGGTCATCACCACGCTGACCAAGCCAGCACCGGATTGACCGGTTACTTCTGCATTAGCCAACTCTTCCTGCATTTTCTGCATCTTTTCCTGCATCTGCTGCGCCTGCTTCATCAGGCCGGCCATGCCACCTTTCATCATGGTGCTATTCCTCGGTAATTAGCGGTTAACGGAACTATCTAGGGGCTCAATGCTGTCCGCTTTAATGACGGCGGCGAACTGCTGAATCAATTGTTGGATCACAGGATCTTGATGAATCGATGCCTCGGCTTCACGCTGACGATTAGCTCTTTTATGCGCTGCCGCCTGCGCCGGTGTCTCCTGTTCGGGCTTGCGCAATTCAATATGCACGGTCAATTCGCGACCGAGAAACTGGTTGAGCGCATCATTTAAACGGCGTTGTTGCGTCGGGTTAAACAACGCTGAGTGGGCTGGGTCCAGATGCAGTTGCCAGTTATCACCATCAACGGCAATCAACGTGCAATTGGCACCGATACTACCGGTCATGCCTGACAGTCCAAGCTTGGGAAATAGCTCCAACCAGTCGGCAGCTAGACCGGTAGCAGGCTGTGCTGCGGGGAGTAATTCAGGCTCAACAGGTACATCACGGTCAACGGCGTCAAAGTCATACTCAAATGACTCAGCACCCATTTCTACATAGTCGTAGTCGCCCAATGGCGGTTCATCGTCATCTTCTTCTGCCATCGGGGCCGGAACAACTGCCACCGTGGGAGCGACTGATGGCATTTCAGCCGTTTGTGCAATCGGCTCTACCGCCGCAGGCGAAGCAGCCCGGGGCTCTTCCCAGGGTAAATCGACCACAATAGCAACGTCGGGTTGAGGTGCTTGCAGCGTGCTTACTTCAACCTGCGGCTCCGGCACTGACGCTTGATCAACCTCAACATGCGCAAGCGTTGAAACCGATAGTGGCGATTCCACCGCGGGCATCGGCTCCACTGGCGCAGCCGCAGACGGCAGCGACGTGGGCTCAGGCAGAACAGCTGTAGCCGGGACCGCAATAACGCTGGTCGGCACAGGCATTGCTGCACCGACCACTGGGTTGTTCGCGGGATTAGCTGTGGCCTGGCTAATCCCTAGCGGCTTTAGGGCTATCTTGGGCGCATCGTGGCTATCCGCCGGCCGAAACGCCAACATACGCAGCAACACCATCTCGAAGCCGCTACGTGGATCCGGCGACAGGGGCAAGTCTCGCCGCCCAATCAAACCCATCTGGTAATAGAACTGTACATCCTCACTCGGCAAAATCCGCGCAAGCTCGAGCACCCGCTCACGATCCCCCTGGCCGTTGTCCACAGCATCAGGTAAAGCTTGGGCAATGGCCACCCGGTGCAGAACATTAAGTATCTCGGCTAACACACCCGCCCAATCAGGCCCATGCTCAGCGAGATGACGCACGGCATCAATCAAACTGCGAGCATCTCCTTCAAGCAGCGCATGCAGCACGCCATAAACTTGGCCATGGTCCAGTGTACCGAGCATGGCCCGCACGTCAGCCGCCAGCACCTTACCTTCTCCGAAGGCAATCGCCTGATCGGTCAGGCTCATGGCATCACGCATCGACCCGTCGGCCGCGCGCCCCAATAACCAAAGCGCATCGTTTTCGAACGGAATCTGCTCTGCCGTCAGCACATGGGTAAGATGCTCAACCACCCGTTCAGGCGGCATGTTCTTTAGCGAAAACTGCAAGCAACGTGATAGGACAGTAACCGGCAGCTTTTGTGGATCCGTGGTGGCCAGAAGAAACTTAACGTGGGGGGGCGGCTCCTCAAGGGTTTTCAACAGCGCATTAAACGAGCTGGTGGAAAGCATGTGGACTTCGTCGATCAGGTAGACCTTGAAGCGTCCACGGCTGGGCGAGTACTGCACGTTGTCGAGCAACTCACGAGTGTCTTCAACCTTAGTACGGCTGGCGGCGTCGACTTCGATAAGGTCGATAAAACGACCCTCATCAATCTCTTTGCAAATTGAACAGACACCGCAAGGGGTCGAACTGATGCCAGTTTCGCAGTTAAGGCACTTGGCAATAATTCGCGCAATCGTGGTCTTTCCCACACCACGGGTGCCCGTGAACAAATAGGCATGATGCAATCGCTGGCTATCCAGCGCATTGATCAGCGCCCTGAGCACATGCGTTTGTCCAACCATTTCGTTAAACGAGCGCGGACGCCACTTGCGTGCAAGAACCTGATAACTCATCGAAACCCGTCACGAGAGGAAAGCAAAAGTGGGGCTAATCCTAACGGAGCATGGGGTAAATTGCATCCAATGCGCAGCCCACTACTGGCCGACCTGCAGCATTGCATGCAAATTAACTGGCGAAAAATCAACCAAGAGGGTATAGTCAGCGGAGTTAGTACCACGCTGTAAGTCAATTAGGCCTTCTGGCCACCTCGATGGTTTCCAAGTAAGAGCGCATAACCCAAGGGTATGCCGCACAGCTCTAACCCATATTCCAACCTGCTGACTGATCTGGCCGTCCCACGCAAGCGCTGACTCAAGCCCGCCTCCGAAGTACCGACCCGCACACCGTAACCATTAGGAAACTTGTGCGCGCAGTCCGGCTCCTATCTACACACGCAATCGACAAATTAGTTCGACAGCCTGGAGCTCTATTTAGCGCAATGACGCGCACGCCGTTTTAGGAAACACCCAAAAAATGAACACTCAACATCAAATCCAGGATGCCATTCGCACCCTCTCCAGCGCCTTCGCACCGTTTGATTGCCGCATCCTGGCTGCTCGCAAAGGCAGCTTCAGCTTCACCATCGTCAACGATGCCGGGATCGCCAAGCACAGCCAGCGCCTTTACCCAGGCCAGTACAGCGGCGCCCACCTTGAGTTGGTTATCGAGCGCGCCAGGCAGTCACTCGCAGCCTAACTGCGGAGAGCAGCGAACCATCGAGCTTTTTTGAGGTCTGAATCAATCACCCTCAGCATGGAGCACGGTCATGGATCATATTAACCGCGAACTCGTTGAACAGCTGTTTGCCCCGCTGCGCGCCACATTCAGCTCACCCCGCCCCGATGGCGGGGTCGTCCTCAGCCTACTGGATGCCAGCGACTCTACTGCTTACAGTCGCGTGCTCAGCACAGCACAGCGCACCGACCCGCAGGCCTTCGCTCAAAGTATGGAAGATATCCGGCTTGAACTTGCGATGCGCTCTGGCAGCATCCCAGCGGATATGCGCAAAGCGCTGAAAGAACAAGACAGCTTGCTTAGTTACCACACAAACTAAACGCCAGCGCTTGGGGCTTCCCGCTGGACTGCCATCGGCTTAACCGGAGCAACCACCAGCGGAGGCTCTATGGGCCTCTCCGGCAATGCCGGCAGCGCGCTGGAGGACAGCGATTCAAGTTGCTGCTGCCTAAGCCATAGCGCCCACTCGCGACCCTTTTGCCGCCCGACCCCCATGTACCACGCAGGCGCTCGAGCGACGGCTTAATGCCCTTGAATGCTTCGGTGAAAAGCCGCTGAACTTGCAGCAATAGCTCACGCCCACGTATCAGGGCTTCACGTCTGCAGCGGGTCCGAAGAGAGCGCCGAATCTCCCTGCGATGAAACGCAAGCGCTCCATAAACCACGCCCGTCAGGACAAAGTCTGCTTTCAGGAGGCTGGGGCTGGCGAGCAGTCCCACGGCAGCAGCGCTTCGTAGTCTTCGACGCTTGTGGCCTGGGGCAGGCGTTCGAGGATGTGGCGCAGGTAAGCGTAAGGCTCCTGGCCGTTGGCCTTGGCGGTTTCCACCAGGCTGTAGATCTGCGAACTGGCGGTCGCGCCTTTGGGCGTGTCGCTAAACAGCCAGTTCTTGCGGCCGATGACGAAAGGCCGGATGGCGTTCTCGGCGCGGTTGTTGTCGATCGGCAGGTGCCGCGTAGCAATCAGCTATTGCGAGAATCCGAGCTTGGCAGCGACGAAACATAACAATAGGTTCAGACCGCTCGCTGGGACGAGCTAAAGCCCGACCGGTCATGCGCCCAGGGAGTCTTGGGGAACGGCCCTTCAGGCCGTTATCGGTGTGCTGGCAGGCGCTGGAGACGTCAGTTGGCGCCGGCACCGTGCGCGGGAGCGCGAAGAGTAGGCACAAGGCACAGGCAGCCTGTTACGGCGAGCGCATAGCGCAAGGCTTCGGCACCGAGCATCACGGTAAAGACATCACTGAGTACGCCGACGACAAGCGAGCCTAGACCAACACCGAGCAGGGTCATCGCCATCACGAATATGGCTGTTGTCGGGCAAGCCAGTTAGCTGGGAACAGGTGGCTGATGGTGCAAAAAAGGTGGCGCGGGATTTCCCGGATTGCATCCGGGCTACGGTGATTTGGTCACTTCAGCTTTTTAGGAGAGGCTTTAGCCGCGAATGGGCCGGCAACCGATCGACGCTAAAGCGCCGCCCACGAAACGGCGTAGCCTTTTTGCGCTAAAGCCCTACGCTAAGCAGATCGATGGGCAATGGAGTGCCACGCTCGGCGCAGTCGGCCACGGCTGCGATTAGCTCTGCCAGCTCGAAACCTTGGGCACTAAGCCAAGCCGAGTTGTAGTATGTGTCGGCATAGCGTTCGCCGCCGTCGCAGAGAATCGTCACCACCGAACCGGACTCCCCCGCCGCGACCATGCGTTGCGCCACCAGCAGCGCGCCAATCAGGTTGGTGCCGCTGGAGCCACCCACTTTGCGGCCCAAGCGCTGCGCCAGGTAGTGCATGGCCGCCAGCGACAGGGCGTCCGGTACTTTGCACATGGCATCGATCACCGACGGCAGAAAGGACGCTTCGACCCGTGGCCGGCCTATGCCTTCGATGCGCGAGCCGTGACTCAGGCTCAGGCTGGCATCACCCGTGCGGTAGTAATCGAAAAACACCGAGCGCTCGGCATCGGCACACAGCACTTGGGTGCTGTGGCGGCGGTAGCGCACATAACGCCCCAAGGTCGCTAAGGTGCCGCCTGTGCCGGGGCTGGAGACGAGCCAGCTCGGCTCGGGAAAGCGCTCACTGCGCAACTGCTGGAAGATCGATTCGGCGATGTTGTTATTGGCACGCCAGTCGGTGGCGCGCTCGGCGTAGGTGAACTGATCCATAAAATGCCCACCCGTCTCGCGCGACAGGCGCTCGGATTCGGCGTAAATCTGCGTCGGGTCATCCACCAAATGGCTTTGCCCGCCGTAAAAGGCGATCTGCGCGATCTTCTCCTTCGAAGTGCTGGCCGGCATGACCGCAATAAATGGCAAGCCCAACAAGCGGGCGAAATAGGCTTCGGATATCGCCGTCGAACCACTGGACGCTTCAATCACCGGCGCACCCGGCTTCAGCCAACCGTTGCACAGCGCATAAAGGAACAGCGAACGCGCTAGGCGGTGCTTGAGGCTGCCGATGGGATGGCTGGACTCATCCTTGAAGTACAACTCAACGCTCGGTAAACCCGGCAACGCCAGAGGTAATAAATGGGTGTCGGCGCTGCGCTGAAAGTCGGCCTCGATCATGCGGATCGCTCGCGTGCCCAGGTGCGTGCTTCTGTCATCATTTATCCCTCAATCCAAAACGCCAGCCGGTACTACACGCGGCCCACGCCATTGACTCAATAACACCCCGGCAAACACCACGGCCGCCGCCAACATCTGCACAAAGTTCAGCCGCTCACCGAGCAGCACGATGGCAAACAGCAAGGTGAATACGGGAATCAGATTGGTAAAGCCTGAGGCCTGACTCGCGGGCAAACGGCTGACGCCGAAGTTGTACAGGCCATAAGCACCCACCGTCACCACAATACCGAGGTAGACGACTGCACCCAGCGCCAAGGGGCTGACGCTGCTGGGTATCGGCGCGGTGAACCAGACCAGCGGGAAGAAAAACACGCTGCCGACAAAGGCCACCATGGCCGTCAGCAGAAAGGGCGAATAACGCGCCGACAGGTGCTTGAGGATCAGGGTGTAGCCCATGGCGCAGAGCATGGCGAGCAGCTCATAGAAATTGCCCAGCATGGGGTTGCTGGCATGCTCGTCGACACTGCCAGCCAGACTCAGCCAGACTGCACCGGCCATGGCGATAAGAAATCCAGCCCAGGTGGTGCGGCTGACCTGCTCACGCAGGAATACATACGCGCCCACGGCCACCAGCAGCGGCAATAAGGCCGTGACCATGCCCGCCTGAGCGGCGCTGGTGTATTGCAGGGCCAGGGCTTCAAAGAGGAAGTACAGGCAGGGTTCACAGGCCGCCAAGCCCAGCAGGTATTTCCAGTCGCCGGCGCGGTAGTGCATCTGCCCGCGCCAACGCCAAGCCAGCAAAAACACCAGACGGCCCAAGGCCATGCGGGCAAAGATCACCCACATCGCCGGCAATTCGGCAAAGGCCACTTTCAATGCAATAAAGGAACTGCCCCATAACGCCATGGCGATGACCAGACAGATCATCGCCACCGCTCTTCCCTGCCCTTGCCCCTGCATATGGCCTCCTTAGCAAAGGCTGCAGTGTAAAGGGCCGTTCAGGTGGCTGACAGGTACAGTCAGCCAAGCGAACTGTATGCGTTTACTGATCCCAGGGCTTGCCGCGAGTCTGCTCGCTGATGCGCAGCTTTTGTTGCAGCGCGGCCTTGGCCAGCATGTGCGCGCTAACCGGCGCGGTGATAAACAGGAACAGGGTGATCAGCAGTTCATGCAGGCTGATGCCATTACCTTGCGTGCTGAAATACAACATGGAAGCCACCACCATACCGCCCACACCCAGGGTGGTGGCTTTGGTTGGGCCATGCAGGCGCATGTAAAAATCAGGCAGCTTGTACAGGCCAAGAGCGCCAATCAGCGCGAACAGGCTGCCAAGTAACAGGCTGATGGCCACCAGAGCTTCGATCCAGATATCCATGTAGTTGTCTCCTAGTGGTGAGCGCTGCTCACTCGATGATGTCGCCGCGCAGCAGGTACTTGGCCACCGCCACCGTACCGACAAAGCCCATCACGGCAATCAGCAGCGCTGCTTCAAAATACAACTCGGAACCCAGCCAGATGCCAAACAGCACGATCAGGGCAATGGCATTGATGTACAGAGTGTCGAGCGCCAAGATGCGATCAGGCAGGTCCGGGCCCTTGATCAGGCGCATCAGAGTCAGTGCCAAGGCTACCGTCATAATCGCCAGGCATACGGGAATCACGTAGGCGAGCATGTGAACACCTCTATGAGTGGCGCTTCGTAGCGCTGTTTGATGTCGAGGATCAGCTGCGCTTCATCAGCCACATCCAAACCATGCACCAGCAAGGTTTTACGGTCATCGCTGAGGTCTGCCGAAACCGTGCCGGGCGTCAGCGAGACGATGCTGGCCAGCATGGTCAGGGCCAGGTCGTCTTCCAGTTCAAGAGGAATCTCAACAAAGGCCGGGCGCAGTTTGGCGCTGGAGCCGATGATCAATTTGGCCACCTGCAGATTGGCAAAGATGATGTCGCCGAGAATGCGCAGGAAGAACAGGCACAGCTTGACCGGCTTGTAGAGCTTGGGCGTGCGCTCCCAGAACAGGTGCGTCAACAACGGAATCAACCAGCCCAGCAGTGCGCCCATCAGCCAGTGGCCAAGCCCCAAATCGTTCATCAGCAACAGCCAGATAAACAGCAGAAAAAGGCTCAGTAACGGCTGCGGCAGCAAACGTTTGCTCAACGGCCTGCTCATGGCGTTTCTCCCGCATTAACCAGTTGCATGTAAGGGGCCAGATCCAGCAACTGTGCGGCGGTCGCTTGCACGTAGCTCAGCACCGGCGCGGCAAACAGCACCAGCAGCAATACGCTGGAGAGCAAACCGGCCGCCGCCAGGGTGCGCACGTTATCGCGCTCGGCACTGCCCAACACCACCAAGCCTGTACGCCACAGCAAGGTGCTGCCGGCACGGCTGAGGGCCACCAGCGTTAGCAGACCACCGAGCAACACCACCGACCACAGCAACAGGGCTTGATAACCGGGCTGCAGCGCTTGCAGCAGCATCAATTTACCCAGGAAGCCCGAGAATGGCGGCAACCCTGCCAGCGCGATAGCGCCCATAAAAAACAGCGCGCCGAGCAGCAACGGTTGCAGCAGCATGGGGCCCTGAACCAGCTTGCCGGCCTTTTCGCCGCGCTGACGGCTGATCAGGTCAGCCACGAGGAACATGGCCCCGGTGACCCAGGTGCTGTGAATCAGGTAATACAACGCCGCACTGAGAGCCTGCGGAGTGCCCAGGGCAATACCAGCCAGCAAAGAGCCGACCGAGGCCACCACCAGATACGCCAGCAGGCTTTGCAAAGTGACGGCGGCCAATGCGCCAATCACGCCACAAAGAATGGTCAGCAGCGCCAGCGGCCAAAGCCAGTCAGACGCCAGATTGGCGATGCTGCCGGCCTGCTCGCCATAAATCAGGATGTACACCCGCATGATCGAGTACAGGCCAACTTTGGTCATGATCGCAAACAATGCGGCCACTGGCGCACTGGCCGAGGCATAGGCGCGCGGCAGCCAGAAGTACATCGGCAGGAAGGCGGCTTTAAGGCCAAACACCAACAACAGCAAAAGCCCGGCAGCCCCCAGCAGCGCCGCATCGTCAGGCGAAGCCGCTGCTACTTTGACCGCCATATCGGCCATGTTCAGGGTGCCGGTGATGCCGTACATCACCCCGACAGCCAAGAGAAATAACGCCGAGCCGAGCAGGTTCAACACCACATAGTGAATCCCCGCGCGTACCCGCTCCGCCCCGCCACCATGCAACAGCAAGGCGTAGGAGGCGATTAGCAGAATCTCGAAGAAGACGAACAGGTTAAACAGGTCCCCGGTGAGGAACGCGCCATTGATGCCCATCAACTGAAACTGAAACAGCGAGTGGAAGTTTTTGCCACGGGCGTCGTCACCACGCACGGCATACACCAGCGCAAAAATCGCCAGCACCGCCGTTACCAACAGCAGCATCGCGCTGAGCCGATCCAGCATCAGCACAATGCCAAACGGCGCTTGCCAGTTGCCTAGCGCATAACTGTGCAGCACGCCCTGATCAGCCAAATGCACCAGGTACATGCTTACAGCCAGTAACAGCACAGTGGCTACAAGCCCCAGACTACGCGGCGTAGCGAGCGACAGGCGCGGCAGGCAAAGCATTAGGCTGCCGATAAACATCGGCAGCAGAATCGGTAGGACCAACACATGGTTCATCAACGTTGCTCCCCGTCGACATGATCAGACTTCAGTTCACCCAGCCCACGCAGCGACAGCACCAGCAAAAAGGCTGTGATGGCAAAGCCAATCACGATGGCCGTCAGCACCAGCGCTTGCGGCAGTGGGTCGGCATATTCAGCGCTGCGTCCGATGACGGCGGGCGCGCCACTGGTCAGGCGGCCCATGGCAAACAGAAAAAGGTTAACCGCATAGGACAGCAGCGTAAGCCCCATCACCACGGGAAAGGTCCGCGCCCTCAGTAAGAGGTACACGCCACTGGCGCTGAGTATGCCCAGGGTCACAGCAAACAGAGCTTCCATTAATGGGCCTCCTTGGTCACATCATCCTGGGTCAGCTTGCCCAGGTTGGCCAAAATCAGCAGGGTTGCCCCCACCACCGTCAGGTAAACGCCGAGATCAAAGATCATTGCACTAGCCAACTCAATCTCACCCACTAACGGAATATTGAAGTGGCCAAAGGTTGAGGTCAGGAATGGATAGCCAAACAGCCAACTGGCCAAACCCGTGCAGCCCGCGATGAACACACCGACACCGGCCAGTTGGTGGTAGTTGAGTGCCAAACGCGAGCGCGTCCACTGTACACCGTTGGCCACGTATTGCAGGATCAACGCGATGGCCGTAACCAAGCCTGCAATAAAGCCGCCGCCGGGCAGGTTGTGCCCACGCAGGAAGATAAACACCGAAATAAGCAGCGCCAGTGGCAGCAACAGGCGCAACAAGGTGGCGAGGATCAGCGGATGACGGTCGCGGGCCCAGGTGTGACCGTCGGCATCCAGCTTGGGCTGCACCAGGTGCAGGCCGTTGAGCAAGGCATAAATGCCCATACCAGCAATCGCCAGCACGCTGATTTCGCCCAGGGTGTCGAAGCCACGGAAGTCGACCAGAATCACATTCACCACGTTGGTGCCACCGCCGCCGGGTACGCTGTTGGCGATAAAGAAGTCGCTGATGCTGGTGTAAGGCCGCGTCAACACCGCAAACACCAACAACGCCACCAAGGTGCCGAATCCACCGGCCAGAACAAAATCGCGCAAACCGCGCAAACTGCTCGACTCGCTCGGCGTGGTCGCTGGCAGGAAGAACAGCGCCAGCATCAGCAAGACCATGGTGACCATTTCAACAGACAACTGAGTGAGGGCCAAATCAGGCGCGGAGAAGCGCACAAACGCCAACGCCACCAACAGCCCCACCACACTGAGCATCAGCAACGCGACCATACGCTTGCGGTGAAACACCACGGTAATCAGTGCCGATAAGGCCAGCATGCCCATGCTCAGGCCGGTTACGGCATCCACCGGGCTTAATTGCAGAGGCCCCTGCAAACTGGACAGCGGCCCCAGCGCCACCGTAACGACTGCCAGCGAGGCCAGAATTATCAACGCCAGGTAGCGCTGCTGCGAGCCATTCTCGAGCAAGCCTGTGAACCAGCGCGACAGCCTGACCAATTGCTGTATGGCGTATTCAAACACCAGCGTGGCATCGACACTCGGCAGACCGGCATACCAACGAAACATGGGCTGGCGAAACACGTAGAGCAGAATGCCGCCGAACAAGGCGATAAAGCTCATCAACAGCGGCAAGTTAAAGCCGTGCCAGATCGACAGGCTGTAACTCGGCACATCACCACCTAGGGTGGCCGCTGCCGCAGCGGCCAACAGCGGAGCCACGGTGTAAGCCGGCACAATGCCCACCAGCAGACAGAGGAACACCAGAATCTCGACCGGCACTTTCATGTAACGCGGCGGTTCATGCGGCGGGTAATGCGGCAGGTCGACAGGCTCACCGTTAAAGAACACGTCGTGAATAAAGCGCAGCGAGTAGGCCACCGAAAACACCCCGGCCAGGGTAGCCGCAGCAGGAATCACCCAATTGAAGCTGCCCAACAGGTGCTGGTTAAGGGTTTCGGTAAAGAACATTTCCTTACTCAGGAAACCATTAAGCAGTGGCACACCGGCCATGGCCGATGCCGCCACCATGGCCAGCAACGCGGTATGCGGCATGTACTTCCACATGCCGTTAATACGCCGCATGTCGCGGCTACCCGTTTCGTGGTCAATGATCCCGGCCGCCATAAACAGCGAAGCCTTGAAGGTGGCGTGGTTGATGATGTGGAACACCGCTGCCACGGCAGCAAGGCGTGTATCCAGACCAAACAACAGGGTGATCAAGCCCAAGTGACTGATGGTCGAGTAGGCCAGCAAACCTTTGAGGTCATGCTGAAACAGGGCCATCCCCGCGCCCACCAACAAGGTCACCATGCCGGTGATGCTGACGATGTAGAACCACCATTCCGAGCCGGCAAGAGCCGGGTACAGGCGCGCCAGCAAAAACACGCCCGCCTTGACCATGGTGGCCGAGTGCAGATAGGCCGAAACCGGCGTGGGCGCGGCCATGGCATGCGGCAGCCAGAAGTGAAACGGGAACTGCGCCGACTTGGTAAACACCCCGAGCAAGACCAAAATCAGCGCCAGCGGGTAAAGCGTGTGGGCCCGGATAACATCGCCAGCCGCCAACACCTGCGTCAGCTCATAGCTACCGACGATATGACCAATTAGCAAAATGCCGGCAAACAGCGCCAGGCCTCCCCCGCCGGTAACAGCCAGGGCCATGCGCGCGCCTTTGCGGGCATCAGAACGCGAGCCCCAAAAGCCGATTAACAAGAATGAAGAAAGACTGGTCAGCTCCCAGAACATCAGCATCAGCAGCAGGTTTTCTGACAGCACCACACCGAGCATCGCGCCCATAAACAGCAGCAGGAACGCGTAAAAACGCCCCATGGGCTCAGATTTGGACAGGTAATAACGGGCATACAGGATGACCAGCAGGCCAATGCCAAGAATCAGCAAGGCAAACAGAAAGCCCAGCCCATCGAGACGTAAACTGAGATTCAGACCCAGATCTGGCAACCACTGCAACTTAACCGTGAGCAACTCACCGGCAAACACTGCCGATTGCTGAGAAAACAGCAGAACCAAACCCACCAGGGGCGCCAACGCGGCTGCCGCTGCACATGCTGAACGCCCCAGGCGCTCGGCAAGCAACGGCAGAAACATGCCAAGAAATGGCAAGGCAATGATCAGCGCAAGCGTCATAGATAACCCCTTGTTATACGAATCTGACAGCACAACCCTAGCGACTGGCCGCCTTTTTGCTCAGTGCAGTTCACCACAGTAGAACCGCCGCGTTGCGCTTGTCGCATGCACAGCAGCCTCTGCAAAAAAATCAAGGCCCCGAAACGTGGGGGATTATCCATAACTATCGGCTAGGGAAACGCTGAACAAATCATGTTTTCTAGCCCAGAGCGCTGCGTAACCGATTTTTCAAAAAGCCAAGGCTCGTTAATCAGTCAATTCGAGGCAACCCCTGTGCATCGCACGGATTTTTCCGCGCATTTGGCCCGTTTCCGGGGCTCTTT
>CAMCJM010000077.1 GCA_945874835.1 Pseudomonas synxantha | reverse complement strand
CCTCAATCTGGTAACGTTGGGCCAGGGTCAGCTGCCGGTAATGCGTAGTCATCTGCGCTTGAATCCTTTGGTGTGAGAGCCTGGATTCTACCGGTGGCTGGCCCTCTGCCTATCGTTTCAAACGTTGCACTTATTCTATGAATTCAGGCTATTTAAGCGATTAATGGCTTAAATATGATCTATTGTTATGCTCATGTTTAGCTCTACTCAGCAAGGCATATACGATGGCGCTAACCCATACGCTTTTCTCTCCACGTGAACTGGCTCAGCAAATCGGTGAGAACGCGCGTGCTCTACGGTTGGCGCAAAATCTCTCGCGCAAGACGTTGGCCGAACGGGCCGGGGTTTCAGAATCGACCATCAAACGTTTTGAAACGACGGGGCAAATCACCCTTGATGCGCTGGTGCTGCTGGCCTCGTCTCTAGGGGTGGCACAGCAACTGTCTGGGTTGTTTACGCAGACGCAGCCCGTTTCTCTGGCTGAACTCAAGCAGAGCGGGCGAGCCCGGGGGCGCAAGTGAAGAGCGTGACCTCGGTCGAAGTGCTGCTCGTGGGCACCCGGGTAGGTGAGTTGGTATCCGTACCTCGGCGCGGGACGTTTTTTGCCTACGACGAGCAATGGTTGGCGACGGGTTTCAACCTCTCGCCGCTGAACATGGAATTCAAATCCGCCCCGCAGGCTGCGCCTGATCCTCATCTGTTCGGCGGATTGCTCGGCGTGTTCGCCGACTCCCTGCCGGATGGCTGGGGCATGCTGCTGATGGATCGGTTCTTTCTGAGCGAGCGCGGCATTGATCGGCGCGCCATTACGGCCCTGGGTCGGCTGGCTTATATGGGCGACCGCGCCATGGGAGCCCTTGAATATCGCCCCGTACTGGAGAAGACGGCGGCGGACTCAGCGCTTGATCTTGAGCGTTTGTGCCAGGCTGCACTTGAGGTCTACGAAGGCGATACCGAAACAACGTTGGATGCCTTGCGCTTGGCGGGTGGCTCGCCTGCAGGGGCTCGACCCAAGGTGGTCGTGGCGCTGTCGCAGGATAAACAGCGGTGTGCCTCGTCATTCAAAACGTTGGCCGAGGGCTACGAGCATTGGTTGGTGAAGTTTCGCTCGCCCGAAGAGCATCGCGATACCGGTGCCATCGAGTATGTCTACGCACAAATGGCTCAGCGTGCTGGGGTCGAAATGGCAGAGTCCGTACTTCTGAATGTGCAGACCGAGAGCGGGTTAGAGCGTTTCTTCGCCGCGAAGCGTTTTGATCGTGACGGTGAGCGCAAGATCCACATGCTCACCGCCTGCGGCATCCTCTATGCCGATTACCGTGCACCTTCGCTGGATTATGGTGACCTGCTTCGCGCCACCTGGGCCATCACCCGGCATGCTGGCGAGGTTGAGAGAATGGCGCGCCTGATGGTTTTCAATGCACTTGCGCACAACCACGATGACCATTCAAAAAACTTCGCGTACCTGTTTTATCAAGGGCGCTGGGTGCTGTCTCCGGCGTATGACCTGACCTTTGCCCGCGTGCGTGGCATGGCTGATGAGCACACGACAGCCTTTGCCGGAGCAGGGCTGCCAACACGCAAGACGCTGCGTAAGGTCTGTGAGACCTTCAGCTTTTTAAAAGTGGATCAGTACATCGAACAGACGCTGGATGCGCTGTCAGGCTGGCGTGGGTTGTGTCGTGAGCTCGACATTGTCGAGCAGCAAGCAGTGGAGGTTCAGGCCGCGCTGGAGCAAATCAGGGCGCGCTTGGGGTAGTGGGGCTTCTGTGTTGTTGCCTAGGCTAGGCACGTGGTGGTGTTTTGTCGGTGCGCCAAGCTGTGGCGGCAATCCATTCGTCCAGCTAGTCAGGTCATTGGCAAATTCCTTCCCCCCCCCCCCCCCCTCGGATGTTGTTAGAATTTGGAGGTGTGTCCAGCTTGGCGCTTAATATGCTGTTTTCAACGGAATGTAGTGGGGCGTTAAGGCCTCTGAATGCTGGGTATGTTGACGGAGCAACCAAAAGTGCTATCCCTCTCCTTTCGTAATGCCCAGGCAGTTGGGCCCTGCCACAGCGCCAAGTGTGGTAAAGCGTCTGTGTCTGCTTCAAGGGTAGAAGGATCAGCGGCGACTGCCCGAGTCGCCATTTTGCTGTGCACCTACAATGGTCAGCGCTATCTCGCCGAACAACTGGATTCTTTTGCGGCCCAATCGCATGCTAACTGGGAAGTGTGGGCTTCTGACGACGGTTCAAAAGACGACACACACGCCATCCTCGAGGATTACAAAAGCAGGTGGGATGTTGGCCGTTTGTCGATTTATTCCGGGCCTGCCGTGGGCTTTGCAGCCAACTTTCTTTCCCTGACATGTAACGCAAGCATCGACGCAGATTTCTATGCCTATTCGGACCAAGACGATGTCTGGGAGGCCGATAAGCTCGCGAGAGCCGTCCAGTGGCTTCAGAGCGTGCCTGCTGATATTCCGGCGCTATATTGCTCCCGCACTCGATTGGTTGATGCCGAGAATAATGAAATTGGCGTGTCGCCACTGTTTAGCAAAGCCCCGAGTTTCGCCAATGCCTTGTTGCAGAACATTGGTGGTGGCAACACCATGGTGTTTAACAATGCAGCGTGTGAACTGCTGCGTGGGGCCGGAGAGATCAAATCTATTGTCACCCACGACTGGTGGGCTTATATGGTGGTGGCGGGCTGCGGCGGTCGCCTGTTCTACGACAGCCAGCCTACCCTGCGCTATCGCCAGCATGGCGATAATCTCGTGGGCACTAATTCCAACTGGGCAGCCCGTTTAAGACGTATTCGTATGTTATTTCAGGGGCGCTTTAAACTCTGGAATGACAGCAATATCTCTGCACTGCTTACGCTAGAGCACAGGCTCACACCTGAAAACCGGGAAATCTTGCAGTGTTTTACTAAAGCCCGGGGTATGATCCTTATTCCTCGCCTTATCCGTCTCAAACGCAGCGGTATCTATCGTCAAACACTGCTGGGCAATATTGGTCTGGTTGCTGCGGCTATTCTCGGGAAAATCTGACACATGACTATTCTTGTAACCGGTGGAGCCGGCTTCATCGGCAGTAATTTCGTGCTCGACTGGCTGGCCCAGTCCGATGAGCCGGTGATCAATCTGGACAAGCTGACGTATGCAGGCAACCTGGAAAACCTCGCCAGCCTGGAGGGTGATGCGCGGCATACTTTTGTCCACGGCGATATTGGTGACAGTGCCCTGGTAGCGAGTTTGCTGGCTGAGCATCAGCCTCGAGCCATTCTCAATTTTGCTGCTGAGTCTCATGTCGACCGCTCGATCCATGGCCCGGAAGATTTTATCGAGACCAATATCGTTGGCACCTTCCGTCTGCTGGAAGCGGTACGTGCCTATTGGAAGGGCCTTGAGCCTGAGGCGCAGCAGGCTTTTCGTTTCCTGCATGTATCGACAGACGAGGTCTACGGCTCTTTGGGTAAAGACGAGCCGGCGTTCACCGAACAACATCAGTACGAGCCCAACAGCCCGTATTCGGCCAGCAAGGCGGCCAGCGACCACTTGGTGCGTGCCTACCATCACACCTACGGCCTGCCGGTGCTCACCACCAATTGCTCGAACAACTATGGCCCGTATCACTTCCCGGAGAAGCTCATCCCGCTGATGATCGTCAACGCCTTGGCCGGTAAGCCTCTGCCGGTGTATGGCGACGGCCAGCAGATCCGTGACTGGCTTTACGTCAAGGATCACTGCAGTGCCATCCGCCGTGTGCTTGAAGCCGGCGTGCTGGGCGAGACCTATAACGTGGGTGGCTGGAACGAGAAACCCAACCTGGAAATCGTCCATACCGTATGTGCTCTGCTCGATGAATTACGCCCGCGTGCTGACGGCCAGCTGTATCAGCAGCAGATTGCCTACGTTACCGACCGCCCCGGGCATGACCGCCGCTATGCGATCGATGCGACCAAACTGGCCACTGAACTGGGCTGGAAACCCGCCGAAACCTTTGAGACCGGTATCCGCAAGACAGTGCAGTGGTATCTGGATAACCAAACCTGGGTGAACAACGTGCTGTCTGGCGATTACCGCCAATGGTTGGAAACCAACTACCGCGGGCGCAGTGCATGAACATATTGCTGCTAGGTAAAAACGGCCAGGTTGGCTGGGAGTTGCAACGCAGCCTAGCCCCATTGGGCGGCGTGCTGGCTCTTGACTCCAAAAGCAGCGACTACTGCGGTGACCTGACTGACCTCGACGGCCTGGCAGAGACCTTGCAGCGTTTCGCGCCAGATGTGATCGTCAATGCAGCCGCCTACACCGCCGTTGATAAGGCCGAGAGCGATACTGACCTGGCCTTCCGGGTGAATGCCGAGGCCGTTGCCGTATTGGCTTACGAGGCCAAGCAGTTGGGTAGTTTGCTGGTGCACTACTCCACCGACTACGTGTTTGCCGGCGACGGTGAACGCCCCTGGTGCGAAACGGATGCTGTTGCGCCCCTCAACCAATACGGTGCCAGCAAGCTGGCTGGCGAGCGCGCAATCCAGGCAAGTGGCTGCCTGCATTTGATCCTGCGCACCAGTTGGGTATACGCCGCGCGTGGCAACAACTTCGCCAAGACCATGCTGCGTCTGGCCCGTGAGCGCGAGAGCCTCAGCGTGATTGCTGACCAGTTCGGTGCGCCGACCGGGGCTGAACTGCTGGCAGATGTCAGCGCACATCTTATTCGCTCGACCCTGAAACAGCCCCAACTGGGTGGGCTGTATCACCTTGCTGCGTCTGGTGAGACCAACTGGCATGCCTATGCTCGCTTCGTGCTGGAGCGGGCAGCGGACGAAGGTATTGACCTCAAGGTGCGCGGCGACCAGGTTGCGGCTATCCCCAGCAGCGCCTATCCGACCCCCGCCAAACGGCCGAACAACTCACGACTCGATACACAGAAACTGCAAAAGGCCTTTGCGCTGAGCTTGCCCGAGTGGCAAGTCGGTGTGGCACGGATGCTCACAGAGGTACTAGAGAAATGAACATGTTGCAACGTAAAGGCATCATCCTGGCAGGCGGTTCAGGCACGCGTCTGCACCCTGCGACCTTGGCGATCTCCAAGCAGCTCCTGCCGGTTTATGACAAGCCGATGATCTATTACCCGCTGACCACCCTGATGCTGGCAGGCATTCGCGACATCCTGATCATCTCCACGCCGCAAGACACCCCGCGCTTCGAACAACTATTGGGCGACGGTAGCAAGTGGGGACTTAGCCTTTCCTACGCTGTGCAGGCATCGCCGGATGGGTTGGCCCAGGCTTTTCTGATCGCTGAAGCGTTCATTGGCGACGATCTGGCGGCCTTGGTGCTGGGTGACAACATCTACCATGGTCATCATTTCCAGGAGCTGTTAACGAGCGCGATGTCGCGCGAGCAGGGCGCCAGTGTGTTTGCTTACCACGTACATGACCCCGAGCGTTATGGCGTGGTCGAGTTCGATGATCAGGGCAAGGCCATCAGCCTTGAAGAGAAACCGACGGTGCCGAAATCCAGCTATGCCGTCACCGGCCTCTACTTCTATGACAATCAGGTCGTGGAGCTGGCCAAAAGCCTCAAACCCTCCCCGCGTGGCGAACTGGAAATCACCGACCTCAATCGCCTCTACCTGGAGCAGGGCCAACTCAGCGTTGAAATCATGGGGCGCGGATACGCCTGGCTGGATACCGGCACTCATGAGTCGCTGCTGGAGGCTGGCCAGTTCATTGCGACCCTTGAACATCGCCAGGGGCTGAAAGTTGCCTGCCCGGAAGAAACTGCATATCGCCAGAAATGGATTACGGCAGAACAGCTTGAAGCACTCGCCGTGCCGCTCGCCAAGAACGGCTACGGGCAATACCTCAAACGACTTTTGAGCGAGACCGTTTACTGATGAAAGCGACACCTTTAGCCATCCCTGATGTCATTCTGTTCGAGCCCAAGGTATTTGGCGATGATCGAGGTTTCTTCTTTGAAAGCTTCAATCACCGCCGTTTTGAAGAGGCTGTCGGCAAACCTGTTACCTTCGTGCAGGACAACCACTCACGCTCGGTGAAAAACGTACTACGCGGCCTGCACTATCAGATCCGGCAACCCCAGGGAAAGCTGGTACGGGTCGTTGAGGGCGAAGTATTCGATGTGGCCGTGGATCTGCGCAAAAACAGCGCAACCTTCGGACAATGAGTGGGGGCTCATTTGAGTGCTGAAAACAAACACCAACTCTGGGTGCCCGAAGGCTTTGCGCATGGTTTTGTGGTGCTGAGCGAAACGGCTGAATTTCTTTACAAAACGACCGATTACTACGCACCAGAGCATGATCGCTGCATCATCTGGAACGACATTGATCTGGCGATCGACTGGCCAATTGACACCCATCCTGCACTCTCGGGTAAAGACCAACTAGGTAAGTCTCTGGTACATGCTGACGTTTTCCTCTGACATATGACTGCCAGCACATCCAAAACCGAAGTCATGGCACCTGCAGAGGCGTTCGCTCTAGCGACTGCGCCAATGCGTGAGAAGCGCTGGCTGGAGGCCTGCGCGCTTTGGCAGGTCTACCGCGATCAATACCCTGGCCATCCGGCTCCATGGACTCAGGGCGCTACCTGCCTCATGCGTCTCGGTGAGATGTCAGCTGCAGCCGTGATTCTCGAGAAAGCACGCGAGCGGTATGCAAGGCATGCCAGTGTATGGCTGGTCAGTGCCGAATGGGCGCGACTGCTGCATGACCGTGATCGTGAGCGCGAATTTCTTGAGCAAGGGCTGGCGAATTGCCCGGAGCAATGGGAAATCCTCTATCGAAGTGCTGATCTGCAGGTACTGCAGGGCAATCTCATTCAAGCCGAAGTATTCAATGAACGCGCACGTGCTGCAGATCAACAGCGTATCGAACCACTTATCCAGCATGCCGAACTGGCGGAAAAGTGCGAAGACTGGCCGGAAGCCGAGTCACGCTGGCATCAGTTGCTTCAGCGCAAGCCCGAACACAAGCAAGCCTATGCTCGCCTATCAAAAGTCCTGATCAATCAGGGACGTAACCAGGATGCCCGGCGCTACCGGTTGGCCGGCCAATATGGTGCCGAGCTTCTTGAGCCGGTTAAGCAGGCCAACGCCGAGGCCAACAGTAAGGGCTCCGCTGGCAAGTTTCACTTTGCGCAACTGGTGTTGACCAAGGCACTCCTGGGGCTTAAGTCCGAAACATCCCGCACTCACCTGAATTACGCATGGGTGGTAATCGAACCCCTGCTGCACCTCATCATCTACTACATGCTGTTCGGTCAGTTACTCAATGCAGGGGTTGAGAACTACGGGCTGTTCCTACTCTGCGGGCTAGTCCCCTGGATGTGGTTTGCCAAAGCCATATCCACCAGTGCCACCAGCATCATCGGCGGTCAGTCATTGATGCTGACCACCAACATCGCACCGGCCTTCTTCCCATTGGTCAGCGTCGTGCAGGCCACCCTAAAACAGCTGCCAGCCCTTCTTTGCCTGCTTGCACTGGGGCTTGCGACCGATATCAAGACGCTCAGCTGGAATCTGCTATGGCTGCCACTGATCATCGTGCTGCAACTACTGCTGACGATTTCACTGGCCCTGCTGATCGCGGCAATCATCCCGTTTCTGCGTGACCTCGCCAACCTCGTAGGTACCGGGCTGATGTTGCTCATGTTCCTTTCAGGCGTCATCTATGACTACCGCGCAATGCCCGGCACCATTGGGCAATGGCTGGAATACAACCCGATGGCCGTCATGATCAGCACCTACAGGCGCGTCATCCTGGATGGCAATGCCCCTGATATGTCCGGCCTGTGCTTCATCGTGATAGTCACAACGACCCTGCTCACATGCGGAGTTATTTTCTACCGCCTTCAGCACCGTAAATTCGTACGCCAGGGGCTACGCTGATGGGCCAGATCGTACTCTCACTACGCAACGTCGGCGTACGCTTCAAGCTCAGCGGTAAAGGCGCACAGCAGGCATACAACCAACCACTGAAGGGTATAACGCTCGACATCCGTGCCGGCGAAACGCTGGGTGTCCTGGGCGCCAATGGTGCAGGTAAATCTACCCTGCTCAAAATCATGTCGGGAGCACTACAACCGGATACCGGCGAACTCATCAACCATGGCGTGAATGTGGCGCTGCTCTCATTGCAGGCAGGTTTCGACAGCAACCTGAGCGGACGCGACAACGCCCTGTTTGGCGGCATGCTCCTGGGTTACACACGCAAAGAAGTGACGCTGCGCCTTGATGAAATAAATGCCTACGCTGAACTTGGGGATTACTTCGATGAGCCTGTACGTAACTACTCCAGCGGCATGGCGTCCAGGCTCGGCTTCGCCGTTAGCACCATCATTAGCCCGGATGTGCTGCTCATAGACGAGGTGCTTAGCGTCGGTGACGCACATTTCAAACAAAAAGCAGAACGCACCATGCTGCAAAAAATTGCCAGCGGTCAGACCGTCGTACTGGTATCACATTCACGGGGGCAGATTGCCAACCTCTGCGACCGGTGCGTAATCCTGAATAATGGTGCACTGATCGAGGGCGAAAACCTCGATGACACACTCAAACTCTACGACCAGATCATGCAGCGGCAATAGGTCGCGACTTGAATTAACAGGAGATCAACATGAACGGAACCCTCAAATCAGCAGTCGCGGCATCCTGCCTGATTCTCATCGCTGGCTGCGACCAGACCGATTCTCAAACGCCAGCGCTGAAGTCGCGCCTCAGCACGCTATGCGCGCTGGACGTCATCAACGGCAGTCAAGACCTTGTGGTTGAAGCCAAGGCTCAGACCGTCGACTTTCGTGGTTGGGCCGTGGATAGCGAAACCAAGACCGTGCCCGCCAACGTCAACGTGGTATTGACCAATAAACAAGGCAACGCCTACGCGTTCTCGCACGCACAACGTAACCCTCGGCCCGACGTGGTCAAAGCGTTAAACCAAGAGAACTACCTGCAATCCGGCTATCGCGTGCTGGCCGACGTATCATCGCTGACCAATGACACGTACCTGATCAGCCTGCAGATGCCCACGGAAGACAGCGTGATCACCTGCAAGACCCGCAAGGTGTTATTGCTCAAGCAATAGCTGCCTGCCGCAGGGCCCTGTTTAATGTCAAGGCACCATCCTCAGCAAGGATTCCAATGCCTACTGACTATCAGCCGAATTCATTCAAACCAGCAGTCAAATGAAAATTATCGAGCAACTGAAAAACCGTCTTATCTATCCAGCGGCCTACAGCTACGTCGCCTATCAATCGATGCGTAACGGCCTGCGCAGCATAGGTAAAAAAGACAAGGTGCATTTCGCCGAGCCTTATGCCGGCCAGAAAATCATGCTCATGGCCCTGTATCAGAAAGGTGAGCTGCGCGCTGATGTCATCACGGCATTAGCGGCTGCCAAGGCACAGGGTATCTACGTGATTGGCGTCAACACCCTCAAGGTAGTCGAGCCCGACACCTGCCGTGACTACATGGACTGCTACATCGAGCGCTTCAATTATGGGCGCGACTTCGGCAGTTATAAATCCGGTTTCAGCTATCTGTATGCCAACGGCCTGGCCGAGCAATGCCCGCGCCTGTTGATGATCAATGACAGCGTATTCTTCAGTAAGAAACACATCGATAACTTTGTTCAAGAAATGTTTGTCGATGATATGGAAGTGCTGGGTGCGACCGAGAATCATGAAATTGAGCACCACCTTGGCTCATTTTGCATAGCTATAAGTCATGCAGTACTCAATAGCGACAAGATAAAGTCTTATTGGCGAAAATATAAGTGCAGCGACGTTAGGCCGATTGTGATTAAGCGGGGCGAAATGGCTTTATCCAAAGCGCTCAGAGGTGCTATCACTAGGTCTGATAGCTTTGGAGCACTTTATGACGTTACTCGCGCGGTCAATATGCTTCGCTCTGACTCTAGTTTGTTTGATGACGTTGCAATCTTGAGCCGGTGCTCCAAGACCCATTGGCAGACATTTTCGTTCTCTCAAGTCTCACAAGATCTTTACGAGAAATATCTTCACAGCAAACTCTCTGTAACCGGCACGGAGGCAGATGTTGAAATACACAATATGGACGATATGATTATGAGCTTCGGCTCTTCAACAACTGAGTTCAAGAGGATTGTTAAAAGTCTTGTCGCCAATGCTGAGACTATAAATAACAGCCTGGAAAAAATCATTGACAGAGAAGTTATATCCAATTTTGCAGATAGTTTCTCCTTAGGTTCACAAATACATCAGAATGGCACATTTCTACACCGTATTGGTCTGGCTTTTGTAAAGCTTGATGGCCTGTATCGTGGGACTTTTAGCTCTGAAGATATTGAAAATATTGCAGAGGATTTACTGCCAGAACAGCGGGATAGCTTCCGTAAAATTATGTATTCACGCTCTTATGGTAAGGCTGTCTATTATGATTGGAAACGGGCGGCTTTTGAAAGAGGATTGATATAGTCATGAATTTTGCTGTTGATGTAAATATGCAGCCTCAAGGGATACGCGGCTGGGTTGCCTGCATAGAAATCGCAAAAGTTAAACTATATAAAAATGGTATATTGCTAGGGAGTGAGGTCGCCAATCTTTATCGAGGCGATGTTAAGGATGCTGGATTACATACTACTGGGTGCTGTGGCTTTTCCTTTGATGCCTCCGTATACGAATTAAGGGAAGGAGATGTTTATGATATTGAAATACAGTCTGAAGGTAGAGTTGTTAATGTCGCTCGCCTCTATGGCGACCATAAAAAGCTACTTGAGGAGTTTGTGCAGCTAGAACTGCTGCCTAGAAATGAAATTAGCTACTTACTCACTACAGCTGAGGACCTCTTTAAAGAGGTGCCTTTTATATTTGCTTATAAGCGTCTCATTATAAGGCTTAGGAGAGGTAAGCGGGGCAAGCAAAGCGCAGGTGTATTTGTTGGCTATGATTATGAGTCAAAAGAGTCAGACTTTTCATGTTTTCGCACACTAACTGAGCGTTATCTGAGTGTATGGACTTCTTTTCTTGATAGCCGATATCTGTGGTCTGTCCTAGATACCTTTGCGGACTATGGGGCTCCAATAGAAAGGCTTGCTGCCTTAGCGGCATCCAACTACATGTATGCAGAGCGGTTTTACCAGACACAACACTGCTTATACAATGTGGTTGAAAAGAATAATGAAGGGAAAGTATTGAGTTACCAATTACAGTATTGGGGCGGCATGAAAACCAATCAGCTATCACGCGACGATGCGATGGATGTTTTTCTTACGCGTAATTCAGAGTTGCTGAATGAAGCGCCCGTAATAAAAAAGATATTTTTTGAACTCTTGGATCGCTCCACTAAAGAGCCGCGCTCTTTGCTTGGATTAAGCATAAGTAACAGTGATTACTTCTCAAGTGCGTACAAAATATATAGAGAAAAATATATAAAATAAATGTTCAGATAATGAAGGCCGCTAATATGTTTCTAGATTGCACGCTCCGCGACGGTGGCTATTACAATTCTTGGGATTTCCCTGAGTCCGTTATCCAAGAGTACCTACAGGCCATGCAGGCCACTGGTGTGGATATTGTTGAACTTGGTTTGCGTTCGCTGAAAAACGTAGGTTTCAGCGGTGCCTGTGCCTACAGTACTGATGCGTTTTTGCGCAGCTTGGCAATACCTCAAACACTCACTCTAAGCGTAATGATCAATGCCAGCGAGCTGTGCGGAGCAACCCCTTTAGCCGAAGTGCTCCAACAACTATTCCCGCTACCAGCCAGTGAGTCACCGGTTGATCTGGTTCGCGTGGCCTGCCATGTCCAGGAGTTTGCCCAAGCGCTGCCAGCGGCCACTTGGTTGCAGCGACGTGGCTATCGAGTTGGCTTTAACTTGATGCAAGTGGCGCATTGTTCGCAAGCAGAGGTCAAGGCATTGGCACGCCAAGCATGCGAATACCCGATTGAGGTGCTGTATTTCGCAGACAGTATGGGCGGCATGCGACCGCAACAGGTGGCCCAAACCATTGCATGGCTACGTACTGAGTGGCGTGGAGCCCTTGGCATCCATACTCACGATAATATGGGTTTGGCGCTCTCAAACACCTTGCGCGCACTCGACGAAGGCGTTACTTGGGTAGATGCCACTGTCACCGGCATGGGGCGTGGCCCTGGTAATGCCCGCACCGAAGAGCTTGCCATTGAGATGGCAGAACGAAGGGCGCAATCCATAAATCTAGTGCCCCTGATGGGATTGGTACGTTCGTATTTTCGTCCTCTGCAACATCAGTGTGGCTGGGGCACCAACCCTTACTACTACTTGGCCGGTAAATATGGCATCCATCCGACCTATATTCAGGAAATGCTCAGCGATAAACGCTATAGCGAAGAAGATGTACTTGCGGTTATTGAGCGCCTGAAAGTTGAAGGCGGCCGTAAATACAGCGCCCAAGCTTTAGATGCGGCACGTCACTTTTACTTGGGTGAGCTCCGCGGCAGCTGGTGTCCTGCTGATGTTTTTATGGGCCGCAAGGTGCTTTTGCTCGGCTCCGGGCCTGGAGTCGCTATGCACCGTACAGCCATTGAGGCATTCATTAACCATTACCAACCATTAGTGGTAGCATTAAATACTAAAACTGATATCTGTGAAGAATTGATTAGTTACCGCGTGGCTTGTCATCCAGTAAGACTGTTAGCAGATTGTACAGAATATAATCAGCATAATCAGAAACTAATTACGCCATTTTCAATGCTGCCTAGAAACATCCAGTGCGCGCTTGACAAGAATAAAATACTAGACTTTGGGCTTGGCATTGGCCAGGCATTCAACTTTGATAATAAGTACTGGTGTAGCGTCCCGTCCTCTGTAGTCGTTGCTTACGCATTGGCAATACTTACTGCTGGCAGTGCAGATATTATTTTTATGGCAGGTTTTGACGGTTATGGTGAGGATGACTCAAGAAATGCTGAGATGAATGATATATTTGAAAGATATAATAATACCAAGAATAAGCTTAGCATTGTTTCAATTACGCCAACGCGGTATGCCCTAGCAACGCAAAGCGTGTACGGATTATAAATTAACATTAAAAAGCTTTTAAAGCGGGGGGGGGTATGAAATGCTCAATTTTTTTTCCGCTTCGGGCTGGTAGTACTCGAGCAGTGAGAAAGAATACAAGGCCCTTCTTAAAGGACGGCACAAGTCTTTTTCAACACAAAATTAAACAACTGATATTAACTCAGCAGTGCTTGCCAGACATTGTCGAAATTATAATATCCACAAATGATCCTGAAGTTATTGAGCAAGCAGCTCCATATCTTTCCGAATCTGTAAAGCTTGTCGCGAGACCGGAGAGCCTCTGCATGTCAACGACTAAGGTTAGTGATTTGATAAGTTATGTGCCGAGCGTTGTTCGCGCAGATTATATATTTTGGGTTCACGCCACCTCTCCATTTATAAGTTCGGATGATTATATAGAGGCATTTTCAATTTACCGTAATTCTATTGCACTAGGCTGTAATGACTCTATGATGTCAGTAAATGAGATAAGGCAGTTTATTTGGGATGCCTCGACTAAGAATGTGATCAATGTAGATCGCAGCATCAACCCTTGGCCAAACACTCAGGACTTAAAGCCTCTATATGAGATTAATCACGCCTTTTATATATCAAGCAAGGCTAATTATTTAAATTTTAATGACCGGATCGGAAAAAATCCGAATCTTTATGTTTGTGAAGGGTCTAAAAAAATCGACATTGACTGGGAGGAAGATTTCAGGATCGCTCAAGTTTTGGCTGAGCATGCTAACTAATGGATAGCGTTTACAAGGCAATAGTATTCGATTGTGATGGTGTCATCCTCGATTCGAACAAGATCAAAACCCAGGCTTTCTATAAAGTAGCTTTACCCTATGGTGAGGCTGCTGCTGCTGCACTGGTTGCGCACCACACCGCCAATGGTGGTGTATCGCGCTATAAAAAATTTACCTATTTTCTTGAATTCATCGTTCCTGTATTCGCCACAGTTCCAGCCGCACATACCATGGAGCAACTGCTCGCTTATTATGCCGCTGAAGTGAAGCAGGGCTTACTAACCTGCGCAGTAGCGCCAGCCCTGCAAAACCTGCGTGATGCAACACCCAATGCGCGCTGGCTGATTGCATCAGGGGGGGATCAAGCCGAGCTACGCGAAGTGTTCGACGCACGTGGTTTGACACCGTTGTTTGATGGTGGGATTTTCGGAAGCCCCGATACCAAGGACGAAATACTTCAGCGTGAAGCGCAGGCGGGCACCTTGACGTTACCAGCGTTGTTTATTGGTGACAGCAAGTATGATTTCCAGGCCGCCCAGGCGGCCGGGCTGGATTTTGTATTTATGAAGGGGTGGAGTGAAGTGGAGAACCATCAAGCTTGGTGCGCGGAGCACGGCATTCCCGCGTACGTTAACATCGCGGGCCTTTTATGAGTACGCCTCTGGTCAATACTCGAAATACGTATTTCGTGAAGGAGGTCGACTTAATGAAACAACCGCTGTACAGAAGCCCCAGCACATCTCGTAACTATGCTGGTAATGGCGGTCACCAGCTATCCTTGCCATTGGCGTTGACCTTTAGACGAGCGCTGTAATGTTTGAGAAAATCTATCTTCACACAGGGCTGCCAAAAACAGGCACCAGTTTTTTGCAGAATGCGCTGGATGCTGTCAATCAGCATCCAAAACTTTCCAGGCAACAGCGTCCAAAAGTTTCCAGTTGCTCAGGTGCTTTTCACCGCCTTTTT
>CAMCJM010000076.1 GCA_945874835.1 Pseudomonas synxantha | reverse complement strand
CAGCTGTTTGGCGATGCGTACTTGAGTCATGCCACAGGCCAATCCAGCCTCAATCTGGTAACGTTGGGCCAGGGTCAGCTGCCGGTAATGCGTAGTCATCTGCGCTTGAACCCTTTGGTGTGAGAGCCTGGATTCTACCGGTGGCTGGCCCTCTGCCTATCGTTTCAAACGTTGCACTTATTCTATGAATTCAGGCAGGTCGTCTTTTACTACATGGTGATAACTGTCTTGCTGGGTGAGCAGGCCACTTATGCGCTTTTAACGCAGCCACGGACCTAGTAGGCCTAATCGCAGGCTGGGTGGGCTATGTTAATATCCCGCTTTTATCGATTATGGGCGTATTTATGAGTGGAAAAGCTGCAAGCCAAGACGCTTCATCGAGCCTGAAAATCTATTTGCGCTTGCTCTCCTATATTCGTCCTTATCTTGGCTTTTTTGCGCTGAGTATTTTGGGTTTTTTGATTTTTGCCTCGACTCAGCCGATGCTTGGTTACATTCTCAAGTATTTTGTTGATGGTCTTTCTAATCCTGAAGCGAGTTTGTTCCCTAGTGTGCCCTACCTTCGGGATTTGCAATTGGTGCAGGCTGTGCCGCTGCTGATTGTGTTGATCGCTTTTTGGCAAGGGGTCGGCTCTTTCTTGGGAAACTACTTCCTGGCTAAGGTCTCGCTGGGACTGGTGCATGATCTGCGTGTGGCGCTGTTCAATAATTTACTAACGCTGCCCAATCGTTATTTTGATAGCCACAATTCAGGGCATGTGATCTCACGGATTACCTTTAACGTGACCATGGTTACCGGTGCTGCTACGGATGCGATCAAAGTCGTCATCCGTGAAGGCATGACGGTGGTTTTTCTGTTCGCCACTTTGTTGTGGATGAACTGGATGTTGACCTTAGTAATGGTCGCCATCCTGCCGGTGATCGGTCTCATGGTAAGTAGCGCGAGCAAAAAATTCCGCAAGCAAAGCAAGAAAATTCAAGTGGCTATGGGGGATGTCACCCATGTAGCCTCGGAAACCATTCAAGGGTATCGGGTCGTACGCAGCTTTGGTGGTGAAGCCTACGAGCAGCAGCGGTTTCTAGGTGCGAGCAGCAGTAATACGGACAAGCAACTGCGCATGACCAAGACATCGGCGGTTTATACACCGATGCTACAGCTGGTGATTTATAGCGCCATGGCCGTGCTGATGTTTTTGGTGCTGTTTATGCGTGGCGATGCCAGTGCCGGCGACCTGGTGGCCTACATCACGCTGGCCGGTCTGCTGCCCAAGCCGATTCGCCAGCTCTCTGAAGTCAGTTCGACGATTCAGAAGGGCGTGGCCGGTGCCGAGAGTATTTTCGAGCAGTTGGATGAGGAACCTGAAGTCGACCATGGCACGCAGGAGCGTGAGCGCATCAGTGGGCGTTTGCAGGTCAGTAATCTCAGCTTTCAGTACCCGACCAGTGAAAAGCCTGTGCTTAACAACATTTCCTTTGTCGCCGAGCCGGGCCAGATGGTTGCGTTAGTGGGGCGTTCGGGCAGTGGCAAGTCGACGCTGGCGAGTTTGATTCCACGGTTTTATCACCACGAACACGGTCAGATTCTGCTCGACGATGTGGATGTTGAGGATTACACGCTGCGCAATCTGCGCCGGCATATCGCCTTGGTGACTCAGCATGTCACGCTGTTCAACGACTCGGTACGCAACAACATTGCCTACGGTGATTTGGCTGGCGCACCGTTGGATGACGTCAAGCGTGCCGCTGAAGACGCTTACGCTGCCGAGTTTATCGAGAAGATGCCGCAGGGCTACGACACGCTGGTCGGCGAGAATGGTGTGTTGCTTTCAGGCGGTCAGCGTCAGCGCTTGGCGATTGCCCGTGCACTGCTTAAAGATGCGCCGCTGTTGATTCTTGATGAGGCCACTTCGGCGCTCGACACCGAGTCCGAGCGGCATATTCAGGCTGCGTTGGACAAGGTGGTTGAGGGGCGCACCACCATCGTGATTGCCCATCGCCTGAGTACGATCGAGAAAGCCGATTTGATTCTGGTGATGGAGCAGGGCGAAATCGTTGAGCGTGGCACCCATGCGCAGCTGTTGGCTCTTAATGGCTATTACGCGCGTCTGCATGCTCGCGATTTTGCAGAAGATACCGACCTGCCCGTGGAGCCAGGTGCCTGATGCTCAGTCATTGGCGCGCCTGGCGCGAGCGTGGCTGGACGGTCATCGAGGCATCTGAGTACGCTGCTGCCTGGCAACGGTTCGGCGGCAGTGTGGCCACCCATCCACAAGTGATTGAGCGGCTGGCGGGCCTGGCGGGCGTGCCGGTTCGTTATCTCGGCTGGTTTGCCGGTGATGAGTTGCAGGCGGCGATTCCGACTTGGGGACGGCATTTGGCATTGTCCAAGGATGTGCTCAAGCAGCAGGGCAAGCGTGGCCTGTTCGACCTTGGCAATGCCGAGTTAATTCTTCCAGCGGCGCCTTCCGCCAGCGTCCCGCTGCGTCATCGCGGTCGTTATATTTCCATCCTCAATGCTGGAGTGATCAGCACCCTGCGTGAACAGCCAGAGGGCTTGGCCCTGGCGCGCGAACCCGAGGAGTACAGCAAGAAATTCCGCTACAACCAGCGCCGCGAGCAGCGGTTACTGGAAGAGGCGGGCGGCGTAGTTAGGCCGATGCTCGAGCTTTCTGCTGCCGAGCAGGCCGTCATCTATGCCGATCTTTTTCAACGTCGCTGGGGTTTTGAAGCCACCGGTGAGGCGCATCTAACAGAGGTGTTCAGCCTGATGCGCGACTTTATGACCGGCTCGCTGATCTACCTGAATGATCAGCCGGTGGCGATTCAGGTGCTGTACCGCGTCGAGGCTCCGCAGTGGATCAGTCTGGAATACATCAACGGCGGTGTTGATCCGCAGAACAGCGAGTTCAGCCCCGGCAGTGTGCTGAGCTTTATCAATACGCAGACTGCCTGGAGTGAGGCTCGCGCGCTGGGTAAGCCGTTGCGCTATTCCTTTGGCAGGGCTGATCGCGAATACAAAGACCGCTGGTGCAACCGCGTCGCGGTTTATCAGGTTTGAATATGTCAGCCCGCAAACAGATCCTGCTCAAGCGTCATCGCCGACAAAAGCGTATTGCTTTGCTGCTGGCCCTTATTGCCTTAGCGCTCGTCGGCGTGCTGGTCGCTTGGTGGTGGGTGCCGATCCTTCTGGTGCTAGGTTGGATCGTGCATGAGGCTTGGTTTGCTGATCATCTGTTTTATGCGCCCAGTGATGACTACAGCTACGCCTTTGCGCCGTCGGCCCGCGCCATTAATGGTCGCATTGATGCCGGTTGCGTGAGATTGGATGGCGAAGTTGAGGCGGCGGATACCCTGATTTTGCAGGTGCACATAAACGCCAACTGGTTGGGCCGCTGGTTCGATCCTTATGTGCTGATGGGCAACGACCGTCAGGATTTTGAACGGGGCTTGAAGGGGCGGCGCTACCTGAACCTGTCTGGTCAGGGCGAATTATTGGCGCAGGGAAAGTTGTCGCTGCGTGGCCGGTTTTGCCGCCTTGATCCGTTTGTCACGCTCCATGCGCAGCGCAACTCGGACTACGCCGAGCAGCGTTTGATGATTGTCGCGCCGCATGCCGACGACGCCGAACTGGCCGCCTTTGGCCTGTACAGCCGGGCGCGAGAGGTCAGCATCCTGACCCTCACACAGGGCGAAATTGAAGCCGAGGCTTATCAAATCCTCGGGCTGGAAAAAGCGGCTGCCGCTCAGCTCAAGGGCCGTTTGCGTGCCTGGGACAGCCTGGCGGTACCGCTGTGGGGCGGTGTGCCGCAAAGCCAGTGCCTGCAGCTGGGCTATTACTGCCTGCAGTTGCCGGCGATGCAGGCCCAGCCTGAGCAGGCGTTCGGTTCGCGTGAGTCCGGCGAAGCCGATATTCGCTACGTGCGGGCGAACAATGCCCTGTCGTTGCCCGGTGATGCCGATGGCGTGCCCAGTTGGCGCAATCTGCTGGCGGATCTGGTGGCTGCGCTTGAGCATTACCAGCCCGAGATTGTCGTCACGCCGCATCCGCAACTGGACCCGCACAGCGACCATGTCGCCAGCACCCAGGCGCTGCTAGAAGCGATCGAGCTTAGTAGCTGGAAGCCAAAAAACCTGCTGCTATACGCCAACCACCTGCACGACAACGACCGCTGGCCCATGGGCCCGGCCGGGTTTGGCATCGCGCTGCCGCCGGCCATTGAGGCGTTACCGGCCGATGGCCTATGGAGCCCGTGCCTGGATGCCGCGCAGCAACTGGATAAAGCCATGGCGCTGGCCATGCAGCACGATTTGCAAGCCCCGTTGCCGCTCAAACGGCGCATCCGCCGCTGGATTCAGCATGTGTTGGTCGGGCGGCGCTGGCCCGCTACCGGCGAAGACGAATTCTTCCGCAAGGCGGTGCGCCGCCATGAACTGTTCTGGGTGCGCACGCTCGGCGGTTAGCCAGCGCAGTGGCCTGCCAATGTTATGATCCCTGGCAATCTGTTCTGCCGTTTCTGGAGTGTTTATGAAAGTGTCCATGCCGCGTTTCGACCAGGCCGCCGTTCTGGTGGTGGGCGATGTCATGCTCGATCGTTATTGGCATGGTGGTACCTCGCGGATTTCGCCGGAAGCGCCGGTGCCGGTGGTTAAGGTCGAGCAGATTGAGGATCGTCCAGGTGGTGCGGCCAACGTCGCGCTGAACATCGCGGCTCTTGGTGCGCCGGCCACATTGGTCGGGGTTACTGGGCAGGATGAAGCCGCCGAGAGCCTGCGCAACAGCCTGCAGGCGGTTGGCGTGAAGACCTTCTTCCAGGCGATCAAAGACCAGCCGACCATTGTCAAGCTGCGCGTGATGAGCCGTCATCAGCAGTTGCTGCGTATGGATTTCGAAGAACCGTTCCGCACCGACAGCGCAGCTTTGGCGGCGAGCGTTGAAGCACAGTTGGACGGCATCAAGGTGCTGATTCTCTCGGATTACGGCAAAGGCGCGCTGCAGAACCATCAGGCGCTGGTGCAACTGGCGCGTAGCAAAGGCATTGCCGTGCTGGCCGATCCCAAGGGAAAGGATTTCTCCATCTATCGGGGCGCGAGCCTGATTACGCCGAACCTGCACGAGTTCGAAACCATCGTCGGCCACTGCCGTGATGAAGCCGAGTTGGTGGCCAGGGGCGCGGCGCTGATGGCGGAGCTGGAGTTGGGTGCGCTGCTGGTGACCCGTGGTGAGCATGGCATGACCTTGCTGCGCCCAGATCACCCGGCGCTGCACCTGCCCGCGCGTGCCCGTGAAGTGTTTGATGTGACCGGTGCGGGCGACACTGTGATCTCTACCCTGGCCGCCAGCCTGGCTGCTGGCGAGGCGCTGCCGAATGCCGTGGCACTGGCCAATCTAGCCGCCGGTATTGTGGTCGGTAAGCTCGGCACCGCCGCTATCAGTGCGCCGGAACTGCGCCGTGCGATTCAGCGCGAGGCAGGTTCCGAGCGCGGTGTGCTGAGTCCGGATCAGCTGTTGCTGGCCATTGAGGACGCCCGCGCCCATGGTGAGAAGATCGTCTTCACCAACGGCTGTTTCGATATTTTGCATGCCGGCCATGTGGCTTATCTGGAACAGGCGCGCGCGCAGGGTGATCGACTGGTGTTGGCGGTCAACGACGACGCTTCCGTCAGCCGCCTGAAAGGGCCAGGGCGGCCGATCAACGTCGTGGACCGCCGCATGGCCGTGCTGGCGGGGCTGGGTGCGGTGGATTGGGTGGTGAGTTTTGCTGAAGACACCCCGGAGAATCTCATTCGTGCGGTCAAGCCGGACGTGTTGGTCAAAGGCGGCGATTACGGCACTGGGGGCGTGGTGGGCGGCGATATTGTCCGCGCCTATGGTGGTGAAGTTCGGGTGCTGGGGTTGGTGGAAAACAGTTCCACCACTGCGATTGTCGAGAAGATCCGCAGCAAGTAACCCTCCACGCTGACTGGCTGCTTTGCCAGTCAAGCGCGTCGGCGCGGTCATAGGCGCTTGCCCTGACCGCGCGCATGATCCGTGGCATCCCCCGTATGGAGAGATGCCATGAGTTCCGACGTACAGGGCCGTGCCCTGGCAGTGCTGAATCGAGTCGCCCAGGCTGACTGGCCGGATCGCTTAAAGCTGCGCAAACCTTTCGAAAAACTGATCTATACCGGCAGCCGTGCGAGCTTTCGCGCGGCGGCTCAGCGTGCAGGCAAAGTGGCCAAGCTGCCGCGCCCGGTTGACCCGGATGCGCTGTTTGATTTGTCCCTGTCTGATGAGCAGCAGATGCTGGTGGAGATGCTGGAAGCCTTCGCCTGTGAAGTGCTGCGCCCGCTGGCCCACGATGCCGATGAGCAAGCCGCGCTGCCAGCGGCGTTGCTAAACCAGGCGCATGAGCTAGGGCTGACGCACTATGCGGTGAGTGAGGCTCAGGGCGGCATGGCCGGTGAGCGCACCACCCTGAGCAATGCACTGATTGCCGAAGCGCTGGGTAAAGGCGATTTGTCTTTGGCTGCGGCCTTGTTGGTGCCGTTGTCGGCGGCTAACTGCATCCGTCGGTGGGGCAATGCTGCGCAGCAGGCACGTTGGTTACCGGCCTTTGTCGGTGAAGAACCCGCGCCGGTGATGGCCATTGCGGTGAATGAACCGACACCGCTGTTTGATCCGCAGAAGCTGGCGACCCGTGCGCGTAAGCGTGGCAAGCATTACGTCCTTAGCGGTGAAAAGTGCTTGGTGCTGCGCGGTATGGATGCCAGCCAGCTGATCGTCGCGGCGCACGCGGCCGATGGCCCGGCGCTGTTTATCGTCGAGGCTGGGGCCAAAGGCCTGCAGCGCAGCCCGCAACCGGCCATGGGCCTGAAAGCAGGTAGCACGGCGCGTGTGCGGCTTAATGGCGTGAAGGTGCCAGTTGAGGCGCGACTGGCCGCTGAGTCGTTCAATTACCAGAGTTTTCTCGATTACGCCGGGCTGGCCTGGTGCGCATTGGCCGTGGGCACGGCGCAGGCGGCGCTGGATTATGTGGTGCCGTACTGCAACGAGCGAGTGGCCTTCGGTGAGCCGATCAGCCATCGCCAGGGCGTGGCCTTTATGGTCGCGGACATCGCGGTGGAACTCGACGCCATGCGCCTGATGGTTTGGCGCGCGTGTTCGCGGGCCGAGCAGGGTTTGCCCTTCCAGCGCGAAGCCTATCTGGCACGCCTGCTGTGCAGCGAAAAAGCCATGAAGATCGGCACCGACGCCGTGCAGTTGCTCGGCGGCCACGGCTTTACCAAAGAACATCCAGCCGAGCGCTGGTACCGCGATTTGCGTGCGCTGGCGATTATGGCCGGCGGTCTCCAGCTCTAAGGGCGCATCACCATGAACTTAGAAACCCCCAAGAAATTGCGTGGCTTGGTCAATCAGGCCCATCAGGTGGCGGAGAATTACTTCCGGCCGATTTCACGTAAATACGACAAGGCCGAGCACGCCTATCCCAAGGAGCTTGACCTGCTCGCAGCGCTGCTTGATGGCATGAATGCCGGTTCGCCAGATGCGATTGGCGCAACTTCCGCCAGCAAGCGTGGCGCAGCCCGCGAGCAACAGGAAGGCATCAAGAATGGTGGCAATCTGTCCGCCCTGCTCGGGGTGATGGAGTTGTGCTGGGGCGATGTCGGCCTGCTGCTGGCGATGCCGCGTCAGGGCTTGGGCAACGCTGCGATTGCGGCCGTAGCCAATGATGAACAACTGGCGCGGTTTAGCGGCACCTGGGCGGCCATGGCGATTACCGAGCCGGGCTGCGGCTCGGACTCGGCGGCGATCCGCACCACGGCGATCAAGGACGGCGATCATTACGTGCTCAACGGCGAGAAGATCTACGTCACCTCCGGCGAACGTGCCGACTCGGTGGTGGTGTGGGCCACCCTCGATAAAAACCTCGGTCGTGCAGCGATCAAGTCCTTTGTGGTGGGGCACGGCACGCCAGGGATGACCGTCACCCGGCTGGAAAAGAAGCTCGGCATCAAGGCCTCGGACACCGCAGCCATCAGCTTCAGCGATTGCCGCGTGCCAGCAGCCAACCTGCTCGGCAACCCGGAAATCGACGTACAGAAGGGCTTTGCCGGAGTGATGGAAACCTTCGACAACACCCGTCCGCTGGTCGCCGGGATGGCGGTGGGCGTGGCCAAGGCGTCGCTGGACCGCACCCGCGAACTGCTGAAGAAAGTCTGCAAGCTGGATTACCGCACGCCGTTGCTCAGCGTCAGCCATGCCGAAGCGACGCTCTATCGCCTGGAGGCCGAATGGGAAGCCGCGCGCTTGCTGACGATGAAAGCCGCCTGGATGGCTGACAACAAACTGCCCAACTCCAAGGAAGCCTCCATCGCCAAAGCCAAGGCGAGGCGGGTGGCCAACGAGGTGACGTTGAAATGCGTCGAACTGGCCGGTGCGCTGGGCTACGGCGAGGATGAGTTGCTGGAGAAATGGGCGCGCGACTCGAAGATTCTCGACATCTTCGAAGGCACCCAGCAAATCCAGTTGTTGATCGTCGCCAGGCGTTTGCTCGGCAAAAGCTCCAGCGAGTTGAAGTAACTGCCCCCGGATTACATCCGGGCTACGGGGCGTGCGGTCGTTTCGTAGGTTGGTGTTGAGCGCAGCGAAGCCCAACAGGTTGCGGCGGGTCTCGTTGGGCTTCGTCGCAAGCTCCTTAACCCATCCTACGTTGCTATTGTAGGGCGGATGGCGCTTCACCCATCCACCGACGTTGCGCGGTAACGGTGGATGAAAAAGGCGTCATCCACCCTACGGTTTGGCTTCGTCGTGGGGTTTATCCGGGCGACGTTCAGATACCTTGCAGGCTTAGCCACTCTTTCCAGCGGATGCGTTCGTCGCGCACCAGCCAGCCGTCTTGTGGGGCGAAGCTTTCGGCCAGCCATAGGCCGCGTGTGCTGACGGGTTTGAGTTGGCCTTGCGTGAGGGTCACCAGGTTGGCCGTTGGGCGGCCTTGGTCGAGTGCCAGCAGAAATAAATCTGGCCGGGCGCGGTTGAGGCGGGCGACGAGGGTGCCTTGCTCCAGGCATTCATCGACATGCAGCAAGCTCAGGTCGCGCGTTTCTTGGTGCAGTTCCAGGCGCATGTCGTACACCAGTTGCAGTGACGCGGTGGGCAGGTGCACGTAGGCATGTGGGCGTTCGAGCAGTTTCAGCGCGCCACATTGCACCGGCCGCGTTGCGCCCTTGAGTGGGCTGAGGCTGAAGTGGGCGCTTTCCCGATAGGGCAGGCTGTTTTGGTAGGGTGTCGGCAGCCAGGTGTCGCCAAAGCGCCCGCTTAGCCAGCCTTCCGGTGTTTCCAGCAGGCATTCTTCGGCCACTTCTTGAATCACCGTGAGCAGCGGCAGATTGAGTTCATGCGCCGGGACGTAACCGGATATCAGTTTGAGCACCACATCGCCACGATCAGCCCGGCGCTGACGCACCAGCACCCAGTAATCGTGCCTCTGCCAGTTGAGCGTAAGGCGTACCGACACCCCGAGGTTGGCCAGCTCCACGGCAAAGCGCTGGGTGTCAGCAATCGCCACGGGTTGGCGCTTTGCCAGCATCTGCGCGAAGTTCAGCGGCATGCCCCGGCCTTGGTAGATAAGGCCTTCGGGGCTGGCTTCAACGTGCAGTTGCAGGGTTTTGAAGCTGCTGGGGTCTTTGCGGATCAAGGTGCGGGGCATGGCAACTCCTTGTGGGCAGGGATGCGGCCAGTGAGCTTGGCACAGATCAGCGCCGCATAAGCGTCAGGCAATATCCTGAATCACAGCCGCGGCGGTGGCGACGTTATGCGCCAGGTGCTGCGGGTTGATGGTGCCGATGATCGCGCTGCACGCGGCCGGGTGGCTGAAGATCAGCTCAAAGCTGGCGCGCACGGGGTCGATGCCAGGTGCCAGGCAGGCGTGACCGCTGGCCAGGGCCTTTTTAATCAAAATACCTTTGCCTTGTTGCGCGGCGTAGTCCAGCACGGGACGCTCGCCCTGCTCATTGAGGTTGTAGGTGACCATGGCGCAATCACCCGTAGTCAGGGCCAGCAGGCCGCCCTCGACGGTTTTGCCGGAGAGGCCGAAGCCGCGAATTTTGCCTTCGCGTTTCAGTTCTGCAAGGGTTTCGTACACGCCGCTGTCACGCAGAATGGCCACATCGTTGCCGTCGGAATGCACCAGCACCAGGTCGATAAAGTCCGTCTCCAGGCGCGTGAGGCTGCGCTCCACCGAGCGGCGTGTGTGCGCCGGGCTGAAATCAAAATGCGACTGGCCGTTGTCGAACTCTTCACCGACTTTGCTGACGATCACCCAGTCCTGTCGTTGGCCGCGCAGCAGCGGCCCGAGGCGGGTTTCGCTGGTGCCGTAGGCCGGCGCGGTGTCGATCAGGTTGATGCCCAGATCGCGGGCTTGGGCGAGCAGGGCGCGGGCGGCGGCGTCATCGGGGATGGTGAAGCCAGTGGGGTACTTCACGCCTTGATCACGGCCCAGTTTGACCGTGCCCAAACCCAGCGGCGAAACCCGCAGGCCAGTGTTGCCCAGTGGGCGGTGCAGGGTGTGCAACATCAGAACAATTCCTCCCAGGCAGCGGCGGCGACGCTTGGGCGCGGCAGGGCAGGCAGCGCTGCATGGGCGCGCGGCTGAATACCGTCACGGTTGAGGGCGGCGACTACGCGGTCGGCAAAATCCGGCGCTAGGGCCAGTTTGGTTGGCCAGCCCACCATCAGCGCGCCTTGCTCATGCAGGAAGGCGTTGTCCGGGCGCACCAGGCCGGATTGCGCTGGCTCGGCACGCTCCACTCGCAGCGTCGCCCACTGCGCGGCAGACAGATCAACCCACGGCAGCAGTTCGCTCAGTTCTTTCTGTGCAGCCTTGATTTGCGCGGCTTCGTCACGGGCCACGCCATCGGCTTCGGCCAAGTCGCCACCCAAATACCACACCCACTGACCATCGGTGGCGGGGTGGGTGGTGATGGTCACACGCGGCTTCGGCCCGCCCCCCAGACAATGGGCGTACAGCGGTTTAAGGGTCGGGCCTTTGACCAGCGCCATGTGCAGCGGGCGCAGTTGTTGCGCGGGTTGGCTGAGGCTGAGGGCGCTGAGCAGGTCGGCATTGCCGCGCCCGGCGCTGAGGATGATGCGTTGCGCGCGAATCTCGCGGCCATCGACCAGCAGGCCAACCAGCTCGCCATTTTCATGCAATTGCTCGATGCGTTCTGCGGCCAGCAAGCCATCGCCGGCCAACTCGCTCAAACGCTTGATAAGACTCGGCACATCCAGCACCAGCTCAGCCAGACGGTAGACCTTGCCTTTGAATTTAGGGTGTTGCAGGGCGGGCGGCAGGTGCTCGCCCTTGACCTGATCAACCCGGCCGCGCACGGCCTTGCTGGCGAAGAAGCTGGTGATATTGCCGGCCAGGCTGCCGGGCGACCACAGGTAGTGCGCATCGGACAGCAGGCGCACACCCGTGAGGTCCAGCTCGCCATTGCCCGCGAGGGCTTCGCGCCAGCGCCGTGGCATGTCGGCAATGGCTTCGGATGCGCCCGTCAGTGCGCCATGCAGGGCGTATTTCGCGCCGCCATGGATGATGCCTTGAGACTTCACACTCTGCCCGCCGCCTAGCTGTGCATTCTCCACCAGCAAGGTGGCGAAACCCTGGCGGCGCAGGCGCGCGTTCAGCCAAAGGCCAGCGATACCGCCGCCGACGATCAAAACATCAGTGCTTAATGCCTGGGACATGCAGGTGTCTCACCGGGGAAAACAGGTGGGCAGTATAACGGCAGCCGCTCGCGCGAGGGTCAGTGCCCAGTGCTTTGCGAGAACAACTGAATCACCACTACACCGCTGACGATCAGGGCCATGCCAAGGATGGCCGGTAGGTCGAGCTTTTGCTGATAGAGGAACACTGCGGCGATGCTCACCAGCACGATGCCCATGCCCGCCCAAATAGCGTAAGCAATGCCCACCGGGATGGTTTTCACCACCAGGCTGAGCATCCAGAAAGCGATGCCGTAACCGGCCACCACCAGCAACAGCGGCAAAGGTTTGTTAAATCCATCCAAGGCTTTCATGGAGGTGGTTGCCACCACTTCGGCGGCGATGGCGATGGCAAGGTAGAGGTAGGCGTTCACGGTGCAGTCTCCAGCAGATATGGGGTGATTCTAGTCAGTTGGCGGATGGGATAAAGTCATTACCTATCCGCTTTGGAGATAGGTTATGCAGTGGAACCTGGAACAGATTCGCCTGTTTGTCAGCGTGGCCGAGGGTCAGTCGTTTTCCGCCGTGGGCCGGCAGATGCAACGGGCGCAATCGGCCGTGAGCAGTGCGATTGCCCTGCTGGAGGCAGACTTGGGCGTGCGTCTGTTCGAGCGCAGCAGTGGCCGTCAGCCGCGCCTGACCGAGGCCGGTATGGCCATGCTGGAGGAGGCGCGCGAGGTGTTGCGCCAGTGCCAGCGGCTTGAAGGGCGCGCGTTGGGGCTGGTGCGTGGGGAGGAGGTGCGCCTGCGTTTGGCGCAGGATGAGGCTATGCCTTATCAGCCGGTGCTCGACAGCCTGGAGGCGCTGGCGCAGCAGTTCCCGTTGCTGGAGGTGCAGTTGGCCAGCGGCGCGCAAGGCGATGTGGCGCGCAAACTGCTGGAGCACCGCGCCGACCTCGGCTTGCTGTTCCACCACGAACACATGCCCGATGCGCTGGAGCGTCAGCGCTTGGGCACCATCGAAATGGTCACCGTGTGCGGGGCCGGGCACGCACTGGCGGGCATGGCGCATGTAGATCGGCGTGAGTTGGCCCGTCACCGGCAGCTGCTGATGACCCCGCAGGACAGCCACTATCCGGGCGGTGAGCAAATCAGCCCGTCGGTGTGGCGCACCGACAGCTTCTACACCATGGCGGAATTGTTGATGCGTAACCTGGGTTGGGCCTGGCTGCCGCGTCATGTGGTGCAGTACCCGACGTATCAGAACCAACTGGTGGAACTGAGCAGCGACTGGACGCCGCCACCGCTGGTGGTTGAGCTGGTCTGTCGCCGTGATGAGGCGCTAGGCCCGGCGGCCTTGTGGCTGGCTGAGTGCTTTGCCCAGCACCTGCAGGCAATTGGCTGACGCCACAGCACGTGACTCGACGGGTTTAGCCAAAGTGCATAAGCTGCGCGCCATGAATAGACGCCTCTACACCCTGTTGTTTCACTTCGGCCTGCCGCTGGTGGCCGGGCGTTTAGCCTGGCGTACCTGGCAAGCGCCGGCCTATGCCAAACGCATCGGCGAGCGCTTTGCTTTAGGTTTGCCTGCGCTGAAGCCGGGTGGTATCTGGCTGCATGCCGTGTCGGTGGGCGAGAGCATTGCCGCCGCGCCGCTGGTGCGTGAGTTGCTGGCGCGCTACCCGCAGTTGCCGATCACCATCACCTGCATGACGCCGACCGGCTCGGAGCGCATTCAGGCCATGTTCGGCGGCCCGGAATACGCCGGTCGCGTGCAGCACTGCTACTTGCCGTATGACCTGCCCTGGGCTGCCGCGCGGTTTCTCGAGCGGGTGCAACCCACGTTGGCGGTGATCATGGAAACCGAGCTATGGCCCAACCATATCCATCAGTGCGCCATGCGTGGCATCCCTGTGGCGTTGGCCAATGCGCGGCTGTCCGAGCGTTCGGCACGCGGCTATGCGCGCTTCGCCAAACTGACGGCGCCGATGCTGGCCGAGCTGGATTTGATTGCCGTACAAACGGCGCTGGAAGCCGAGCGCTTTCGCAGCCTCGGTGCGCGGCCTGAGTGTGTTGAGGTCACAGGCTCGATCAAATTTGATCTGAGCATTGATCCGGCCCTGCTGACCCGCGCCGCTGCCTTGCGTGAACACTGGCAGGCCACGCAGCGCGCGGTGTGGATCGCGGCCAGCACCCATGCTGGTGAAGATGAAATCGTCCTCGCTGCCCATCGTCAGCTGCTTGAGCAACACCCTGATGCATTACTGATTCTGGTGCCGCGCCATCCCGAACGCTTCAACGCGGTGTTCGAGTTGTGCCAGCGGCAGGGCTTCAGCACGCAGCGTCGTTCAACGGACGAGGCCATTCATGCGGCGGATCAGGTGCTGCTCGGCGACACCATGGGCGAGTTGCTGTTTCTTTACGCGCTGGCCGATATCGCCTTTGTCGGCGGCAGCCTGGTGGCCAATGGCGGGCACAACCTGCTGGAGCCAGCCGCGCTGGGTAAACCGGTGCTCAGCGGCCCGCACCTGTTCAACTTTCTGGAGATCGCCGCCCAGTTGCGCGCGGCCGGCGCCCTGAGCGAGACGGCCGATGCTGACGGTCTGGCGCAACGCATTGCGCAACTCTGGCGCGAGCCCGAGACGGCGCAGACGATGCGCAGCGCAGGGCTAGCGGTGATGCAGGCCAACCAAGGCGCACTGGCGCGGTTGCTGGCGGGCTTGGGGCGGTTGATCAACCCTCAGCCCTGACCCTCGTCGTGGGAGGGGCTTTAGCCGCGACTGAGCCAATTGTCGCTGGGCTTCAAATATGTCGCCGCTAAAGCGCCTCCTACGGGTTGTGGTGCTTCTGAGTGAGGCCACTTGAATCTGTTCAAGGCGGCACCTGATTAGAAATGATGTTCAGCCATGCGAACCTCTCGCAAGGGTTGCGGGGTGCAGGTAGTGGCGGCTACGAGCAGGCGCATATGCAGCGTACTCAGATCGAAACGTCTATTAAACCGGTACGCAAATGCGCCCAAGTACCGGGCGGCATATTTACTGAAGTTGAACGCGTGATGACTCCCACTCAAGCTCG